>JALYVO010000003.1:0-120644 GCA_030853195.1 Bacteroidota bacterium | reverse complement strand
TGTTGGTATAGGTAACTCCGTCTGTGCTGTAAGTTATTCCTGCTCCCGCAGGTGCAGTGATAGTTATGGTTCCCGTGGATACAGTACAGCTTGGTTGGGCTGTTACACTGGCTGTTGGTGCTGCAGGTAATGCATTCACGGTTACAACCGTCGCAGCTGACGATGCGCTCTGGCAGCCGCTGGCATTGGTTACCTGGACGCTGTAGCTTCCTGATGTTGTAGCATTAATGCTTGCTGTGGTTGCTCCTGTTGACCATAGATAAGTTGTTCCCGCACTTGATGTGAGGGTTACACTCCCACCTGTACAAAAGGTGGTTGGCCCTCCTGCTGTAATGGTTGGCGCTGCGGGTGTTGCATTAACCGTTACCTGAATAACAGGAGACACATTCGAACATCCCGAGTTAACAGTTCTTCTATACCAGGTCGTTTGAGTTAGATTTCCAGGTGTATAATTTATAGTGTTATTTATTCCCGATGCTGCTGAGAATCCAGCGGATGAAGATGTAGTACTTTGTTCCCAATAGTAAATATAAGTTCCAGTGCCCCCTATTGGCGTGGTTCCTGTAATTATCCCCTGAGATGTACCACTGCAGATAGGTTGAGTGTAAGTAGCCTGAATATATAATTTCTTCACTGTACCTGTACAAGGATCGCTGAAAACCACATTCGTTGCAGGAATAGTTGCTGAATTAATTCCAAGCATATATCCTTCAGTTACAGATTGACTGGTAGTTGCATTACAAGAAGGATTTATTGTAAATGAACCACATGACCCATTTGGTGTACCATAACTTGCAAAGTTTACCGTTGTAAATACTGTTCCTGCAGGGGCTGAAAAAACTGCATTACCGTTTTCTGCAGGAGTTTGGCAAAGACTACCATGAGTTCCATTAGTGTAATCCAACTGATTATTAGTCAAAACTGTTCCAATCTGAATTGTAGCCGTCGTAGAAAATAAAGAACATCCACCGGAAGCGGCAATTGTATAAGTAATAACATAGGTTCCGGGCGTACTTGCTGAAAGATTTATCGCTCCTGTGGCTGCAGTAATTGACAGTCCGGAAGTAGAAGTATAGGTTCCTCCGGAAGTTCCTGTAAGAGTTACGTTGGCTGTACCTCCAGTTGAACAGTAAGGGCTTCCGGTATAGCTGATAGTTGCTGCAGGTAATGCATTCACGGTTACGGTTGCTGTTATAGTGCAGCCATTGTTATTGGTATAGGTTATTATACTGCTTCCAGTTGAAACACCGCTTACCAAACCACTATTGCTAACCGTAGCAACTCCTGTAGTTCCTGATACCCAAGGGCTCGAAGCCGCTGCTGTACCTGAACCTGTTAATTGTGTGGTGGATCCTGCACATATACTTAATGTACCGCTTATAGTGGGTAATGCATTTACTGTTACAACCTTTGCAGCTGAGGATGCGCTCTGGCAGCCGCTGGCATTGGTTACCTGCACGCTGTAGCTTCCTGATGTTGTCGGGCTGATGCTTGCTGTGGTTGCTCCTGTTGACCATAAATAACTTGTTCCCGCGCTTGATGTGAGGGGTACACTCCCGCCTGTACAAAAGGTGGTTAACCCTCCTGCTGTAATGGTTGGTGTAGCCGGTAATGCATTCACTGTTACGGTTGCTGTTATGCTGCAATTATTGTTATTGGTATAGGTTATTACACTGCTTCCTGCTGAAACACCGCTTACCAGTCCTGTATTGCTAACCGTTGCAACTCCTGTAGTCCCTGATACCCACGGGCTGGAAGCCGATGCTGTGCCTGAACCTGTTAATTGAGTAGTAGATCCTGCACATATACTTAATGTACCGCTTATAGCGGGTAATGCATTCACGGTTACAACCGTTGCAGCTGAGGATGCGCTCTGGCAACCGCTGGCATTGGTTACCTGCACACTATAGTTTCCTGATGTTGTCGGGCTGATGCTTGCTGTGGTTGCTCCTGTTGACCATAAATAAGTTGTTCCCGCACTTGATGTGAGGGTTACACTTCCGCCTGTACAAAAGGTGGTCGGCCCTCCTGCTGTAATGGTTGGCGCTGCGGGTCTTGCCGGCTGGGCATTTACTGTTACTGTTGTTATAGCGGAGATACAGCCGCTTGAGTTCTTTGCAGTAAGGTTATAATTGCCTGATGTCATTCCACTGAATACTCCTGTGGTGTTGGTATAGGTTACTCCGTCTTTGCTGTAAGTTATTCCTGCTCCCGTAGGTGCAGTGATAGTTATCGTTCCTGTGGATACAGTACAGGTTGGCTGTGCTGTTACACTGGCTGTTGGCGCTGCCGGAAAAGTTGCAACAGTAACTGTTGTAGTTCCTGATGTTCCCGTAAATCCATTTCCATCATTAACGGTAAGTGTATAAGTTGTTGTTGTAGCGGGAGTTGCAGTTGGATTTGCAACCGTAGCAGAGCTTAAACCTGTAGATGGCGACCATAAGTATGAGATTGAACTGGTGGCGTTCGTTATGGACGAAGCCAGCGGAACACCTGATCCGAGACACACGGTAGCTCCTCCACTTATCGAAGCGGTAGGTAGTATATTGGAAATGCCGCT
Organism: Bacteroidota bacterium; assembly: GCA_030853195.1. Lineage (GTDB taxonomy): Bacteria > Bacteroidota > Bacteroidia > Chitinophagales > Chitinophagaceae > Ginsengibacter. Next base: position 118,084 of record JALYVO010000003.1, on the reverse strand, counting down.
GAAAACAATACCGGTTCCGGTGTTAGTAACAGCAGTAGCTGTTAGAGTATTTGAGCCAATAACAGCATATTTTACCCAAGGCAATGACCCTGTGTATTTTGCTGCCGCTATATTTGCTTCCGTTCCGGCGATATCACCTGCTACATAATTTGCTGTAACATTAAATGAAGGGCTGGTTATTCCGCTATTGCTAACAGTCCAATATCTATTTAAATAATCCGTGGTGCTGGCATTATTAGGATGTTTAGCAGCATTTACTTTAATACCCCCGTAAGCTCCCCCAGCAAGCGTTCCTGCTGTATAATTAATAGTAATAGGGGAATATGCCGGGGTGCCGGCTGCATTACCTATAGGAAATAGATAAGACCCAAGCGCAGCTCTACCCTTTCTCACTTCTCCCCCACCGTCCGCAGCAATCATATTGCTTGCTGAAAAAGCGCTACCAGCAACAGCATTGGCAGTTGAAGCAAGTGTAAGATTATACGCTCCGATATTTAAAACTCCTGTCGTAAGCGTTAATGTAGTATTTACCGTTTCGGCGTTTGCCAGGTTAACCCCCGCAGCGTTGCTTATGAGAAGATTATTGAATGTTGTTGATGACGTTCCACCAATAGATTGTGCTGCAGTGGTTCCATTGAAGGTTACAGTATTAGCAGTAGATGTAGTAAATATATTGTTGTTACTCCAATTTCCGGCAATATTTATAGCCGCAGTTCCTGTCCCGGTAGAGTATGTACCATTATTGGTAAGGTTTCCTGAAATATTAACTGTAGATGTTCCTGTGGTATGAGTGTATTTACTGGTTGATGCTTCTAAAGTCAAAAAACCATTTATATTATTTGTACCGGCTACATGAGTAAAAACACAGTTACCTCCAATATCAAGTGCACCGGTATTAATAGTACCGGTAGTAATAGTACCGCCAGTTTGTGTTACGGTTCCTATCGGTGTGCTGGTTCCGGGATTACCAAGATAAATACCTCCACCTGGAACCGATAGAGTTCCTGAAATAACCTGCAAATCTCCATTGAAGCTGGCTGTTCTGCCTATTAGCATTCCACCTACAGTGTTACCGACAGTCAATGTTCCCCCATCAACATAAAGTGTTCCACCACTAATGACTACGCCCCAATTTGCATTGACCGTTTGTCCATTTGTATGAAAGGACCCGCCCGCCATATCCCACATAGCAAAAAACTCATAGTTGACAGTTACAGGACCATTTGCATAATAATTTCCAGTTCTTAGCAATAAGCGATAAACTGAAGTTGTTCCTGTATTAACGTAATGAGTGCCCGCATTTGCCATGATGATGGCAGGCGTAAACCCTGTATAAACATAGCTGCCTAAAATACTAAGATTACCTTGTACCTGCAGGTATTCCGGACTTACATAAACCTGGTTTTGCGTTAAAATTCCACCTGACACCACTGTCATATTATTTACATAAGTGGCATAGCTATTTGTTATCTTCATATTACCACCGCTGTTAACAGTTACATCTCCCAGATTACAAACCCCGGCATATGCAAATGTTAAAGTGCCGGAAACCTGAACTGATCCAGTAACAGTCCAACCGGCAGCTGTAGTATAAATATTGCTACTTTGCACAATAAAAATGTCACCAACAGTTGTGAAATTTGATGGACTTCCGCCGCCTCCGCTTGTATTTGCAAACCAGTTTGTCAATACACTTGGATCTCTATTTCCGTAAGAATACCAGGTAGTTGCGTTAGCAATTGTTGAAATAAAAAATATTAATCCTATTACAAGAATTGATATTTTGGAAAAAAATCGAAAAGGTTTCATGTGAAGGATATTAGGATAACTGATTTTATAGATTTTGCCGATATTTTATTTTTCAATTTTGTAGGTTTCCGTTTCATCTCCCATTGTGATCTTGAGGAAATAAATCCCTTTTGGCAGGATTTCTAAATTTTTTAATGAAATTTCAGAAAGGCCTTTGAATACTTTTATTTTTGAATTCAGCACTGTTTTCCCACTTACTGTTGTAATTGCAGCATTGAGGTAATCATCTTTTAAAGCATTCACTGATATCTCAATTTTATTATTGAAAGGATTCGGGAAAATCTTAATTATTCCAGGCTTTTTTGGAAATCCTACTGATTGTATATTGGTGAAAATAAATTTATTATCGAGGTCAATTGATTTAAGCCTATAATAAAAAAGAGAAATACTGCTAAAATGTTTTCGAACTTCTAAATCGGTGTAACTATAATTTTTAATCCCGCTCGTCAAAGATGGAAATACAGTATTTATTTTATAGAAACTATTACCATCAACACTTCTTTCAATCTCGTATTGTTTTAAATTATTTTCACTGACTGATTGCCATTGCAATTGAACATCATTTTTTATCGCTTGGGCAGAGAATGACAATAATTTTAAGGGCAGACTTGTGTAAGAATTTTCATTTATTGATATATCATCAATATATGCAGTGAAGTCACCGGTAGAAGGCGCGTTATCATAAGCGATTAATATTTTATCAATTGTTTTTCCCTTTAGCCATAAACCTATGTTGGATCTTGTTTTTGCCCAGGTATTCACAATACCTCTTCCAGCGGCGGGATGCATTGAAACCCCGTTTGTATCTGTGGCGCCACAATCACGCAGAGTAGTACCATCAGTCATTACTAGGTCAACTGAAATATACCTCCCTAATGAATTTACGGGATAAGTCCAAAAACTCAAATCAGTACTTACAGTAACAGGAATATTAACATCATAAACCCTGAAATATGCATAAGAAGTTGTTGCAGAATTATCCCTTCCGGATGTTTTTAAAGAAAATTGACCGTTATGTGGATTTGCCTGGATAGTGGCGCAGCCTGGCGCGCCTGAATTGCTTCCGTAAGCGCTAACATTCGATAACGCATCTGTAGTATTTGTCCACGTAGGCTGTGGATCATATTTAGCTTCATTACTTGTCCGGAAATATATTGGCGCTACTGAATAAGGAACAGTAAGAGTTGGCGTAGGTGCATCAAGGCCTTTGATAACCCTGCTTACTTTATTGGCAAGCCTCAAATAAAAATCTGAAGATAGATAAGTTCCATCTGCGCTGCTTGTTACAAAATACTGGTTCGTAGGAATCATATTATAGCCATCCGCCATTGGGAGAATCGCGGTGCCTTCATCATATTCATCAAGCATAGCAATTTCTGCTGTTTTTATATTGAGTGATTGTAGATTAGTAGCCTGATGCCATAAAAAACAACCTGCTTTGCGGGGAATTTGATTTTGAGCGCCACCATTCCAGTTGGACCATGAAAATCCTGGAAAAATTACCGGTTGATATGCGATCCCGTTAGTATTACAATAAGATAAATCAGGGCTTAAGAAATTTGTTTTAAAATTATCTGTAGATGCCTGATCAATGTATGCGCCTACAGTCCACGGTGAAATCATATCGGCTGCTTTATAAGTGTTTATCCAGCCGGCATTTGATGCGCCCGTTCCTGTCCGCCAGCCGGTAGGAACGCCAATGATAACATAGCAACCCTGGGCTTTGAACCAATTGATCAAATCAAGCTGGATAGCCGCAGTTCCAATTATATGATTATATCCAATTCCCCAAAGCTGAACAACAGGTTTACCTCCCTGCTTTGCATACATTGGTGAAGAAGTTATATGCAGCCTGGAAAGCATATTATTTTGCCAATCGCCTTTGATACTATCGAACCTTATCTGGTCAGAAATAGCAGGCACATTACCCAAACCACTGAGGTCGTAAGCCAGGTAAAACATACGTTGATATTTTTCAGCCGATGCTCTTACATGAACAGCAATTGTATCGCGATGTGCGTGAAATGCCGGATCTGCCAGGACTTCCCAAATAAAACGCTGAAACGCTACCCCATCAATCCCATTTGCCTGCATCAGTTGAAAATGCTTATCAATAACGTCTTGTTTATAATCTGAGAAAAGCTTTGATGGATTACCATCTCCAAGGTTGGCAAAATTGGTTTGAAATAAGCTTGCCGGATTATAAAACGAAACATCAGGATAAACATCGAACGTGAGGTTTGGATTTGGATTGGGCGCTATTCCGGCTTGGGGCAGAGTTCCGGAAGACCAATGAGTCCAGCGATTAATGGGCGATCCATCACCGGTAGCAGTAAACCATCCCTGGTAGCCGCACACCACTTTACCAATGATTGACGAAGGATCTGCCGGCGCCTGTGAATATGATGAGCTCGAAAATAGAATAAGAATTCCAAAAAAAAAGAATGATTTAAAACAATGACTGGGAGATTTGAAAATAGAAATAAATGTAAGGCTTATTTTATTCACCGGTAATGAATGATTCATAGTCATTGGATGCAGATTTAGGGCTGCAGAATACGTATAACGAACAATTAATACATATAGTGTTCAAAGTGAATAATCATTTTAATTTTCTTTAAAAAGAGCTTATAAGTAATAATATAGTTTTTTCAATTTTTATTTAGCATCTCCGGGGTTTGCTTTTACAAAAAAAAGAGGCCCTTTTGAGGCCTCTCTTGCGATAATCAGGAAATACCCTTATTCCTTCTTATTCCTTTACTAATTTATTTATGAATGATCTGCCATCAATTTGTGATTCCAGTATATACGTTCCGGAGCTTGCTCCAAACGGAGTATTCAGATGAATGTAATTTCCTGCGTTCTTAATTTCCCTGGCAATTAATAATTTTCCAGAGGCATCATATAAGCGAAGAAGAGCCTTATCCTTTGGTGGGTTAGCCAGCCTGATATTAATACCATTTCCAAAAGGATTATTAAGGATATAAACTTGTTGAGAAAGGGTTTCGTTCTTAATACTTAAAATCTTACTGTAAGAAATATTATCGCCGGAGTTGATTGTTTTAAGACGATAGTAAAACTGATTTGCATTCTTAAAATTAACCATTACATCAGCGTCAGTAACTGCGTAAGATTTCATCCCTGCTTCTTCAGAAGGAATTAAAGTTTGTATATTATTATACTGCACACCATCAATGCTTCTTTCTATTTCGTAATGCTTCACGTTCTCATCTTTTGTTGTTTGCAAAGTAAGCACAACATCGTTCTTTGATCCTTTGGCCGAAAAAGACAATTTTTTTGTTGGGGAAATAAATAATTGCTGACTGCCGGCTGTATTGATAGAAATGTCATCAAAGTAAGCACTGAAATCTCCGGTAGCAGCTCCATGATCATAAGCAACCATGATTTTTACAATTGTTTTGCCATTCAACCATGTGCCAATATTACATAGGGTTTTTGTCCATGTATTTACTATGCCCCGCCCGGCAGCAGGATGCATAGAAATGCCAGTAGAATCCTGGGCGCCACTGTCTCTTAGTGTTGAGCCATCGCTCATTGTAAGATCAACAGATGCATATCTGCCAAGCGTATTTACCGGATAATTCCAAAAGCTTAATTGAGTGGTTGAACTTACAGGAATATTAACCGACCAAACTCTAAAATAAGCATAAGAAGTGCCTGAAGATCTATCTCTGCCTGAAATTTTTAAGGAATACTGCCCTTTATGCGCATTTGCCTGGATAACTGCACAGCCTGGGTTTCCATAATTACTTCCATAAGCGGTAACGTTACTTTTGTAATCTGTAGTATTAGACCACGTGGGCTGTGCATCATATTTAGCTTCATTACTCGTTCTGAAAAAAATTGGACCAACTGAATAAGGAACGGGAACAGATGAAATTGGGGGATCAGTTCCATTTATTTGCTTGGTAATTTTCGTAGCCAATCTTAAATAAAAATCGGATGAAAGATAGATACCATCTGCGCTGGTGGTTACAAAATACTGGTTAGTTGGTATCATATTATATCCATCTGCCATAGGCATAATAGCCGTGCCTTCATCATACTCATCAGCCATGGCTATCTCTGCTGTAGTAATTCCTAATGAGCGCAGGTTGGTGGCCTGATGCCAAAAAAAATTGCCTGCACTTCTCGGGATTTGATTTTGAGCGCCACCATTCCAGTTTGACCACGAAAATCCAGGGAAAATAACCGGCTGGTAGGCTATTCCATTGCTATTACAATAATTCAAATCAGGTACTAAATAATTATTTTTATAATTGTCTGTAGAAGTTTGATCAGTGTAAGCGCCAACAGCCCATGGTGAGATCATATTCGCCGCCTTATAAGTATTGATCCATCCTGGTTTTGATGCGCCTGTACCATTGCGCCAATCTATAGGAACGCCGATAATAACATAACATCCCTGAGACTGAAACCAATTAATGAGGTCAAGCTGCTGAGCTGCAGTGCCAATACCCGTATTATATCCAATACCCCAAATCTGTACGACTGGCTTTCCACCTTGTTTTGCGTACATTGGCGAAGAATTGAACTGAAGTTTACCAACCATATTATTTTGCCAGTCACCTTTAACACTGTCAAACCTTACCTGGTCAGAAGCTGCCTGAACGTTACCTAATCCGGTTAGATCATAAGTTAAATAAAACATTCTTTGATACTTTTCCGCCGATGCTCTCACATGAACAGCAGACGAATCCCGAAGAGCCTTGAAAGCGGGGTCTACCAAAACTTCCCAAATAAATCTTTGAAATGCCACACCATCAATGCCATTGGCCTGCAATAATGAAAATTGTTTATCAATTACATCTGTCCTAAAGGAAGAAAACAATTGTGCAGGATTACCATTTCCCTGGTTGGCAAAATTGGTTTGAAATAAGCTGGCAGGATTATAAATGGAAACATCCGGATAAGCGTCGAAAGTCAGGTTAGGATTCGGATTAGGAGCAATACCCGGTTGCGGCGCTGTGCCAGGCGACCAGTGAGTCCATCGGTTTATAGGAGAACCATCACCGGTAGCTGAAAACCAGGCTTGATAACCGCAAACCACTTTGCCAATAATGGAACTTGGATCCACCGGAGGCTGTGCTTTTGCAGCAGTATTGAAAAAATAAATAAAGAGCAAAGAAAACTGAAATAGTTTTTTTAAACTTTTTCTTTTTGTGCGGGATTTTTGTAAACTTGTTTTCATAGAAAAATTTTGAATTGATATTGAATTTTGAAAAATATAAGAAATTGATATAAACATACTTAACTGATTTAAATCAGTATTATTTTATAAATTTCCAAAAGTTTTCAACATCTTAAAATATTCTCATTTATTCGATCCATGGAAAATTTACGCTATATTTCTGTTGATCTTTTATTTACTTTCTTCCAAAAGAATTATTATAAAATCTCAAAAAGCTATCTTTTCGTTTGTCCAACCATCATAAACTTTTTTGAAGTAAGTGCCTGAGAATTATTTTGACAAAAGATAATGCATGAATGGTGCATGGATAGTAGCAGGATAATGCATTGACAATAAGTTCTTCAATTTTATTCAAATAATTCCGCCTGTGATGTTGGTTTTTCGGTTTTCACCCAATCCATCTGATCGCTTTTTGAATAATCGGTAAGCTTGTTTCCTATCGCGCGCCAGCCCATAACATCAACCACTTTATGCAATTTGATTTTAGCCCTGCGGATTTGAGAGCCGCGCCCGCTTTGCATTTCAAGGATAGGCTCTGAAATGGTTGTAGCTTTTATCAACCTGTTTTCTTTTCCTTCTTTTATAAAAAGAAATTTGGTATTCAATGTATTGGTTTCAATTTTAAAACGCTTTACATTGTATTGCAGCTTTTCATTATCAAGATAAACCGCCGTAATTATTTTTTCAGGATCAAATTTTTCAATCAATTCTATATTATTCGCATCAAACCGTTGTGTAATTTCCTGGCCGGTGATTTCATAATTGCCATCAATATAAACGACAAGGATTTTATCATCTCCATCAAAATTTCCTAACAACTTTCCTTTCTCTTCTACATTTAATCTTCCAAAAGTCTCATCAAACCAAAGCCTGCGCTGGTCAAGTGTTGACTTTCCTTTTTCCAATAAACGGATAGACTTTACCGGGTATTTGGTTACCTGGTTGCCAATGCTGCTTCGGCTGCGGATTTCCATTGTTTCAAAATAAAAATCAAGTTCTTTATTTCGCGCGCTGCAGCCCGGCGTAAGAAGGATACGAACTACTTCTGCTTCGCCATTTGCATTCACAGAAAAATAATGCACTTTACTTTTTTCATCACCTTTGGTAAGATCATATTCTTTGTCACGGGTGACGCCGGTTACATTAAAGCGTTTGGCGTAGCTGATCCCTTTTTTCCCATCTGCATAAATCAAATTGTAGGTAGTTCGTTCATCATTTTTCTTAAACACCGCCACATGAATAATATCTTTGCCAATAAAAACTTTATCGGCAACTTTCACCACTTTCATTTTGCCTGATTTAGTAAACGCGATGATGTCGTCAAGGTCGCTGCAGTCACCAATAAATTCATCTTTTTTAAGGCTTGTGCCCACGAAGCCATCAACGCGGTTTACATAAATTTTCGAGTTGGCAATCGCTACAGCCTTTGCTTGAATCGTATCAAAGAGTTTTATTTCTGTTTTGCGCTCGCGGCCTTTTCCGAATTTTTTTAATAATTCTTCATAATAAGAAATAGCGTATTCAGTTAAAAACTCAAGATGATTTCTTACTTGCACAATGTCATTTTCGAGCGATTTTATTTGTTCATTCAAATCATCAATGTCCAGCTTGTAAATTCTTCGAACAGGCTTCTCCGTTAGTTTCAAAATATCTTCACGGGTAATTTCTCTTTTCAATATTTTTTTAAAAGGAATAAATGCTTTATCAATTGCAAGAATTACTTTATCCCAGGTTTCATGTTTTTTTTCTAATTCTTTATAAATTTTTTCTTCAAAAAATATTTTTTCCAGAGATGTATAATGCCATTTTTCCTGGAGCTCGCGAAGTTTTATTTCCAATTCCTGTTTTAAAAGATTGCGCGAATGATCCGCAGAAAATCTCAGCAACTCTCCCACTCCGGCAAATGTTGGCTTCTGCCCTTCAATAACACAGGCGTTGGGCGAAATCGAAACTTCACAATCGGTAAATGCATACAGCGCATCAATGGTAATGTCAGGAGAAATTCCGGGAGCCAGGTCAATGCTAATCTCTACTTCTGCAGCCGTGTTGTCTGTAACTTTTTTAATTTTTATTTTTCCGGCTTCATTGGCTTTTATAATGCTTTCAATTAATTGAGAGGTAGTCGTTCCATAAGGCACGTCTTTAACAAGCAAAGTCTTTTTATCGAATTCCTCAATTTTTGCACGCACGCGCACTTTACCTCCGCGAACGCCATCATTATAATTGGTAACATCAATCATTCCTCCTGTAGCAAAATCAGGATAGAGTTCAAACTTTTTTCCTTTATAATATTTTATAATGGCTTCAATTAATTCACAAAAATTGTGAGGAAGAATTTTTGTGGCGAGGCCAACAGCAATGCCTTCAGCGCCCTGCGCCAGTAAAAGTGGAAACTTCATCGGAAGAGTTACCGGTTCATTTTTTCTTCCATCATAACTCAGTTGCCAGTTGGTGGTTTTACTATTAAAAGCCACTTCCAGAGCGAATTTACTTGGGCGTGCTTCAATGTATCTTGGCGCTGCGGCCTCATCTCCTGTACGCACATCGCCCCAGTTTCCCTGGGTTTCTATGAGCAAATCTTTTTGCCCGAGGTTTACGATTGCATCACCAATGCTTGCATCGCCATGCGGATGATATTGCATGCTTTGGCCAATGATATTCGCTACTTTATTAAAACGGCCATCATCCATTTCTTTCATGGCGTGGAGAATGCGGCGCTGCACCGGTTTCAAGCCATCTTCAATCGCGGGAACCGCGCGCTCGAGAATTACATAGCTGGCATAATCTAAAAACCATGTTTTATATTGCCCGGAAATTCCGGAATCGCTGTGCTGATAATCTTCTTTGTAGGTTTTTGCCATTTATTATTAAAAATATTTTAAGCAGAAAATATCAATAATCAACATCCAATAATTATTGCAAGAGTTTAGAATCCCACTATTGTTTTCACTTGATTATTGATTATTGCACATTAATTATTAAATATTAGTTATTTATTTTCCTCTTCACTTCAAAATCTTTCATATTTTTTATCTCACCCTGCGCATCAATTTTATCATTCAAAATTAATTCTTTTAATCTCCAAAGCAGGTAAGCATCGCCGGTGATATGTTTGGATTTATTCAAAAACTGGTGAATTACTTTGTTAGCTTTTTGCCAATCAGGCGTTATAAATTCTAAAAGAAATTTATCGAAAAAATCTTCATCATGCTGTACTAATTTTTTAGCGCCTTCAAGAATACGTACCATTTTATTTTCATTACAGATCTTTGTCCATTCATCGGGATCAATTTCAAATTCGGATGGAGTAATTGGCCTGGCAAGTTTTTTTGCTTTTAAAAATTCTTTTGGTGGAATTTCAAATAAATTTTGAGGATAAAAAATATTTCCTTTATCATTTATGAATGGAAGGTTGTTTAATGAGAGAACATAAATCCTTCCAATAAATTCTTTTAGTTGAGACATCAGCCAATAATATCCACTCACATCATGTTTATTCGGTGCAATCCAAATCCAAACTGTTTCTTCTTCATTATTATTTAATTTCTCTGTTATTTCTTTCCAAGTTTTATCATCATCTACTTCGTCACTTTCAACAAGATGGCTGTAATCGCCGTCTGACAAAACTTTGCGCCACCATTCTTTTCTATTTTTTATTCCTTCGGGAGAATAAATTTCACTCAATGGCCCAACCGCGAAATCATCTTTTATTTCGAAAATTTCATCCCTTAATGTTTCATCCTGTTCAAAACTTTTGGAAAGTGTTTTTACATCTTCCTCTTGAAAAACTATGTGCATTGTGTGAATTATGAATTAAGAATTATGAATTATGAATTAAGAATGCGTAACTATTACAATTATGAATTAAAAATTATGAATAAGAAGATGTATACTGCGGATAGCAATTTCTAATTTCTAATTTCTAATTCATAATTTTTAATTCTCATTCCCTACCAAGTCCTTTACTGGTTTTTAAAATTGATGAGAGTATTTTTTACAATTCTTCGGATTCAGAAAGAAAAGAGGCAGATAGCTTAAGATCCATAATCTCAGCATCTTTGAATAATCTAAGCCAGTAATAAGTTTCCCTGGATTCTTTGAATGCAACAGAGATTTTATGAATAAAATCACTTTTTGATTGCGCCCCTATTGCCTCTTCAACGTTTGCTCCAATAGAAGTTCCGCTTTTAAGTAATTGGATTAATAATTCACGCTCAACTTTTTGCTTTCTCAAATGCAGGTACAATTTAATTATTCTCAAAGCAAAATTGTAAGACTTCTCTAAAATGATATTGTTCTCTTTCACAATCGTAATTCCTAATTTATTTATTGAAAAATCGCGATTTATTTTCAAGGTGCCAAATTCATAATTCTCAATTCTCAATTCATAATTCTTAATTCTCAATTCTCAATTCTTAATTACTTTCCACCAAATCCAACTCCACCTTCAAATTATCAATAATAAAATCCTGGCGTGACGGCGAATTTTTTCCCATGTAATATTCCAGCAATTGTTGAATATGTATTTCAGGCAAAAGCATTACAGGTTGTAATTTTATATTATCCCCAATAAATTTACCAAATTCATCAGGAGAAATTTCACCCAATCCCTTAAAGCGTGTTATCTCAGGTTTACTACCTAATTTCGCCACCGCTTTTTGTTTTTCTTTTTCATCATAGCAATAAATAGTTTCCTGCTTTTCTTTGTTTTTTCCGGGCATGGTACGCACGCGAAACAAAGGCGTATCTAAAATATAAACATGACCATTTTTTACAAGATCAGGAAAAAATTGCAGGAAAAAAGTCATCAGCAAAAGCCGGATGTGCATGCCATCCACATCGGCATCGGTTGCAAATACAATATTGTTATATCGCAGATCTTCATAACCTTCTTCAATATTTAAAGCATGTTGCAGCAAATTGAATTCTTCATTTTCATAAACGATTTTTTTGGTGAGCCCAAAACTATTTAATGGCTTTCCACGCAAGCTGAAAACCGCCTGTGTCTCTACATTGCGCGATTTGGTGATTGATCCGCTGGCGCTGTCTCCTTCAGTGATGAAAAGGGTTGTCTCCATTCGCTTCGCGTTGGTCTCATCTTTATTTTTTCCTTCTGCTGAATCATTAAAATGATAACGGCAATCACGAAGTTTTTTATTATGAAGGTTTGCTTTTTTTGCTCTTTCATTGGCGAGTTTTTTTATGCCCGCTAATTCTTTGCGCTCTCTTTCATTTTGCTCTATTCTTCTTTTTAATGCATCAGCCGTCGCGGGATTTTTGTGTAAAAAATTATTCAATTCTTTGCCCAAAAAATCGGTGATAAAACTTTTAACCGCCGGCCCTTTTTCAAACATAATGCTGGAACCCAGTTTTGTTTTTGTCTGGCTTTCAAAAACCGGCTCCTGCACGCGGATGCTGATGGCTGCGCAAATGCTTCCGCGAATGTCCGCAGCGTCATAATCCTTTTTGTAGAAATCCCGGATTGTTTTTACATAACCTTCCCTGAAACCGGACAGGTGCGTACCGCCCTGTGTAGTGAACTGGCCATTTACAAAGCTGTAATATTCTTCGCCATATTGATTATTGTGAGTTATCGCTACTTCTATGTCTTCATCTTTCAAATGAATGATCGGATAGCGAATCTCGTCTTCGTTGGTTTTGCGCTGAAGCAGGTCAAGCAATCCATTTTTACTTACATATCTTTTGCCATTAAAATTAATTACTAAGCCTGCATTCAAAAAACAATAATTCCAAAATTGATTGTCCAGAAATTCATTGATGTAGTGATAATTTTTAAAAATAGTTTCATCAGGGATGAAGATTACTTCAGTTCCATTTTGCTCAGCGGTTTTCGCTTCTTTATCATCTTTAATTAATTTTCCTCTTTCAAATTCCGCACTTTTTTGTTTACCTTCTCTTATTGAGGTTACTTTGAAATATTGACTCAAAGCGTTCACTGCTTTGGTTCCTACGCCATTCAGCCCCACGCTTTTCTGAAATGCTTTGCTATCATATTTTGCGCCGGTATTAATTTTACTTACTACATCTACAACTTTACCAAGTGGAATGCCTCTTCCATAATCACGGATAGTAACATTTTTATCTTTGATAGAAACATCTACATGTTTACCAAAGCCCATTGTGTGTTCATCAATACAATTATCCAGCACTTCTTTCAACAATACATAAATGCCGTCATCGGGGCTGCTGCCATCGCCTAATTTTCCAATATACATTCCAGGGCGCAGGCGAATGTGTTCTTTCCAGTCGAGGCTTTTGATGGATTCTTCGTTATAATCAAACAAGTTTTTTTCAGTCATTTTCTATCAATTGTGTGGAAAAAATTTGCTGGGTATTGTTTTGCGTTCTATATTTTATTTAAAAAATAATTTTCTAATAAAGTTTCCAATCGAATTCCATCAAATATAATGAATGAGAAAAGTAAAAACTGCATGAATGTTATGAACAGGTTGTGAAGAAAATAACCATTTTGAATAATAATCACAAGTGGGTCCTGATAAGTTGAAAAGTAGATTTTTTAATTTACTTTGTCGATAATGCTTCATTAGTTTCTTCAAATAATATTTGGGAACTATTTTTGTTACAATCTTTTATTATTAATTTTTTAAATCAATTAAAACATGAAAATCACAAAAGTTTTGCTCGCCGTTTTCTTTTCGGCATCTACATTTTACTTTGGCTGCAAGCCCAAAGATTCAGACGTACAGGCAAATGTTACCGAAAAATTTGCAGCAACTCCTGAATGCACAGGCGCCTCTGCAACCGTTACTGATGGCGTTGCAACATTAACCGGAGAAGTAAAAGATGATATGTGCAAAAATACAGCTGAAAAAACAGCGAAAGATGTAAAAGGAGTAAAATCTGTAGTGGATAATTTAACAGTTACCCCCGCAGTTGCAGCCCCTGCGGCTCCTATAACCGCGCCTGATGACACATTAACCCAAGGTGTAAAAGATGCAACCAAAGATTTTCCAACAGTAACTGCTGCAGTCAACAGTGGGGAAATCACTTTGACAGGAAATATCAAGCGCGCTGATCTGCAAAGATTGATGCAAAGCCTTAACTCGCTTCATCCGACAAAAATCAATAATCAATTAACCATTAAATAATCAAACATGTCAGCGTTACAAGATAAATATAAAGAACTTATAGATGCCGCAAACGCAAGCGGCATAAGCAATCTCCAGGTAAGTGAACAGGGTAATGTTTTGCACATTGATGGCGATGCCCCTGATGGTGCTACAAAAGATAAACTATGGGCGCTTTACGGAAAAATAGATCCTGATTTCCGTGCAGGCGATGTCGTAATGAATGTAAATGTTGCAGCATCTGCGGGCACAAAAGCAAAAGTAACCACAGACATCACTGCTCTCAATATCAGGAAAGGCCCCGGCACCGATCAGCCAGTTGTAGGAAAAGCAGCACATGGTGAAATCGTTACTCTTCAAAGTAAAACTAATGACCAATGGTGGCTGATAAAAAAAGATAGTGGCGCAGAAGGATATGCGTATGCGCAATATTTAAGTCCGCAATAAGAGCTTCTTCATTCTTATTACTAAAGCCGTTGTTTGAAAGCAACGGCTTTTTTGTGATTTCAACACTTTCGTGAATGTTTAAGATAAGCTAAAATGTAGTTTTCCTCTTATTTAGAATTACATTCTAATTTCTATTTTCCCTTAAACAGAAAAGGTCGCTTGAAGCTTTCATCTTAAATTATTTTGGCGGGAAGTGTTTATAGATTTCTCCACGATGTAAAATTGTAAAGATGATTATGGAAGGCATTAATAACTCAATTCCTATGCGCCAATCTCCAACTCTTATTCTATAAAAATCTTCATCTTTTTTACCACCTTTCATTTTTTTATAATCCACACCGGAAGTTTGTAAATTTTCAGCCTTTTCTAAAATATTTATTATCTCTCCTGTTTTTTGCTGAATGTGATTGGGGCATTTTCTTAGATCTTTGCGAAACCCACTTTTCGTTATTACTTCCATCCGAATTCCTTTTTAAGTTCAGATAGCGGCACAGTTTCTTCAGCCTTTCTGCTTCTCATAATTTCCAGCATCAGGGCATCCATGGCATCTTCGTTTGGTTCAGTTATTACTTCAACAATTTTTTTTATTTCGTCAACGCTCCAGTTTTTCCGTAGTTTTTTTATTGCAAAGTTTTGAGGCGTAAGTCCGATTTTTTTTGCTACATATTCATTTTTATAACCGCTAAGGCTTATTATCTTTGTAATATTATCTTTTATAGCATTATAATCCTGAAAAATAGTTAACATTAGTTTATTTTTTATTACAAATATAATAATTTTACATTACGGGTCAAATATAACTCAACATCGTAAATCAATTTTTCCATCGTTATCGTTTATAACGATATCTGCACTCTTCCACCACTTGCTCCGTCACCTAATTTCCATTTGGGTTCCAGCGTAAGTTGTTCGGGCTTATAACCTAATTCCAATAAACGGTGCACACATTCAAAAACTACAAAATTTTCAGCGCTGGAAAAATTAGTAGTAAACTCACCCTCAATTTTAATTCCTTTTGGATAAATAAGTTTCTCTGCAGATGTATCTGCCTGTATTACTATTCCATGAATTTTCTTTGAAAAAACACCTTCTTTGTCCGTGAAATTCAGCGCAGACAGGAGTTTATTAAAATTTGTTTTGGTAATCATAAATTAAATAAAAACATAAAAGTAGATAAGACAGGAATTAAAAACCTTCCGGATAAACAACTCATAACTTTCATGATTTATCGTTTTATTCTTAGGAGTTCAAAGTTTTTATTATAGATTTTATGGTTTTATCATCGACGCTGTCAAACTCTGATTTATCATAAATAGTCAAGAGATAAACTTCTTTCTCTTCTGTCCGTATACGTTATTATTCTTGCTCCGCCACTTTTTCCTTTTCACTTACTTCTGATAGCAAGCCTGATTTTAAAAGTATTATTTCCTAAAGGTGTTACTGTTTCCGGCTCGTTAATCAATGTCGTGTTGAGGTCAGCAAGTTCTTGTCTGATTGAGGGAAATTTCTTTATCAGGCGCTTTACTTCCTGTTTGAACTTGTTGGACGGTATAATGCTAAAGCTCACTCAGAAACTCGTTTAGTGTCTGTTTATGTCCTTTGCTTCGCTTGAGAATTGCAACCTGCTCAAATGCTTCCTTAAGATCAGATTTAAGTTTTAAAGTCTGCTCGTATTTTTTAAGCTTATTCAGCACTTTTTCCCACTCTGTAAGGGGCATTTGCACTGCCTGAGCGTTACCATTGACGTCATTAACGTATTGCAATGAAATTTTCATAAATCAAATTTAAGAGTTTTATTTATGCAAATGGGACGAGGTTTAACCATTAAGCAAAATTATTTTATTAGAAAAAACTAAAACTACTTTTTGGCTTATGCGGCATTTATTTCGTATTCTCATTCCGCCCTCCCATGCGCTTTCACAAAATCACTCACCAAATAACTTATCAGTTTTCCGGTAGATGAAGATGTTTCGCCGGTATTTAATTTTGTAGCTCCCTCACAGATATGCACATACGCAATTTTAGAATCTGTTGCTACGAAATTCATGTACTGCCGCGCATGTAAGGCTGAAATTCCGCTAGGCGTTGAAGCGCTGCTCAAAGTATTCTCGAGCGCATCCAGATCGAGTTCAACGCCAGTATAATTATCTTCTGTAAAACCGGTAGCATGTGCAATTGCCTGGATGAAATTTCTTTTTTCATGAATAAAAATATCTTCATAAGTAATGCAATCAATGAAAGGATTATTTACAATATCGATCCAAACATTTTGCTGAAGATAATTT
The DNA here is from genome assembly GCA_030853195.1 of Bacteroidota bacterium. Lineage (GTDB taxonomy): Bacteria > Bacteroidota > Bacteroidia > Chitinophagales > Chitinophagaceae > Ginsengibacter. Next base: position 101,222 of record JALYVO010000003.1, on the reverse strand, counting down.
TCATGAATTCCAATTACGCAATATTTATTCAAATAACCATCCTCATCCGCATAGCGAAATGCATTTCCTGAATGTCTTCCTTCTATAGGCCGGTAATCTGTATGCGCATCCAGGTTTATACAATTAATTTGAGCAAGCTGCAAAAGTTCGGCTTTATACAACCCTTTGGCAGTGCCCTTTATAGCCGGATAGGCATTGTTATGGCCACCACCAATAATTAAAGGAATCTTTTTATATTGAGTAATTATTTTCACCATTTCTTCCACAGCATCGTCTATTTTATTTACAAAATAACGGTAAGCCGTTATCTTTTCTTCATCTGTGGCAGCATTTACATTGATCAGTTTTTGCGCATCAGTAAAATCAAAATGCCCAGCAATAAAAATATTTTCTCCACTTAAGAAATCATTACTTTGAATATTGAGAAATGAATCAAGAAAAGAAAACCAGCTTGAGTCCGCGCCACCTTTTCCCAGGTTGGCCTTCACGCCAATATCTTCCGGGATTCCGAACAGGATATACTTCGCAGGAGTTTCTGCAATTGTCTTTTCAATATTTTCGGAATCATCGCAAAGAATTATTTCACCCAATTTTGTTTCAAACTTACGGATATGCGTGATCGAAAGAATGTCTGTTTTATTATATCGTTTAAAATATGCAGGCATGAGTTAATTATAAGAGTTTAAAATTTCAAATCAAATAAAAGAGCCGTTTATCACTACTTTATCAATTAAATTATTTCCGAAAGAATAAAAAATATAAGCAAGTGAAGAAATTGGTTTTGTAAAAATAAGATTTGCTTTTTTTCCCGGCCAGATAGTTCCATAATCATTTTCTATTTCCATTGCGCATGCTCCATTGATAGTTGCAGCGTTTATAGCTTCTTCAGGCTGCATTTTCATTTGAATGCAAGCCAGAGAAATAACAAAATTCATATTTCCCGAAGGTGAGGAACCTGGATTATAATCTGATGCAAGTGTAACCGCAGCGCCGGCATTAATAAGGCTTCGCGCTGGCGGCGCAGGCATCCTCAGGAAAAAAGCTGCTGAAGGTAAAAGTGTGGCTGCACCTTTATAATTGCCAATCAAACTGATGTCTGCTGGCATCAAGGTTTCCAAATGATCAAGTGATAATGCATTGAGAGAAATTCCTGCTTCAATACCGCCGATGCTGTTCAATTGATTTACATGTAATTTTGGTTTTAATCCATATTTTTTTCCTGCTTCGCAAATAATTCTCATTTCCTCCGGAGAAAAAAAATTTTCTTCACAAAACACATCAATATAATCGGCAAGTCTTTCTTTTGCAATGACAGGAAGCATTTCATTGATGATGCAATCAATGTATTCTTTGTGATTTTCTTTATATGCCAACGGAAAGGCATGTGCCCCTAAAAATGTAGATTTTATTTTGAGCGGGCTTTTTTCTTTTAGTTTTTTTATCACGCGAAGCATTTTCAATTCACCATCTAACGTTAATCCATAGCCGCTTTTTATTTCAACTGCGCCTGTGCCAAGTTTGGCAACCTCCTCCAGTCTTTTCCACGATTCCGAAAAAAGCACATCATCGGAAACTTCATTCAATTTTTTTGCGGAATTTAAAATACCACCGCCTTTTGCAGCTATCTCCGCATAACTTAATCCATTAATTTTATCAATGAATTCTTCTTCACGGCTGCCGGCAAAAACAAGGTGTGTGTGGCTGTCGCACCAGCATGGCAGCACAACAGTATTATCGGGCGCTGAATAACTTTCATTTGGAAATTCAAGATCTTCCATCTTTCCAATCTCTGCGATAATATCGTCTTCAATAATTATAAAAGCGTTTTTAATAGAAGGCAAAATTGCAAGATCATTTCCACGAATGAATTCACGCCCCGGCCTTGTGTTGGCAAGCAAACTGATGTTAGTAATTATTTGTGTGGCCATATAAGCTAAATTATAGAAAAAGTAAATTCTATGCATAACTTAACTTTGAAAAACAATTTCGCAACAGATCATGTAAGTTCTCATCAAATTATTTTCTGCTTGTATTTGCAATTGTGAACACATAGGAATATAAAATCTAAAAATCTATCGTTCAATAATAGAATAATAATAATTGATAATGCCCAACTTACTTATAAATGAAACCTCGCCTTATCTTTTACAACATGCACACAATCCGGTAAACTGGTTTGCATGGAACCCGGAAACTCTTGAGAAAGCGAAACAGGAAAATAAAATGTTGCTGATAAGCATCGGTTATGCAGCATGTCATTGGTGTCATGTAATGGAACATGAAAGTTTTGAAAATGAAGATGTTGCCAGTGTCATGAATGAGAATTATATCTGTATAAAAGTAGACCGTGAAGAACGGCCCGACGTAGACCAGGTTTATATGAATGCGGCATACCTCATCAATGGAAATGGTGGCTGGCCTTTGAATGCGCTGGCTATGCCTGACGGAAAACCATTTTTCGCCGGTACGTATTTTCCTAAAGAAAATTGGATAAGGCTGCTGCAATACTTCGCGGATATTTATAAAGATGAACCCTCAAAATTAGAAGAGCAGGCTGAAAATGTTTTAAAGGGGATTCGTGATATCGAGCATATTCCTATGAATGCAAATCAGGTTGTATTTAATGAAAATGTTTTTGATGAAATGTTTTTAAATTTTGAAAAAAAGATTGACGTGGAAAGTGGCGGTACCAAAGGAACTATGAAATTTCCAATGCCTGCAATCTGGGAGTTTTTATTACAATATCATTATTTATCAGGAAATATAGATGCATTAAAAGCTGTAGAAATCACATTGTATAATATGGCTAACGGCGGAATATATGACCAGGTTGGCGGAGGATTTTCGCGCTATGCAACTGATTCAAAATGGCATGTGCCCCATTTTGAAAAAATGCTTTATGATAATGCACAACTTGTAAGCCTTTACAGCCATGCGTTTCAGCTAACTAAAAATCTATTATATAAAAAAGTGGTTTATGAAACATTAGAATTTGTGAACCGCGAACTTACTTCGCCAGAGGGAGGATTTTATTCATCACTGGATGCAGACAGCGAAGGCGAGGAAGGAAAATATTATGTGTGGAGCGATACAGAAATAGGAAAGATTTTGCAAAATGATAAAAATCTATATTTTGACTATTATGGAATTACATCTGAAGGAAACTGGGAGTATGGAAAAAATATTCCGGATGCAAATTATCATGAAAAAAATATTGCTGAAAAATATGATCTTACTGAAGATGAATTGAACAAAAAACTATCGACATTAAATAAAAAAATATTTGCAGAAAGAGAAAAACGCATCCCACCCGCAACTGATGATAAAATCCTCACTTCGTGGAATGCATTGATGGCAAAGGGTTTCATTGATGCTTATCAAGCTTTTGGAGAAGAAAAATTTTTAAATTCTGCGAAGCGAAATATTGATTTTTTGCTGGAAAATGTTGGCACAGAAAATAATTCTTTATTCCGGAATTACAAAAATAACAAAGCGACCATATTCGCATTTTTGGATGATTACGCTTTTTTGATCAGTGCTTTAATTGAATATTACGAGGTAACTTTTGATGAAAGCTATTTGCAAAAGGCTAATGATTTTACGGAATATGTTGAAGCGCATTTTTTTGATAAAGATTCAGGAATGTTTTTTTACACCAATGTCCGGCACAGCAATTTGATTGCAAGGAAAATGGAAGTCACCGACAATGTAATTCCCTCGTCTAACAGTGAAATGACAAAGAATTTATTTTTACTGAGTTCTTTTTTTGAAAATAAAAATTATGAAAAACAGGCTGTTCAACTATTAAAAAATGTAACGGATGATGTGAAAAAAAATTTAGGGTATTACAGTAATTGGGCACAGGCTGTGGCTTTGCAAATTTTTGAGCCTTACGAAGTCGCGATCGTCGGAAAAAACTGGAAAGAAAAATTGGCTGAATTTCAAAAAAAATATTTACCGAATGTTATTTATTCTGGCGCTGAAAATGAAAGTTATCTTCCATTATTAGAAAACAAATCGGTTCCCGGAAAAACCATGATCTATGTGTGCAGAGACAAAACCTGCGGTTTGCCGGTCGTTGATGTGAATGATGCTTTGAAGCAAATTGAAAATTATGAATTATGAATTGTTTCTTAGAACCCTCCTTTGGAGGGCAGAGAGGCTTCTTTATGCAAAACTTTATAAGCCACTACACCACCTGCTATCATCAAAACAGAACCTAACACAAACGGTGCTCCTGGAAAATAGACGGAACTGTTTTTAGAAGTAAAATGCGCGAATAAATTTGTCATGATAATCGGGCTAATGATAGAAGTGGCGCTGATCAGGCTGGTGAGTGTTCCTTGCAATTCGCCTTGTTCATTTGCAGGAACATGCCCCGTAATGATAGACTGCAATGCAGGCCCGGAAATTCCACCCAGGCAATATGGAACTAAAAATACAAACATCATCCAGCCTTCATTTGCCATTGCAAATAATGCGAGCCCAAGCGCATACAAGCCAAAACCTATATAAACGCTTTTTACGTTTCCTAAAATCGGATTTATAAATCGAATAAGGACTCCCTGCACCAGGCCGACCAATAAACCCACCATTCCCAATGAAAGCCCGATCATTTTTGTATTCCATTGAAACCTTTCTATACCGAAATAAGCCCACACACTTTGAACAGATTGTCCTGCCATGTAAACCAAAAAAAAAGAAATTGCCAGTGCTCCCACTGCCGGATATTTTTTAAGGTGTTTGAATGCTCCGAAAGGATTTGCTCGTCTCCACTCAAACGGGCGCCGGTTTTCGACCGGCAATGATTCTGGCAATACAAAATATCCATAGATCAAATTTATAAAAGTGAGTATTGCTGAAGCGATAAAAGGAACTCTTGATCCATAAGTGCCAAGCAATCCACCGATGACAGGGCCAATTATAAAACCCAAACCAAACGCTGCGCCAACCAATCCAAAATTTTTTGCGCGGTCTTCTGGCGCGCTTATATCCGCGATGTAAGCTGTGGCAGTTGTGTAACTTGCTCCGGTGATTCCTGCGATTATTCTTCCAACGAAAAGCCAGCCAATAGTTGGGGCTACGGATAAAAAAATATAATCTATCCCAAATCCAAACAAAGAAAATAACAATACCGGCCTGCGGCCAAATTTATCTGAAAGATTACCAATTACCGGTGAAAAAATAAATTGCATAATAGCATAGGCGAAAGTAAGCCAGCCGCCATAACTCGCCGCCACGCTAATATTACCATGTATCAATTCTTCTATCAACTTTGGAAGAACCGGAATAATAATCCCCAGGCCGGTAACATCTAAAATCAGAGTGATAAAAATAAAGCTCATCGCGGCTTTCCGGTTTGTGCGCATCCAGATTATTTGATATAAATTAAATAAATATTTTTTATTGATAGAATGTTTCTCAAATCAGTAAAAGTTTTTTATGGTTTTTACTCATAAACTAAAAAGTAGTTTTCCCATTTTTTCCTTTGCTATTTATAGTGTTCAAAAATAAATAATATCGGTTCAAAAAAGGAAAATCGAATCTTTATATATCAGAAATGAATTTGGAAGCATTTAAGCCCATGCATAAAATAAAAGAAACTTTAGCGATAATAAAGAAGCATTTTAAAAAATAATCATTAGCAATTAATAATTTAAGAAAAAAGTCGTCAATTTGCACAAAAGAAAACAAGCTCTATTATGTTTTTTTAACGATTAAATTCGTTAACACTAACTGAACCGCTTTGATGATAACAAAATTTTTCCCCTCAATTATACAAATACTATTTTCATTTTTTGTATTTGCTTTTGCACCAAACAAATTATTTGCACAACAAAAAGAAATAACTTTTAACGTTGTCAATAAACAGGCTCATCCTGTACCATATGCGACCATAAAGATTTTGCCAGAACATGATTCTATTCATTTTCTTGAAAAGGTGACCGATAGTTTAGGAAAAACTGTTATTAATTTAATGCAGGATCATAGATACACTGTTTTGATAACAGCAGTTAATTATAATTTTTTACGGCAGGGAATTGCCTTAATGAATGATAAATCTACTTTTATTTTTACGCTCGAAAATAGGGCCACTACTTTAAATGCAGTTGTGGTACAATCAAAGAAACCTATGATGAGACAAGAGGATGACAAGACCATAGTTGATCCCGAAAACCTTGCTGCCGGCTCAACCAGCGGTTACGAAGTTCTTGAGAAAATACCTGGCCTTTTTATGGATCAGGATGGTAATATTTATTTGAACAGCACAACGCCGGCAGCAATTTATATCAATGGAAGAGAGCAAAAAATGAGTACTGATGACATTGCTTCATTATTGAAAAGCCTGCCGCCTAATTCTATAGCAAGCATTGAAATTTTGCGCACACCATCAGCAAAGTATGATGCATCGGCAACCGGGGGAATAGTTAATGTTGTTTTGAGAAAAGGGATAAAGATCGGGCTGACAGGTAGCATAAACGCAGGAATGCAACAGGGAAAATATGGGACTCAATTTGCCGGGTTCAATTTAAACAACAACAATGGATCTTTATCTGATTATCTGAATGTGCAGATTACCCATAAAAATACTTATGATGAGATAAAGACCAACCGGATCTTTGCAACGGATTCAATGCTAAGCCAGGATGCAAGAACGATTTATCCCGGAAATAATTATTATATAGGTTATGGAATCAGTTATGAGTTGAATAAAAAATGGGAAATAAGTTATGATGGAAGGGTTACGCTAAGCGATGCGCAAAATCAGGCAACTAATTTAAGCTCGATTAGTAAGATAAGCAATGGCGATTTGCTGGTCAATAATTCTGCGGATGTATCAAATAAAAATAACGTTTTTTTTCTTTCACAAGGCATCACAACTAAGTTAAGCATAGACACTCTTGGATCTGAATGGAAGAATGATTTTTCTTATAATTTTTCTCCAAATAAAACTCTTCAAAACTTCACTACTAACTTTACAATGCCAGTGACAGCAATTATTTCTGGTAACGGGGATTTGAGAACTAATCTGAATTTTTATTCCGGTGAATCCAATTTAATTTGGAAACTTAGAAAAAAAATCACTATCGAAACAGGGATAAAAACTACGATAACAGAATTTAAAAATAACACGAATTATTTTCGTCATGAAGGAACGATACATGTAGCAGACGATGAGCGATCCAGCATTTTCAATTATCATGAAGCAATCAATGCGGCCTATATCCAGGTTTCAAAAACAATTTCGGATATCACATTGAAAGCAGGCGCACGAATGGAAAATACGTCCATGCTTGGTAAGCAACAAATTCCCGATGACACTACCTTCAGCCTTAAGCGTACCGATTTTTTCCCTTATGTATTTCTAAGCCGCCCTCTTATGAAAGTCATGGGCTATGAATTGCGTGGGTATCTAATTTACCGGCGCACGATAAAACGGCCGGGTTATGATTTGCTGAACCCTTCGCAGCACTATGTTGATCCTTATCTTTTTGAAACCGGCAATCCATCGCTCCGGCCTCAGTTCACTCAAAATTATGAGATGAATATTTCCGCAGATGAACATCCCATTTTTGCGTTTGGAATAAATGATACAAAAGATATTTTCACAAATGTAGTTTACCAGGCCGATTCCAATAGAAGAGTTGCATACAGAACCTACGATAATCTGGGGAGTAATAAAGAAACATATTTCAGAATAATTGGCGCGATACCACCAGGTAAAAAGCTTTTTATCATTGGAGGCGCGCAATATAATTACAATTTCTATCAAGGCCTTTACGAAGGAGAACCGCTCTCCTTTAAAAGAGGAAGCTGGTCAATATTTTCTTATCAAACATTAAAGCTGTCAGGCAGTTCGCAATTAACATTGTATGGTTTTGCACGATTTAACGGGCAACAACAATTTTATGAACTCTCTCCTTTCGGATCATTAAGCCTCAACATTAATAAACAGTTTTTAAAAAAGAAATTGGTGATCACACTCAGCGGAACTGATCTGTTTTACACGAACAATAATAATTTTACTTTGAACCAGGGCAGTTTCTCTGCAAGTGGTTTCAGAAAATCTGATACACGGCGTATTGGTGTCAATGCCAGGTACAGCTTTGGTATCAGGAAAAAAGAACAAAATAATTTATTCAATATCGCCTCTCCTGATAAGAGCAATTAAAATAGAAATTAGGTACGCCGTGTCTTCTCCAGAAAAATCCCGGAAATTCTCCACTTCTTTATAACTTTACCACCGTATTCAGCCTATCTGTTCAATTAAAAAACTTTTTATGATTGAAATAATAAATGGCCTTTCTCCTAAAGTAGCAGCATTCAAAGCCACAGGAACCGTTACCGAAGATGATTATATAAAAATCGTAAACCCTTTATGTGACAAGGTCTATAAAGAATATAACAGAATAAATTATTTGCTGGTAATCGCTACTCCTCTAAAAAAATTTACTGCCGGAGCATGGATCAAAGATGCATTGCTTGGATTTATTTATTTTACCGATTGGAAAAGAATAGCCATCGTTTCTGAGCAAAAAGGCATTAAGGATTTTACCAATTTTTTTGGGAAATTGATACCTGGAAAAACCAAGGGATTCATGATGCAAGATTTGGAAGATGCAAAACGTTGGGTTTCTGAACAAAGTTATTAATCAATTAATAAATAAATCGCTTCAATCTACAGAGAAGCTTATATGCTGAATCTTTTCAGCCGGTGCCACGAGAAAAGCAATTCATATTAATATTACATTTTTAAATGAAAAGAATTTAGATTACAACTCTTTCAATCAGTTATACGTTTAATAATTTATTGAAATATTTTAAAAACTAAAATAAGAAAATGGATTTTGTTGATTATTATAAAACACTTGGTGTTCCTAAAAATGCATCCGCAGACGATATAAAAAAAGCTTACAGAAAACTGGCAAGAAAACTACATCCCGATGTAAATCCAAATGATAAAGAAGCGCATAAAAAATTTCAACAGATCAATGAAGCCAATGAGGTGTTGAGTGATCATGAAAAAAGAAAAAAGTACGATCAATATGGTGAAAACTGGAAACATGCGGACCAATATGAGAAAGCAAAACAGCAGCAAGGCCAGGGCCAGCAAGAATTTGGTGGTTTTGGAGGGCGCGGTTTTGGCGGCGGTGACTACACTTATTCTTCCGGAGATGAAGGAGATTTTTCAGATTTTTTTGAATCTCTTTTCGGAGGCGCCCGCGACAGGAAAAGCCAGGCAAAATATCGCGGCCAGGATTATAATGCAGAACTTCAGTTATCATTAACCGATGCTTATGCTACACACCAACAGACAATCACAATCAATGGAAAAAATGTTCGCATCACCATTCCAGCCGGGGTAGAAAATGGACAGCAAATAAAATTGAAAGGTTATGGGAGTCAGGGTGTAAATGGGGGGCCAAACGGAGATCTGTTCATCACTTTTAACATTAAAAACGAAACCAATTTGAGGCGCGAACAAAATGATATTTATAAAACAGAAGATATTGATCTATACACAGCTTTGCTTGGAGGAGAAAAAACCATTGATACTTTTAGTGGTAAAATTAAGTTGAAAATTAACCCTGAAACACAGAATGGTACTAAGATCCGGCTGAAGGGAAAAGGTTTTCCTTTTTATAAAAAAGAAGGACAGTTTGGTGATCTATACATTACATGGAACATAAAATTACCTATCAATTTGAGCCAGAAACAAAAAGATTTATTTATTGAACTATCCAAATTATCATCATAAAATTTTTGATATGGAACAGGATGAATTAATACCGGTAAACGATTTTTGCATTTACCACAATATTGAATTTTCTTTTATTGATTCATTAGAAAACTCAGGATTGATAAGCGTCACATCAGTTCAGGAGTCAAGCTTTATTCATGCAGATGATATTCGGAAACTTGAGAAATTTGTAAGATTACATTACGACCTCGATATTAATCTTGAAGGTATCGAAACGATAAATCATTTATTGGAAAAGATTGATGAAATGCAGAGAGAAATTGTACAATTAAAGAATAAATCAATTGGCTAATTAGTAATTAACTATAACAAATGGCCATTCTTTTTGAACTTTCGCTTTAATGAAGTAAACGACAATTCCCAAAAAAATCACTAATAGCGCACCAAACATAAATTTACTTCCGGTAGAAATAAGAATAAACAGCCACATTATAATTGCAAGAATTACCGGCAATGGGAATAGGGGCATTTTGTATGGAAAATCATTTGATTTCTTTTTGGTTCGCAGGATTAGCAAACCCACAGCTTGCCCAATAAATTGTATCATAATCCGCATGGCAAGTATAGCGCTTATCACATCACTTAATTTGAACAGCATACTAAAAATAAATGCAATGCTTCCCAATGCCAAAAGTGATACATAAGGAAAATTTTTTGATGGATGAAGTTTACCAAAAATCCTGAAAAATTCTCCATCTTCAGCGGCTGCATATGGAATGCGGCTATAACCCAGCGTTGCAGAAAAAACGGAGGCAAAAGCTACCCATAAAATTAAACAGGTAACAATTTTTGCAGCAGTATTGCCGGCTAACACCTGCATGAATTCACTCACCACAAATTCACTGTCCTTTGCATGCTGCCACGGAATTACACTCACCACGCTCACGTTCATGAGCAAATACAAAATCGCTATTCCGGCGATTGAAATAAACATGCTGCGCGGAATATTTTTTGAAGGATTTTTTATTTCGCTTCCTAAATGGCAAACATTATAATATCCTAAATAACTATAAATTGACTTTACACTTGCATAACCAATTGCAGTAACAAATGCGTAATCTACCGTAAGCCCGGAATTAATATTTTTGATTGGTGATAAAAAATTTCCATGCGCAATGCCTCCGCCAATGATCCAAAACATAGTAATGATGACACCACTCCATAAGAACACACTTATTTTTCCAATCGCTTCAATTTTACGATATAATAAAACCACAATCAAAATCACAACGCTTCCACTTACTATTTTTTCTGAAATAAAATTGAGTGGAACGAGATAAGAAAAATACTTTGCGAATCCAATTGCAGCGGAAGCAATTACCAACGGCGCCTGGATCATCGTTTGCCACACGAATAAAAAGCTCATCAATTTTCCTACGCTTTTCTTTCCGTAAGCTTCTTTCAAAAAATTATAACTACCTCCTGCTCTTGGAAATGCGGCACCTAACTCGCTCCAAACCATTGCATCTACAATCGATAAAAATGCCCCGGCGATCCAGGCGTATAAAAAATATGGGCCGTTCATCATTCCAATAACCATTGGCAAAGTGATGAATGGCCCGATTCCTACCATATCGGTCATGTTGATAGCAGTTGCCTGTGCAAGTCCTAGCCTTCTTTCTAATTCAGGCATTTAATAGATTAAAATGATAAATATTTTTCAAAAAAATCAATTTAAATTAAAAATACAAAAGTTGGGATAAATATTTACGAATTGATATTGTGATAATCCAAAAGATAGAAATTCGATATTTAATATTTTGCGTTTCAAAATATTTGTCTAAATAATTTATTGAGAGAAGATAGTAAATTGCAATTACTATGACCAAGCTTTCAGTAAACATCAACAAAATCGCAACTCTCCGAAATTCACGCGGTGGCAACAATCCAGACCTGATTAAAGTAGCAACAGACATTCAGACTTTCGGCGCTGAAGGAATTACCGTGCATCCGCGCCCGGATGAAAGGCACATTCGTTATGCTGATGTTTTTGAATTAAAAAAAATTATTACTACGGAATTTAATATTGAAGGAAACCCCAAAGAACAAAAATTCGTTGACCTTGTTCTGGCAAATAAACCTGAGCAGGTCACACTGGTTCCAGATGCGTTAGGTCAGCTAACTTCTGATCATGGCTGGGAGACAAAAAAAAATAAAAATTATTTAATAGAAATTGTAGATATTTTTAAAAAATCGGGAATCCGCGTTTCGCTTTTTGTAGATCCGAACGAAGAAATGGTTGCTGCTGCTAAAGAAACCGGAACAGACAGAATAGAATTGTACACAGAAAATTATGCAAAACAATTTCAAAAAGGCAACAAACAAAAAGCAATTGAATCATATATTTCTGCTGCCAAAAAAGCAAATGAACTTGGCTTAGGAATCAATGCCGGACATGACCTTGACTTACACAATCTTAAATATTTTTCAGAAAATATACCTGGCCTTTCAGAAGTTTCTATTGGCCACGCTCTAATCTGTGACGCGCTATATCTTGGTTTGGAAAATGCAGTTCAATTATATAAAAGGCAATTGCTAAAAAGCTAATTTCAATTTACAAATTTGCAAAATCTACTTTTTTACTTGTCAGGTTAATCGCTAAAATCCTGTTTTTTTATTTTAGCAATTCATCTAGTTTTTTATCTAATGCATCTCCACGGAGATTTTTTGCAATGATCTTTCCGTGTGGGTCAATCAAAAGATTTTGAGGAATACTGGTGATATGAAAAAGGGCCGCGACATCATTTCCCCAACCTTTAAGGTCGCTCACATGAGTCCATTTTAATTGATCCATTTGAATGGCATTGAGCCACGCAGCTTTTGCCTGATCAAGTGAAATTCCTAAAACGGTAAAATTTTTACTATTGTATTTATTAAATGCGGCCACCACATTTGGGTTTTCCATCCGGCACGGCCTGCACCAGCTTGCCCAAAAATCTATCAAAACATATTTGCCTTCAAATGATGAAATATTTACAGATTTTCCGGAGGTATCATTTTGAGAAAAATTTTTGATCACAGAACCAATCGCATTTATTTTTGCTTCTTCGATCTGATGATTTACATATTGCGACAAACTGGTTGCTTTTACATCTGCAGACATTAATTTATACAGCTCAGCGGCTTTCGCGGAATTTGCGGAAGATTGTAAAATGCGGATAATCGCAATTGGCGCTACATAAGAAGAAGGATTTTTTTTTACAAATTCAGTACTGATCTTTTCCACCTCAACCAAAGATGCAACATCATGAATTGAATCAGGAATAAAAATCTTTTCATAAGGTTTTAATGCTTTGGAATATTCAGCGAATTGCGTTTGAGTTTTAGAACCAGTAATTGAAAGCTGGTCCAACTTATTTTTATCTCCCGAAATTTTAATTTTGCTGTTATCGATAAATAAAGGAATCGCTGGTGGCTGATCTCCAAAGACCAAAACCCTAAATGATGGCTCGCTCAACTGTCCTTTTATAATGAATTTTCCTTTTTCAATGGTAGTTTGCTTTTCCGGTGTTCCTGTTTGTTCATTCAAAAATGAAACAGAAGTTCCATCATCATACCCTGTAATATTTCCTGAAATTTCAAAGCCGGAATTGTTTGTACCAATTTTTTCAGAAGCAGATGTTTGTGCAAATCCGAAAATAGGAAAAACTAAAAAGATGTAAAAAAATCGTTTCATATTAATAGAATAAGCGGCAAATTTAATTTTTTTAAATCAGAATAAGTTTTCACGCGATTATTGCCCTTGTAAAATTGAGTTAAGAAACTTTTGAGTTTCCTTATTAATATCTTCAGTTCTGACAATGGTATTAATATAGGCTGTGCCGATTATCGCGCCAGCGGCGTATTTGCAGGCTTGTGTAAATGTTTTATGATCCTTTATTCCAAATCCAATAAGCACTTCATTTTTCAAATTCATGCTTTTAATTCTTTCAAAATAACTCTCCTGCGCGCGCATATCTGTATCTCTTCCGGTAATGGAAGAAGAAGACACAGCATAAATAAATCCTTTGCTAATTGAATCAATTTTCCTGATTCTTTCTTGTGAAGTTTCGGGAGTGATTAAAAAAATAAAATTCAGATTATTTTCTTCTAAAATTTTTTGGTACATATTTTCAAATTCCGTGATAGGGAGATCAGGCAAGATAATTCCGCTAATCCCTACATTTTTTGCATCTGTACAAAACTTTTCAAAACCATATTGTAAAATGGGATTTAAATAACCCATTAATATCAAAGGGCTATCAAATTGGTTTTTATTTTTACAATTATTTAATTGTTCAAAAAGAACTTTAATGGACATTCCATTTTGCAATGCCTTCGCGCTGCTATTCTGAATTACAGGCCCATCAGCCAATGGATCACTGTATGGCATTCCAATCTCTATCATATCTGCGCCGTGATCATGCAATGCATTAATTATTTTTTCCGTATCGTTTAATTGTGGAAAACCCGCAGTAAAATAAATACTAAGTATATTTCTTTTCTTTTTAAAAAATAAATTTTGAATCGGGTTCATGTGTTTTTGATATTTATTCCAAACAAAAATTCAGCATTTTATTTTTAACTATCTTCTCTTGAAAACTTTATATGCAGCATCTTAGAAAGTTCATATGCCATCATCAATTTTTATCAAAGCAAAAGTTCTAAACATTTTCTCTAAAAAAATTAGCAAAATATATATAATCGCTTTTCTCAATTATAAACTTTTTTGCCTCAGAAAGCAATTAACAAATTAACTAATTACCATTTAACTTCTTCATATAAGCTTCCATATCTTTATCTCCTCTCCCACTTAAATTCACCACAACAATTTCTTCTTTTTTAAATTTAATTTTATTCAAAATTGAAAGTGCATGAGCAGATTCCAATGCAGGAATAATTCCTTCCAATTTTGCTAATTCGAAAGCTGAATCCAACGCTTCATCATCTGTTGCACTCATAAATTGTGCTCTTTTCATCTCAAATAAATTCGCATGCATCGGTCCGATACCAGGGTAATCGAGTCCGGCAGAAATGCTGTGTGGTTCTATTACCTGTCCATCTTCAGTTTGCATAACATAGCTTTTACTTCCATGCAAAATTCCGATAGAACCCAACTGTGTAGTTGCCGCGCTCATGCCACTATCAATTCCTAAACCTGCAGCTTCCACTGCTATTAATTTTACAGATTCGTGATCCAGAAAATGATAAAACGCGCCCGCAGCGTTGCTTCCTCCGCCAACACATGCGATCACAAAATCTGGCAATTCTTTTCCGGTTTTTTCTTTTAATTGATTTTTGATTTCTTCACTTATTATACTTTGAAAACGCGCTACCATGTCAGGATACGGCGCAGGACCTACTACACTTCCGATCAAATAGTAAGTGTCGTCGGGATTATTGATCCAATCCCTGATAGCCTCATTGGTAGCGTCTTTCAGTGTTTTACTTCCACTGATTGCCGGTATTACTTTAGCCCCGAGCATTCTCATTCTTGCTACATTGGGAGCCTGGCGTTTAATATCTTTTTCGCCCATATAAATAATACATTCCAATCCTTTCAGAGCGCAAACAGTGGCCGTTGCAACGCCATGCTGACCTGCGCCGGTTTCTGCTATGATTCGTTTTTTTTCAAGTTTTTCGGCCAGTAAAATCTGACCAATCGTATTATTGATCTTGTGGGCTCCGGTGTGGCAAAGATCTTCGCGTTTTAAAAATATCTCAGCACCGTATTTTTCACTTAGCCTCTCGGCCAAATATAAAGGTGTGGGCCTGCCAACATAGTCTTTCAAAAGTGAATTAAATTCTTTTTGAAACCGTTCTTCACTGATAATTTTTAAATAATTATCTTTCAGATTTTCAACATTATTATAAAGCATTTCAGGAACATATGCCCCACCAAACTGGCCATAGTAACCATATTTATCAACTTGCCACATATAAGTTTTTAGTTTTTATTTCTTAATTCATTTTTGAATTCTTTCAGTAATTCTAAATCTTTTATTCCGGGGCCAGTTTCAAATTTACTATTCACATCTACACCATAAAAAAATGGGTGTTTAAATTGTTTCAGCGGTTCAACATCATTTACATCAATGCCACCGCTCAGAAAAAAAGGCTTTCCAATAGTAGATTTTTCCAGCAAACCCCACTGAAATTTTTGACCTGTACCGCCATATAAATCCGCTGACCCTTTGTCAAATAAATAAAAATCGCAAACTTCCTCATATTCTTTAACCAGCCAATTTATATTAGTATCAAAATCCGCTATGCGAAATACTTTTATCACTTTTACCTGATCGCTTATCCGGTTACAAAACGAGGCAGTTTCATCGCCATGAAGCTGCACCAAATCCAAACCAAAATCATCTACCTGTTTTATGATTTCATCTTCACTTGCATTCACAAAAACGCCCACTTTTTCAATAGTTAAATCTAAATCCCTGACTTCTCTGCCGGATAATTTTTTTAATACATACCTCGGTGATTGCTTATAGAATATCAATCCTGCGTAATCAATTTCCAGTTCATTTAATTTTTGTAGCTGCACCAAATCCGTATTTCCACACACTTTTATTCTCATCTTTAGTTTTTAAATTATTTCGAAAGTTTTTTTACAAAATTTTGAAATGCGTTGCCCGGGTTTTGTTCTTTCATAAATTTTTCGCCCATTAAAAACCCGCTGAATCCATGTTGTTTCAGAAGCCGGATCGTCTTTACCTGATCAATGCCGCTTTCAGAAATTTTTAATTTATTGGCTGGTATTTTATTGCCTAAATCTATAGAATGGCTTATATCAACTTTAAAACTTTTAAGATCTCTATTGTTAATTCCTATCACATCCACGGCATCACAAATATGCTCTAACTCCTGTTCATTATGAATTTCAAGCAATACATTTAAGCCAATATTTTTTGCAAACTTCGACAATCCTTTTACCTCTTCTTTTGAAAGGCATGCTGCGATCAACAAAATAATATCTGCCCCATAAGCTTTCGATTCAATCAATTGGTATTCATTGATTATAAATTCTTTTCTCAAAATGGGAACTTCATGAACAGTGGCTTCCAGTAAATCATTCAAAGAACCTCCAAAAAATTCTTCATCCGTTAAAATGGAAATCGCGCTGGCGCCATATTTCACATATTCGGTGGTTACTTCAGCAACAGTTGAAGTGTTATTAATAATTCCCTTTGAAGGTGATTGTCTTTTAAATTCTGCAACAATTCCTGTCTTATCTTTTCTCAATAAAAAATCTCTGAAAGAAAGTGTTTTCTTTTTAAACAAAGGAGTTTTCTTTAATTCAGTAATGCTTTTATCGCTCCGTCTTTGGACAACTTCAATTTTCTTTTTTGCAATAATGGTCTCAAGAATGTTCATTACTGAAGGCTGATTAATTTTTCAAAATTTCTATATGCCTTCCCACTTTCAAGACTATCCACACTTAATCCATAGCACTCGTCATAGTTGTTGAATTTTCCTGTTGCATGAAGCCCCATCGCTGCATTAGCGATAACCACTGCGTTTTGCGCCCATGTTCCCTCCCCTTTTATGATCTTTAAAAATATTTTAGCTGCTTCGTCCGTAGAATTGCCACCGTAAATATCTGCCGGGTTTACTATTCTTTTTCCCAAATATTGGGCAGATAATATTTGCTCGCCATCATTGGTAATCACTTTAGTGTCGCCTGTTAATGATATTTCATCATAACCATCCAGGCTGTGAATAATCATAAAACGGGCATCAGATTGTTGAAGTAAGTAAGAATAAATCCTGGCCATTTCAAGATTATACACTCCGATCATTTGAACCCCAGGCAATGCAGGATTTACCATTGGGCCAAGCATATTAAAAAACGTACGCACTCCTAAATTTTTTCTTATTGGTGCAACAACTTTCAACGCCGGATGAAATAAAGGCGCATGCATAAAACAAATATTCACTTCTTCAATTTCATTGAGTAATTTTTTATTATCATTGGAAAAACGATAGCCTAAAGTTTCCATTACATTGCTTGAACCACTAATTGATGTTGCTCCGTAATTTCCATGCTTAGCGACTTTCTGGCTTGTGCCAGCAACAATAAAACAACTAATCGTAGAAATATTAAAAGTATTTTTACCATCACCTCCTGTGCCCACAATGTCTAAAACATTGTGCCCGTCAAGTTTTACAGAAATGCACAGATCCATCAATGCGTCGCGGAAGCCAAGCAATTCTGAAATAGTTATACTTCGCATCAAAAAAACTGTAGTGAAAGAAGCTATTTCTGAATCAGAATAAATCCCTTTTGAAATATTGATCAACACTTCTTTTGCCTGTTCCCGTGAAAGTGTTTTGTGTTCAAATAAATATTGTAATACTTTTTTCATTTGTCTGAACTGTGATTTTTCGGATTAATGTGAGAATTAGGATGTTGAATCACTTGAGGGTTAAATTTTTTATTGGTAAATCTGTGGAATTCCAAACGCTTACTTCCAAAGTTTAATAACAATCCTATTTCAAGATTATAAGCTTCCAGGTAATTAATCGCCTGGGCAATATGGACATCTTCTAATTTTATAACCGCTTTTAGCTCCACACTAATTTTATTTTCTACCAAAAAATCTACCCTTCGTGTTCCAATATGTTGATCCATGTAGTAGATGGGCATTTCAAATTCTCTGGCATATTGCAGAGAAATCGAATTAAACTCCAATGCCATTGCTCTTTGATAAATTACTTCCTGAAAACCATTGCCTAAAGTTCCATGCACTCTAAATGCAGAGCCAATTATTTTTTCTGTTATCTCACCATATTTAAAATCCGTCATAAATATTTAAGGTATAATTAATCAATTTATTTCTGGAATCCTATCATCCGAAAAATCTCATAAATCTCATAAATCCCAGTTCAGACATTTTCAGTTCAGACATTCAACCAATTTCTCATTATTTTTTCTCCCATTGGTGTCAATACACTTTCAGGATGAAATTGCACGCCCTGCACATCAAAAGTTTTATGCCGCAATGCCATGATATAACCGTTTTCATCTTCTGCGGTAATTTCTAAATCATCAGGAAAATTTTCTTTATCTACGATCCATGAATGATATCTTCCTACTTCCAATTCATTAGGCAATGTTTGGAACACGTCATTATTAAAAATGCTTCTTTTTTCATTGACCATTATTTTTGTAGCGACGCCATGATAAACTGTTTTTAAATTAATAAGCGTTCCGCCAAAAGCTTCTCCGATCGCCTGTTCTCCCAAACATACGCCCAGTATAGATTTAGCTGAAGCGTATTTTTTGATAAGTGGCAAAAGTAATCCGGATTCAACCGGCAATCCGGGCCCCGGCGACAAAATAATTTTATCGTAATCATTTATTTCTTCAAGTGAAATTTTATCATTGCGATACACATCTACTTTATCATGAATTATTTTTTCAACAACATGAACTAAGTTGTAAGTGAACGAATCGTAATTATCAAAGATCAATATTTTCATATCCTAAATATTTTCCGCTGATTTAATTGCCGCAGTTAAAGCATTCAATTTATTGTTTACCTCCTGCAACTCACTATCAGGGTTAGACGCAGCGACAATTCCCGCGCCTGCCCTGTAATTGAGATGATTATTTTTGCTTAAAAAAGTGCGGATCATTATGGCATGATTGATATCTCCATTGAAACCAACAAAACCTATACAGCCGCCATAATATCCCCGTGAATTATTTTCATACTCGCTGATAAGCTGCATGGCCTTGTATTTTGGCGCTCCGCTCAACGTTCCCGCCGGAAAAGCAACGGCCAGCAATTCAAAAGGATTCGTATCTTTTTCTACTGTACCTTTCACTTCACTCACCAAATGAATAACATGAGAAAAATACTGCACTTCGCAGAACCGGCTCACTCTCACATTGCTGCATAAACGGCTAAGGTCGTTACGTGCAAGATCAACCAGCATCACATGTTCAGCGTTTTCCTTTTTATCTTTCAACAGATATTCCGCTAACTTTTCATCAGTTGCCTCGTTTCCGCTGCGTTTAGATGTCCCGGCGATCGGGTGTACGATTGCAATATTATTTTTGACGATCAACTGGCTTTCGGGGCTGCTTCCAAACAAGCGATAATCTCCATAATCGAAATAAAAAAGATAAGGGCTTGGGTTTATATTTCTAAGTGCACGGTAAACATTAAATTCATCCCCGGAAAATCTTTGCTGGAATTTCCTGCTCAATACCACCTGGAAAACGTCACCGCGGGCACAGCTTGCAATTCCCTTTTTTACCATGCCCACATATTGTTCATCTTTCAATGGAGATGTTTCATTTTCTAAAACAGCAAAAGGGTAAGTGGGAACATCTTTGCTTTTGATAATACTTTCAATAAGCCCAATCTCGCTTTCAATTCCTTTGAGATGGTTTTCGCAAATAAAAAGCTCATCTTTAAAATGATTGATCGCTATAACATATTGGTATAGACGATAACGCACGAGTGGAATGGCAGGCCCTTCCTGTCCTCCGAAGGTGGATGATAGATAAGCATTCAGTTTTATTGTTTCGAAAAACTGGACGGCATCATAGCAGGTATAGCCAAATAAGCCCTGCGCCATGCTTACAGGCATTCCCGGTGGTTCTGAAATATGAAATTGCTGCATAAAATTCCAAAGCTCATCTGTGACTTTTGTTTCTTTTTTAATAGCGATTTTTTTTGGTTCCTCATTGGGTAATTTATATTCAATTTCATTCAAATTACTTATTTCTATTCCAGCGATCGCATTAATACCGATGAAGGAATAGCTATTTTCTCCCGCATGAAAATCGGCGCTTTCTAAAAGAATTGTGTCGCGGAAGCGGTCGCGGAGACGCAAATAAATACCGACGGGCGTAAATACATCCGCCAATAATTTTTTGTACGTAGTTGATAACTCTATTTTTTTCATAAAAAAAACCCCGGCTTAGTGCCAGGGCGATATATTTTGATTCACAAATACAGCAAGGCACAATCAGGAGATCGTATGCCACCAGCTATTATATGTGTTGATGATTTTCATTTCTGAATGCAAATATGAATTGAAATTTTTTAATGGGCAAATTTTTTTTTAGTTTCAAATAACACAAATTAACTTAATCAGAAACTAAGTTTTCAAAATTATAAAATTCTTACTTTTTCCGGAAATAAACCTAAAAGTAGTTTTTGCACTTTTTGATAATTTTTATAATTATGATGTATATAACTACTTTACATGATTGACTTAATCACAACAACCATGCAACCCTGCCATACTCTTTCCAATCTCTTTTAAAAAACTAATGAAGCAGTTATTTTTCTTCTTTTTTTTATTTCTATCTTCTTTCCTGAAAGCACAAAAGATTGACAGTATTTATGTAAACCTTTATACAGATAGCCTGAAAAAGGGAACTTATAATTATATCAATATTGACGGCAAATTATCGAACGGAAAGTACATCCCGCTTGACTCTTCAGATATTGTTTTTACAGCCAGCGATGGAAAATTCTTTGGCAATACTTTGTGGATCGAACCGAATTTCTCAAAAGAAAAAATTAATGTAAAAGCAGTGTTGCGTTCAAATCCTGCTGTTCACAAAGAGTTTGATATTTATATAAAAAAAATACCTGATCCCCGCAAATTAAAATCTGGTGAGGAATTGATGAAAGAAATGAACAGAAACACAAAAAGATCCGGTCGTAAAACCAATTTAAGCTAGTGAAATATAGAAACAGGAGCGCTTAAATTTTTTATAAACGAAAAGTGATTTTTTATAAAAAACCGGTTCGATTTATCAGCAAAAAGACCTTCGTTCTTTTATAAATTTCACTTGGTTGATGTTTCAATAAAAATCTTGAAAGTTTTGGATAATCGATCCAAAGAGGGGAATAAAAAAACCGGCAAGTTACTTACATCGCACCGCTCAACCACATACCCTTGCTATCTTCCAATCCTGGGGGAGTTCTGCAGGAGCTGGCCGTATAAGACTTGCCGGGTGCAAATATAAGGAGAGAATCATAAATTAAGATTAGCTAAAAAAATAAAAATAATTCTAAGCTACATTAAGACAATAGGAATTGGGTTTAAAGCCACGCAAGTCAAAAAGTAGAAAAACCTGTTTTCAAAAGTATAATATTGTGCAGCAAAATAAAGGTGATTATTAACCTGAAAGATGCTGGTAAAATGAATTGATATCGCAATGAAACTGCCTGATTATTTTTATCGTAAGTTTCAGTTGGAATAAAATAAAATCATAATCTACTTAAGGAATATACACAAAATTGTAAATTTAATTTACGGTTTAAACAAATTCACTAATTTGTCAAGCAAAAAAAATCATGAAAAAATCCTTTGGAAACTATCTTTTCGTTTATCTTTTTAGCGCTGTTTTGATTGGTTCATTTATTTCATCGTGTAAAAAAGATAAAGGTAATTCGCCCACACAACCACCCCCGGTCATTACAGGAAAAACGGGGCTTTCAGATGCAGATTCTTTGAAGTATCTTATGTATAATATCATGCAGGTAAGTTATGTTAACGGGGGTAGAGACACAACTACTTTTCTTCCTACTTATTATTGGTATGCACAGGTGCCTAAATTAAATCCTTTAAGTTCCGCCTATGATTCCGCGGATGTATTATTGGCGCAAATGAAAACTTATGCGATCAATCCAAATACCGGAAAGCCTTATGATAAATATAGCTTCCTGGATCATGGCCAGGTAGCAGGTGAAATACAACAAGGCGTGTCCGGCGATCTGGGAATGCAGGTGACTTATGCCAGAGACGCCAATAACAATACTCATCTGTATGTTTTATTCGCAGATAAAAATTCACCCTCAGGCCTTGTTGGTGTTACGAGAGGATGGGAAATTACAGCTATCAATGGAGATGCAAATATATCTTATGATGGCAGCAATGGCACCAATGTTCAGAAAGTGATCAATGCGGTTTATAATGATGCACAGGCAACCTTCACCTTCAAAAAACCAAATGGAACATCCACTACTAATATGCTTGCAAAAGCAGTTTACCAGATCAACGCAGTGTTATTCGATTCTGTATATTCAGTGGGTGGTAAAAATGTAGGGTATTTTGTATTTAATTCCTTTGCAGCCGTTGATAATAATGGCGCTCCTACTCTTACCAAACAGGAATTAAACAGAGTATTCGCTAAGTTTCAATCATCAAATATTTCTTCACTGATCATTGATCTCAGATATAATGGTGGCGGTTCTGTCGGCACTGCTGAATATATTGACAGTTTGGTAGCTCCAGCTTCTGTAAAAGGAAAAGAGAAGTACCATTATCTTTATAATGATAAATTAACTGCAGTTGCCAGCCAGATCGGTTTGCAAAACCAGGTGCTTTGGAGTGGCGGAGGAAGTTTGCAATTAGAAAATGTATTTTTTATCGGGAGCAGCCATACTGCATCAGCGAGCGAGCTGACTTATAATATTCTCAGGCCCTATATGAATGTCAAGTTAGTGGGTGATACTACTTACGGAAAACCTGTAGGTTTCTTTTCCTTCCATATTACTGATTTTGATTCAGTAAGCCATAAGGAAAAGGCTCTTGCAGATTTGTATGCTATCAATTTTGAAACAAGAAATGCTAATAACCAAGGCGGTTATTTTACAGGATTAATTCCAGATGCGCTTGCAATTGATTATGTAAATGTTCCGTGGGGAAATCCAAAAGATGATCACCTGATGAAAATCTTTAAATATATTTCTTCGGGTAGTTTCAGCCGGATGTCGCATATAGAGAGGATGGCAGCGGATCCATCTTTGCGTATGTCCATTCCTGTTAGTATCCATCCGTTACGGTTTAATGGAATGGTAGATTACAGGATCAGTAATCAATTGAAAGGAGCTATCAATCAAAATTTAAAAAGAAGAATCCACTAATAAAAGTAATTTGAAATTCCTTCCTGTCAATCAGCAGGTTATTATTCATGCTGGCTCCGGAAGGAATTTTTTTTATTTCCGGTTGTTGCTTTTCTTATCTATTTGCATTAAGGAAATTAAGCTAATCTCTAACATCGTATAACTAACAGTATTTAGTAGTATCTCAGTTTAAAAATCAACAGCTGCTTAATAAGTCTCAGTGTTATTCCTGCTTCCTCTCCCCCTGAAAAAACCAATGAACACCATATTTATCCGCCAGATGTCCATAGCTTCCAAACGGCATATCTCTTAAGTCATCCAAAAGCTTCTTATCTGCTCCTTCTGAAAGTTTTTTGAAAATCTGCCTCAACTCACTATATGTCCCGCCATTAATATACAAGCAGACTGTATTGCCCTGCTGGGGTTTCCTTGTCGGATGCAGCCAATCCGTTGCCGTAAAGACGATAAGCTCATTTTTCAGGTGTGCATTTAACACTCTTTGGTGGAGTTCTGGTGGCATCTGCGCTTTCATCAGCGTATCGCAGGCTTTAGTAATGGTGAGCTCTCCGCCGAGGCAGGACTGATAGAAGTTCATTGCTTCACTACAGTTCCCATCAAAAATCAAAAAGGGAGTGAGATTGATCATGTTGGAAATATTACGAGCAACGGTTGGATGAAAGTGGTTGCTACTAAATAAAACTAACTACTTTTTACCAAATATAGAAAAAGGAATCTCAAACTGAGACACTACCCAATATTTGAAAAAGCTACATTAACGCTTATCAGAAATAAGATTATAATTATCTGATAAAATCTAACACAATGCTGATCTTGTTTCTACATTTGCATGATGGAACATAATCATTCGCACCACGATCATAGCCACAGTATTGTTCTTACAAATGTTAACAGTGCTTTTATTATTGGTATAATATTAAATTTTTTATTTGTTATAATAGAAGCAGTAATTGGCTTCTCCATAAATTCCTTGTCTTTATTATCTGATGCCGGCCACAATCTTGCAGACGTCGGCAGCCTTGGCTTATCGTTACTGGCATTCCGTTTATTAAAAGTCAAACCTAATAATCAATATACTTATGGTTATCGCAAAACAACTATTCTTGCCGCTTTATTCAACGCGATGATATTATTATTATCAATTGGGGCAATCGTTTACGAAGCGATCAATCGTTTTATCAAACCAACTCCATTGCCTGGCAAAACAATTGCAATAGTAGCATTCATAGGTATTATCATCAATTTTGGAACAGCAAGATTATTTATGAAAAATAAAGAGAAAGACCTGAATATAAGAAGCGCTTATCTCCACATGATGTCCGACGCTTTAGTAAGTGCAGGCTTGGTTATAGGTGGAATTATCATTTTTTACACGAAGTGGTATTTGCTCGATCCTATATTTAGTATTGTAATTGCAATAATCATTTTAGCCGGAACCTGGAGTTTGTTAAGAGAAAGCCTCAGGCTGTCATTAGACGGTGTTCCAAAAGATATTGATCTTGATGAGATAAGAAACAAAACATCGATGATCGAGGGAGTCAAGAATATACACCATATCCATGTTTGGGCCATGAGCACTACAGAAAATGCAATGACAGGGCATGCAGTGTTTGAAAGTAAAATGAATTATGAAGAAATATCAGAAATAAAAAATAAGATCAAACATGAACTGCAGCATTTTAACATTCAACATACGACATTAGAAACCGAATTTGAAGAAAATCCCTGTAAAAAACCGGAATGCTGAAAAATTTTTTGAAAAATATTTTTTCCCTAAAACTAAATCTGGATTAAACTTCTTGTATAATTTTTAATCTTACTTACAACAACGAATTAAAAATTTATTTTAAAACTAAAAACAATTTAAAAGTAAGAACATGAAAAAAGTAACATTAATGGCAATAGCAGCCATGTTTGCAGCTGGTGCATTTGCACAGTCTACCACACCTCAGCAAACCGATACCAAACAAGACATGAAGGACATGAGAAAAGACACAAGAGATATCCGTCATGACAAAAAGTTAAGAAATTATGAAATGAAACACGGCAATAAAGCCGAAGCAAAAGCAGAAACCAAAAACATCAAAGCCGATAAAATGGACCGCCAAGGTGACATTAAAGATCTAAAAAACGATGGTGTTAAACATCCATTGAAACGGGCTGACAGGCAGATACGCAGGCAAAATCACCGTCACTAAGAGATAGTTTAAAAATTAGATGTTTACTTATGAAAAAAATGAGGCTGTTAGAAATAACAGCCTCTTTCGTTTATGCATACCTGTTATAAAATAAAATTTTACAGAAATTCGTTTCTTTAAAAATTAAATTGCGCTTTTACAAATAACCGAAGCCCGTTAGTGCCCATCTGCACAGCATCCCAGGGACCGCCGGCTTCACCGTCATAAGAGGATAATTTTGCCCCGTTAACATATCCAAGGTCAGGATGCACATTGAATAAATTATCAGCGCCTATATAAAAAGTTGTGGTTTTGCATAATTTATAAGAAGCATAGATATCGGTAGTCAATTTTCCATTGTAATTAAATTGCTCCGGAACAGTAGTGTTGGGATCCGCATCCAAAGCCACTGTTGGAGGATAAGTAGTAGCATATCCATATCCAAAGAGAGTTATTTTTCCGAAATAAGTAAGGTGTGTCCCGATCTTCAATTTTTTTGCAAAGCCATAATCCACTGTCAATCCAATTTTTTCCGGAGGAGCTGAGGCAAGAACAAATTTTTGTTCCCTATCGCTAAAGAATGACTGGCGTTCACCAAAGGAATTATTTAACGCTGCCGGAACATTTACCTTATCAATCGTCATGTGCTGAAAATTAGCGGCTAATAATATATTCAGGCTATTGCCGCCCCATCTTTTATCATAGTTCAAAATAATATCAACGCCAGTGTTGGTAGTGTTTACAGCATTTGCGAAGAACTGTGCCTGTGATACATTTAACTGTTGCAATATTGATTTCAACGCAATTGTGGTTGTATCAAACTGCCCTGAAAGCACTACCCTGTCTTTTATTTTTACGATATAACCATCAACCGTTATTGTAAATTCCGGCGAAGGTTTGGCGGTAAAACCGAGGCTTGCGTTGAGCGAACGCTCCTGTTTTAATGAAGGTATCCCCGCAGCTTTTGTGATAGGACTGTAATTGGGCGCTATTTTTACATCAAAAGATTTTCCACCCTGTACGTTGGTAAACGTGTTGCTGAAATTAATTTGTTGCAAAGATGGTGCGCGATAACCTGTACTTATAGAACCTCTGATATTTACATTGTGAGAAACTTTATAACGCGTTGCAAATTTATAGGTGCTTAAAAAACCAAAATCACTATAATTTTCCAGACGGACAGCGCCTGTGATAAGCCATTTTGTAGTTATATCCAAATCACCTTGTACATATAAGCCTTCCGTATTTCTTTTAGCATTTACGACGTCCGCAGGTTGGAACCCGGGGAACCCTTGCGAGCCGGCAGCTTTGGTTTCGGTTTGGTCATAATTAAAATAAGAATCTTTTTCTCCTGCATAAATTTTATATTGTTCAAACCTATATTCTGCACCAAATGAAAGATTAAAACCGCTGGCTATTGTGGCATAATGTTTACTGAAATCAAGGTTGGTAGTGTTTTGTAAAAAACTAAATCCTCCATCATTGAAATGGTTTTTGTTTATCCCAGCTGCGCCGAGTGATGCATTAAAAGTTTTATCACCGAAATAATGAAAATCATTTTTGCCAACTGTATTGCTCAAATCCCAATCCCAATTGCTATGTGTTGAGCCACGAAAGCCAACTGCCAAAGATGCGTCAGTAATGTGCGTTTGCTCATGAGGATCAAAGGTGGTATCCGGTATGCCGCCGGGAGTGGGAATACTTTTCATGATACTTGGATACCATATCAAATTACCATTATCATCTGTGGGGAACCTTGCTGGTTTAGGAGAGGAGAGCCCATTATATCCATGGAAAGTACGTGTATATGCAAATGCATCCGACGCTTTATAATTATATCCGCCAAAGGAATAAAAACTTGTTTGAGTGCCGGCCAAAGGTGCTTCCATATTCAACATGGCGCCTCCGCTGGTTACAGAGGCATCACCATTAGCCCGCCGGCCAGTATTAATAGGTAAACCATCTTTATGGTTTAGATTAGTATCCAACACCTGCCTGAATGTTTTGCCTTGAGTAAAAAAATTACCTGATAAATTAATAAATCCTTTTTTTGACTTGCCAATAGCAAAGCCCCTGTTAATGCCCACATTCAATGCCTTTCCATCTATTGGGTCTCCAAAAGAATATTGCGATTTCAAACCGTTACCAAAATAGGGATTGTATTTTTTATCATAATATCCTGAACCACCTAAATTTATTTGCCATTTATTTACATCTTTTTTTAAGACTAAATTAATAACCCCCGCGATCGCATCAGAGCCATATTGCGCGGATGCTCCATCCCTCAATATTTCGACGCGGTCAATGGCAGACTCAGGAATTGCGTTTAAATCTGTTCCTGAATTTCCCCGGCCTCTTGTTCCAAAAATAGCCACGAATGCAGTTTGATGTCTCCGCTTTCCATTTACTAATACCAATGTCTGATCCGGCCCCAGACCACGAAGTGTGGCAAGATCTATTTGATCTGCACCATCGCCGCCGCTTTGTTTATTGTAATTGAATGAAGGCGCAGCATAATTAAGTAATGAAGTTAAATCAGGCCTTGCAGTGGTAAGGTTTGTATTTCCCAGGCTAATAACATCAACAGGAACAGGGGATTCTGTTTTTACCCTGCCTCCACTTCTGCTTCCTAAAACAACTATTTGATCAAGGTCGGTAATTTGCGCCTGCATTATTATGGAAAGCAAAGAATTATCCTCGATTTTTACCAGCCGGATTCCATAACCCAAAGCGCTTACAATTATTTCATCACCAGGTTTTGCGTTGATCGAAAATTCTCCTGAAGCATTGGAAGTTGTTCCGGATCGTGTTCCTTTTACGATAATTGAAGCACTCTCAATTGCCCTGCCTGTCCCGTCTTTAATCGTGCCCCCGATTTTTTGTGCATAAGAAAAAGAGATCAATGTGAAACAAAAAAATAATGCCTGAATTAGACTTTTAACTCTGATCATAGAATAGTAATTAATTTTTTTGGGAAATTATTTTAAGTGGTAAATCTGATAATTTGTTTCAAAATTAAAACTTATATTTTCAAAGTATCTATTTTAATTTATCAAAGCTTTCTAATCTTTTCATGGTAATTGTTGAATCACTTTTATTGAATCGATCTACGTCTATGCATACCTGTTATCCTTTAAAAAAAATTTTAAAATAAAAAATTTTTGGCTTTTATAAAATAAAAATAACTGCGTTTATGCCAACTGTTATCCATTCTTTGAAACATCCTGATAATCCATTTTATAGTTTTCTACAATTTCTATATCTTTATTTCTAAAAGATTTTAGCGTGTAACTTTTGAACGATGCAAAAAAAAATTATGTCTGTTCTTTTATCTGATACAAAATCTTCTTTTGCACAAAAACCACGGGCAAGAGATCTTGGAATTCCACTTGATGGAATTCCGGGCAAATTGAATGCTATTACAGATGTTGATGGTGTAGAAGTTGGATATACAACTATCATAGCCGGTGAAGGAAATTTGATTAAAGGCCAAGGGCCTGTCAGGACGGGCGTTACGGCTATTCTTCCCGGAGGAAAAAAATTCACGCCGGTTTTTGCTAACTGGCACATGCTGAATGGCAATGGCGACATGACAGGCACTCACTGGATAACAGAAAGCGGATTTTTGGAAACGCCTATTTTAATTACTAATACTGGCAGCGTAGGAATCACGCGTGACGTGGCTTTGGAGTGGATGGATAAAAATCATTATTACATTGCGGACAAAGAAGGCACCTGGTATTCATACCCGGTAGTAGCAGAAACTTACGATGGATTTTTAAACGACATCTATGGTTTTCATGTAACCAAGGAAGACGTTTTGAAAGCATTAGAAAATACAAGATCAGGAAAAATAGCCGAAGGAAATGTCGGTGGTGGCACAGGAATGGTTTGCTTTGATTTCAAAGGTGGAACCGGTACTGCATCAAGAGTGATTGACAAAGAATATGGCAGCTATCATGTTGGCGTTTTAGTGCAAACAAATTTTGGAAATCGCTCTCAGCTCACAATTGCCGGTGTTCCTGTTGGCAAAGAGCTAAGCGATATACTGCCGCCGGTTTTCAATAGTTTTATAACAAGTAAAAAAGTAGAAAATCCCAATTCTGAAACCGGGTCTATCATTGTCATTGTAGCTACAGATGCTCCTTTATTGCCACATCAGTTAAAACGAATTGCACAACGTGTTTCTTTAGGAATTGGGAAAACCGGCGGAATTGGCGGCAATGGTTCCGGCGATATTTTTTTAGCTTTTTCAACAGCAAATAAAAATGCGTTTGACAGAAACAATGAAGAAAAAATCAAATTGTTTCCAAATGATAAAATGGGTGTTTTATTTGAAGCAACTATCCAGGCTACAGAAGAAGCAATTATCAATGCAATGATTGCGGCAGAAACAATGGAAGGAATCAATGCCAACAAGGTTTATGCACTTCCTCACCGCGAAGTAATTGACATTTTGAAAAAATATAAGAGAATAAAGTAATTCTCTTTGGTGTTGTGATAAGCCAAAATATAGAAATCCCTGTTTCTAAATTATCAGGCTTCAATAGTATATTCCTTTCTATTCTGCAAGATTAACTTCTTTCATTTTATAATTTTTATACAACAACCTTAACACTGAAGGCAATACCATCAGCAATAATGGAAGTGCAATTAAAAACCCTCCAATCACTGCGATGGCAAGAGGTTGGTGAAGCTCTGCGCCAGCGCCGATCCCCAGTGCAAGTGGCATTAACGCGATGATAGCGCCTAACGCAGTCATGAGTTTTGGCCGCAAACGTGTTGAGATCGCAAATTCAATAGATTCATCAACAGATTGATGATGCAGGTTTTCTTTAAACTGCAGGAAAGTGAAAATAGAGTTTTCTCCAATAATTCCTACGATCATTATCAAACCGGTATAACTACCAACATTAAGGGCAGTTCCTGTAAAAAATAAAGCGAGGTAACTTCCTGAAATCCCTAATACTGCAATTATTAAAATCGCCAGTGCAACTTTTATTTCTTTAAATAAAAATAATATCACACCAAAAACCAAAAGGCTTGACGCAATTAAAATCATGAGCAGTTCGGTGAATGATTGCTGTTGTGAAGCGTAAGCTCCACCATATTCAATGTGATAACCAACCGGCAAATGAATCTGTTGGCTCACTTTGTTTTGGATTTCTTTTATCGTGCTTCCCAGGTCTCTGTTTTCAAGCCTTGAAGTAACAACGCCAATTGATTGAAGGTTCTCTCTTTGTATCTCTGCCGCGCCTTCATTCACCTGCACATCAGCCAATTCACCAATCGGTTTCAGCCTTCCATCCGGTGAAGCGATCTGTAATTTTTTAACATCTTCTACACTCATTAATTTACTCCCCGGATAAACTAATCTTACCGGATAAAGACGCTCTTTTTCAAAAATATTTCCGATAAGATTACCCTGTAGAGAGGTTTGTAATTGAAACTGGAGATTGGCTGGGGTAATTCCAAATTGGGCGATTTTATTATAATCAGGAACCACGATAACTGAAGGCCCAGTAATAATAATTCCATTAAATACATCCGCAGTTCCTTGTATATTTTCTAAAACAGTTCCGACGTGCTTTGCCAAATCGTGCAACTTTTGTTGATCATCGCCGAATATTTTTATCTCTATTGGCTGCACAGAAGTCATCAGGTCGCCCAGCATATCTCCTATCACTTGGCCAAAATCCACCCGCAGTTCTGGTTGTGAAGCTTCTATTCTTTTCCGTATATCTTCAATTACAGTAGTGGTTTTTTTACTGCGGTTACTTTTTAATTGAATCTGATAATCTCCAGTATTCGGCTCAGTTATAAAAAATCCCATTTGTGTTCCAGTGCGCCTGGAATATGCGTTTACTTCCGGGGTAGATGTAATTATTTTTTCAACTTGCTGCAATTCTTTATCAGTTTCTTCCAAAGAAGTTCCGGGAAGAGAGGAATAATCCATCACTATAGTACCTTCATCCATATCGGGCAAAAAACCTGTTTTTAATTTGGGTAAAATCAATACTATAGAAAGTATCAATAGGCCAACAAAAATAAAACTGATCCATGGCCGGAAAATAAAAAATGAAACCCATTTTTGTTTTTTTACTTGTTGTGGTTTTTCTTTTTTTACAACAAATTTTTCTTTTTTCTTTCTCCTTGAAAACAACAGGTAAACAACGGGAAGCCCGATCCACGTTACAAAAAATGAACATACCAATGTGATGATCATTGTATTGGTAAGCACATTAAAATAAGCGCCTGCGACTCCGCTCATTAATATAAATGGAATAAAAATAACAATCGTGCTGACAGAAGACCCAATCATTGCAGGCAACAAATAATGAATCGCTTTTTGCACAATAGTTTTGTATTCTTCTCCGGGATGTTCTTCATGCGTCCGGTGAATTTGCTCAACCACCACAATGGCATCATCAATGATCAATCCTATAGATGCCGCGATCGCACCAAGCGTCATAATATTTAATGTATACCCAATCGCATATAAAACAATTAATGTAGCCGAAAGTGTAATAGGGATAATAATTAAAATAGTCGCGCTTGCCTTGAAAGACCGAAGAAAAATAATAGCAACGATTATCGCCAGCGCCAGCCCTATCCATAAACTATCCGTAACACTTTTCACAGATGTATTTACAAAATCGGCCTGTACATAATAAGGTTTTACAATTACATCTTTAGGAAGAATATTTTTAAGGCCGGCAATTTTTGCTTCCATATCTTTTGACACATCAATAAGATTGCTGTTCGGTTGTTTCACTACCGCGATCAAAATACTTTCCTTGCCATTGGCATTCACTTTAATGTATTCCACAGCTTCTTTCACCTGGATATCCGCAATGTCTTGCAATTGCAAAACGCGTTTTCCATTGTTGCTGATCACCGCATTTTTCAGTTGATCAATCGAAATAACCGACGCATCAGTAATTGTGAGGTAGAGATGGCGATAATCCGCCAGATATCCGTTTGATCTTACAAAGTTTGTCTGGGCAAGCGCTGTATTGATCACATCCGGAGTTACGCCAAGCGTGCTCATTTTTTGCAGGTCGAGCTGAACCCAATATTCTTTTGATTTTCCCCCGATAACCCTTATTTCAGAAACGCCCGAAACCTGGCTGAGATAAGGTTTGATGGTATAAAGCGCAAGCTCTTTTAATTCTATCGGCGACAGTTCATGGCTTTCCAACGAATAGCCCATCACCGGCAATATCGATGGATTCATTTTTTCAACCGTAATGTTTACATCCGCAGGCAGTGTATTTCTGATTTCGGCAATCCTTCCGTCTATTCTTTGCTGGCTTAGATCTACGTTTGCCTTCCAGTCTATAAAAGCCGATATCTCACAGCTTCCCCTGCTGGTAGTGCTGCGAATATCAGTGAGATCCGGAATTCTTTTTATTGCCAGTTCCAGGGGACGTGTTACAGTCACCATCATTTTATCTACCGGCATCAGGCCGGCATCCGCGATGATTTTTATTTTTGGAAAAGTAATTTCCGGAAATAAAGAAGTTTGCATTTTGGTGTATGCAAAAAGGCCTCCCATAATGATGATGGCGAGAGTAACTGCTAGCGGGCTTTTATATGTTGTGAAAAAAGAACGCGGGTTACGGCCATCCTGCCGCCCGAAGGAAGGATCAATGTCATGCGCCGTATTTTGATTTTCGTATCTCATTTAATTTCCTGGTTCTTCAATATGGTATTCATCATCATTTTATTATTCTTAGAATTTGTGTCCTCACTCGCTTCCCTTGGAGGGACTGGGGGATACCGTCACTTTTGCCGTATCCGCCAATCCATAATTTCCATTCAATAAAATTCTATCCTTAGAAGAAAATTCTGGTGAAATTATTTCCACTTTATCTCCGGTTTCAATTCCGGTTTTCACCGGAACTTTTACCGCTGTGCTGTCATCAATCATTTTCATTACCCAAAAATTACTTAAAGTTTCATCTGATAAAACCGCTTTTTTTTCCAAAGTTGGCGCAGCCGTCTTTGTTACTTTTATAATTTTTACTTTCGCTAATAAATTAACCGGAATAGAACGCGATGAGTTTACTATTAAAGAAACTGCCTGGGTTTGTGAAACAGAATCCACCATTGGCAAAGAGGATTTCACCGTTGCCAATAATCGTTCGCCATCGGGCAATGTAAGCTGCACCTGCTTTCCAACTGAAACATATTGCTTGTATTCGTAAGGAACGTTCATTACAAAAACAAAACTTTTAGAATCATTGATCACGGCAAGCTGCTCGCCATCCTGAACATAATCGCCTGCCTGGTGATTCACTTCAGTTACGTATCCACTTGCATCCGCCCTGATCACATTCACTCCGGAAAATTTAAAGTCAGGATTTAATTTATTTACCGAATTGCCGATCGCAGTTGCTTCTTTCGTTTTCAAAATAAATAAAGTTTGTCCACGGTTTACATAATCACCGAATCTGATATTCGATTTTTGCACGTATCCAATCAAATTAGATTTCACAAAGTTTTTTTGCAGGTAAGTAGATGTAGCATTCAAGTTCACAGATTCCTCCAGTGGATCATAATTAATTGATGTAACAGTGACGGGTGTACGCGGTTCTGCAGCGGGAGCTTCGCTGCCTGAAGCATCTTTTGATTTACAACTGCAAAAAATTATTACAGAAGAAAAAAATAAAAAAAATAATCTTGTGAAATATTTAAGCATTGTTTAAAATTTATTCTTCTTGATTCACCATTCACTATTTTAGATTCCAGTAATTAAGCTGATGAATTATAAGATAACGGGCAACCTGGTTTTGTACAATCAGGTTCTTTGATGTTATATAATTATTCAAAGCAAGTACGTAATCCGTAATTTTTATATCACCGGTTTCCAGCAATTTCTCATCTACATTTATTAGTGTCTGCAAATATTCTATTTGCTGATTGATAGGCCCGGTAAGGCCTTCAAGGTCATTTAATTGTTGTTCCAATTGTTGAATCTGCTGCCTGAACTGGTTGGAAAAAAATTCTTTTTGTCTTTGCCTTGTCCGTTCTTCAATGCTGAGTTTCGCATATTGCAATTTTCTCTGTCGGCCATCATAAATCGGAATGGTTAAATTGATTCCCAAATTAGTACCAAAATTCTTAAAAGGTGTAATAGTGAATGTAGATTGATAACCTGCATCTGCAAAAAGATTTACTCTGGGGCGATAACCAATATTGATGATTGAACGTTGGTTCAAAATACGGAGGCTGTCGATTTTATAATTAAGAAAGAATGGTGAATTAAGTGTATCAAAATTCTGGACAACCGCAATGTCAGGCGCAGTAAGCTTTTCAGTAGTGGTGTCTAATATTCCTGCGAGGTAATTAAGCGTTGCATAATTATTTCTATACTGAACCAGAAGCTGGTTTCGTGTCAATTGTTGCTGCTGAAGTGTAACAAGAAATGCTAAGTAATCCGCCTGTTTATAGACATTTTTTTGAGTAAGTTTTTTTAATAAACTTTCTTCATTTTTCAAAAGATTAATTACTTCATCATTAAAATCAAGCTGAAGTTGGTCGCTGTAAGTGGTTATGTATTGAGTAACAATCGCCTTTTTAATATCCTGCCTGGAAATTGCTGAAGTTATAGTTAAAGAATCTCTTTGAATTTGAAGAGTTTTAAATTGAAGGCTTAAATTTCGCTTGTTATAAATCTGTTTATTCAATGCAACCAATGCCGAAAGCTGTTGTCCGTTTGTGATGGCACCGTCGTAGCCAAACCCATTAAAAACAGGTGCGTAGTAAGCATTTCCGCTGCCAGTAATTTGGAATCTATTGCCGGCAACAATTAGCTGGCTGTCTATCCTGTTTGCTAAAATTAAATTCTGTAATTCGAAAGTTCTCGGATTATTATTAATGGAATTGTCAAGAAAATAATTGAGGTTTTTATTCTGCGCGATAGAAAAAAAAGGAAAAATAAAAAAAAGAAATATTATGGAATTTTTTTTATTCATATTTATAAAACAAAAGCCATCCCGCTGTGAACGGGATAGCTAATATTATGCAATTTATTTCTTTTTACTTTTCAGCTTTTACAAAATTACCGTTCTCATCAAAAATTACATCCTTACCATGAATTTCTGCTTCGTAAGATGTCTTTCCTTTCGCATCAGTTACTTTTCCAGCTTCAGTGATCTTTGTGCCTTTATAATGTGTTTTCACATATGCAGATACGGATGAGGGAAGCTCACTTACCTGAATTGCGTTTACGATCTCAATGAAGTTTCCTGATGGTGTAAATTGAACGGAATGATCTTCGCCTGATTTGCCGCCCCAATTGGCTTCATAATTTCCATTTTCTTTTTCCCAAGTAACCTTTGAGGCCTCAGGATATTTTTTTGCAAGAGCAGTTTTTACAGGAGCAGGAACAGTAATTTTATTTTTCATTTCCTTTTGTTCTTCATTTTTTTCATTCTTCTCCTGAGCGAAAGTGGCTGTGCTTAATGCAAACATAATTGCTGCAAAACCGAATACTTTTTTCATGTTGATTGTTTTTAGTTATTAATAATTTATACAAATCTAAAAACTGATTCTGGAGAGAAATTGAAGAAGTAATTATAAATAAAGAAAGAAAATTATAAAAAAGAAAAGATAGCCACGCTTGTTATTTTTTTCGACAGAAATATTGATTTACTACTTTTTCGCTTATATAATAGAGATAAGTGATTTTATAGTTTTTAAGGATTTAGCAATAGCATTTCATTAAAAATGATGATGTAAATAAACTTATTATTCAAGTTCATTCAATTTATTCGTGGCCGCTTTAATATTGATTCCCTTACCTAAAACCGGTTTAAATATATCACCTTCGGATTTCATCCTGGAAATGGAATTTTTAAGAGTGAAGTTTTTCATTTTTAATCCTTTTTTTACTTCTTCCCAATGCAAGGGCATCGAAACAGTTGCGCCTGGTTTTGGCCTCACTGAATAAGGAGCCGCTAAAGTTGCCTGTGGCCTGTTTTGCAAAAAGTCAATATACATTTTACCGTTTCGATTGCTCACCATTCTTTCTATACTTGTAAATTTTGGTAATTCTTTATTTACCAATTTTGCAATTTTTCGCGCAAATTCCTTGGAATCCTCATAAGAATATTTTGATGCTAAAGGAATATAAATATGCAAGCCCGTAGAGCCTGAAGTTTTACAATAACTATCAACGCCTGCTGCGTCAAGTATTTTCCTGGTAACCTGTGCGGCTTCAATTACCTGGTTAAAACTATTTTTATCAGGGTCCAGATCAATGATACACCAATCCGGATTATCAGGTTTTACATCTGTACTGCTCCACGGATTTATTTCTATGCAACCAAGCGACACGAGGTATAGCAAACTTGCTTCATCACTGATGATCATATAATTTTTGTCACCATCAATATTACTGTGGTAAGGAAATGTTTTTATCCAACCTGGAACTTTTCCTGTTACATCTTTTTGATAAAAACTTTTTCCATTTATTCCGTTTGGGAAACGATTGAGCGACTGCGGCCTGTTTTTTAAATAGGGTAAAATAAAAGGCGCTGCCTGGTAATAATAGTTGATCAAATCCCTTTTGGTGATCTTTTCAGCAGGCCAAAAAATTTTGCTCAGGTTAGTAAATTTCAGATCATGCCCATTAACGTTTCTTACCTGTGTTTCTTCTGTCGGATTCAATAACGTTTTTCTTGAGCTTTCGGGCGCAGCTGGAATAATATTTTTTTGATTGAGCCTTGGGCCTTCATTTACAATTTTTGTTGTTTCAATTTCCTTTTCTAAAAAGATTTCCTTTGGCTTTTTATCCTCACGCAATCCTTCGAAGGAAGGATGCCTCATCACTCCATCACTTGTCATTTCTCTGAAGCTGACTTCACAAATTATTTCTGGCTTAAGCCAAACAGCTGCAGCCTTTGGTGGATTTGGCCTGAAACGGGAAGGTTTATTTACATCAGGAATTTGCGTGAAAGGACAATCTTCAATAATGAGTGGCTTAAATTTTCCCATCATTTCCAATTGCAATTTTTGAGTAAATCCGGTTCCAATTTTTCCTGTGTATATCAACCGATCACTTTCAAAAACACCCACTAATAATGAACTGAATAATTTCGAGGATCCTTCGTTGTTAGTAAAGCCGCCGATCACTACTTCCTGGCGTTTCTGTGTTTTTATTTTCAGCCAATCTTTTGTTCTGCTGCCGGGATCATAAATGCTATCTGCTTTTTTTGCCATGATTCCTTCAAGCGACATTTCTTCAGCAAGTTTGAAAAATTCGATACCTCCTGTCTCAAAATTTTCACTAAGCCGGATGTTTCCCGACTCTGGCAAAATGCTTTTTAAAATTTCCCTTCTTTCAATTAATGGTAAATGCATTGTACTTTTTCCATCGATCCATAATACATCAAAAACATAATAGATCAGTTCGCCATCAGCCTCACTTCTCCAGCTCTGTAAGCTGCTAAAATCTGCTAAACCTTTTTCATTGACACTTACTATTTCCCCGTCAATTATCATATTCATTTTCCACTTTTGCAATTCCTGGAAAACAGGATAAAATTTATCGTTAAAGGAT
Organism: Bacteroidota bacterium; assembly: GCA_030853195.1. GTDB lineage: Bacteria > Bacteroidota > Bacteroidia > Chitinophagales > Chitinophagaceae > Ginsengibacter. The sequence continues at coordinate 62,834 of JALYVO010000003.1, read as the reverse complement.
TTTGAATTTCTTGAAGCTAATTCTACTACTCCATTTCTTATGAAAGCAATTGCGCGATAGCCATCCCATTTTACTTCATACATCCATCCTGGCGAATCGAATGGTTTATCAACTAATGTAGCTAACATTGGAATTATCTTTTCAGGGAAATTTGATTTTTTTTGTTGCGCTAATAATCTTTCAACCGCGTTATCTTTTGGCATCCGGGATATTTTTAAAATAAGAAATAAGTAATTGAATCGCTATAAAATTTTGTGCCAATAAAGTTTGTAAACAGAATATAATTATTTAGGATTATCCGGGCCGGCTATTTTGCTTTGTGATTGCTTTCGCCGCGATCCATCCGCTTGTCCAGGCATGTTGAAAGTTATAGCCTCCGGTTATTCCATCAACATTGAGAATTTCACCGCAGAAATAAAGATTGGGAAGTATTCTACTTTGCATTGTATTGGCATCAATTTCATTTAATTTAATTCCGCCGGCAGTTACAAATTCTTCTTTGAAGGTTGTTTTGCCTTTTACATGAAACTGCTGTGCGCATAATTGTTTGGCCAATTGATTTTGATGCTTTGCAGGAAGATCTGCCCATCTGGTTTCGGAATCAATTCTGCATTGTTGTAAATGATACTCCCATAATCTTTGCGGAAGATTGAATGGATTTTTATTATTAATTTTTTTAGCCCCAAGTTCGTGCCTGGTTGATCTGAGTTTTTCTAATAATGAATTTTCATTATAATCATTTAGCCAGTTTATCGAAATAGTAAAATCATAATTCATCTCTGCAAGTTTACGCGCTGCAAAAGCAGAGAGCTTTAACACAGCTGGCCCGCTAAATCCCCAATGAGTAATTAATAACGGCCCTGTTTGAGATAATTTAATTTCGTTGATTTTTACCTGCGCATTTTCTATTGAAATTCCCATAAGCGCAGATATAGAATTTTGGGGGATATTGAATGTAAACAGCGAAGGGACAGGGTTTTCAAAGCTATGCCCAAGCCCGGCAAGCCATTTATACTGATCAGTTTTTGGATAGCCGCCGCAGGCAATGCAAACATAATTGGCTTCTAAAAGAGAACCATCTTTAGTAAATAATTGAAATAGATTTTTATTTTCTTCTGAAGAAATCCTTTCAATTTTTACAATTTCGCAGTTCATTAAAATCTGTAAATGATATTTATTTGCTTCCTGTAAAAGGCAATTGATTATTGTTTCGGATGAATTGCTTTCGGGAAACATTCTGCCATCAGCTTCCTCTTTTAATTTTATATTTCTTTTCTCAAACCATGCGATTGTATCGCTTGTAAAGAAATGATGAAATGCCTGTTTCAAAAATTTTTCTCCCCGTGGATATTTTTTGATCATTTCCGCTATGCTAGAGCAGGCGTGTGTTACATTACACCGGCCACCTCCGCTTACTCTTACTTTGCTTAATAATTTATTTGATTTTTCAACGATTACAACTTCCAGATCCTTGTTTTCTGATGCAGCATTTATCCCACAAAAAAAACCGGCTGCGCCGCCTCCGATAATTATTAATTTTTTGTTCAATGCTGCAAGTTATTTGAAAAGAAAATTTACAATTGATGATTCGTCCAGTATCAGGTTGAAAATTTTTCGATTGGCGTTTTCAATACAAATTCACTTCCTCTTTATCCCACTCTACTTTTACTTTTTGTGAAATAATTGAATCAATAGATTTGCCGCAATAATCAGGCTGGATAGGAAGTTGGCGGCTATAGCGGCGATTGATCAACACACATAATTCTACTTTTTTTGGACGGCCAAAAGATAGAATTGCGTCTAAAGCTGCGCGGATAGTTCTTCCGGTAAATAAAACATCATCAATCAAAATTACATTTTTATCTTCTATAGAAAAAGAAATATCTGTTTGATTGGCCTCATGCAATTCCTTGCGAATATCATCGCGATAAAAAGTAATGTCAAGTTTTCCGTAAAGAAAATTTTGTTCTGGTTTGATCATCAATAATTGGTGATAAATTTTATCTGCAAGAAAAATACCCCGGGGCTGTAAACCAATTAAAACTAACGTTGAAAGGTCAATATAATTCTCAATTATTTGATACGCCAAGCGCTCAATGGTAATTTGAAGTTGATATTTATTAAGAATGGTATTCATAAGCGGCGGCCCTTAAATCCTACAATAGATTGGACTTTTGAATCCGGGATTTGGGAATTTTTTTCTCTATTTTTTTTATTCTTCATTCATAAAAGAATAACGATAATCCGTAGCAGGATTAAAAGTTTCTTTGATTACTCTTGCGCTCAACCAGCGATACAAATTTAAAATACTTCCTGCTTTATCATTAGTGCCGCTTCCCCTGGCTCCGCCAAACGGCTGCTGGCCTACAACAGCGCCCGTCGGTTTATCATTGATATAAAAATTACCGGCGCTGTTGATTAATTTTTTCGTAGCCATTTCTACAGCATATCTGTCTTGCGCAATTACTGAACCGGTAAGCGCATATGGCGAAGTGCTATCCACTAATTTTAACGCATCTTCAAATTTATTTTCATCATAAACATAGATAGTAAGAACAGGCCCGAAAAGCTCATCACACATGGTTACATAACGCGGATCAGTAACTTCAATTACAGTTGGTTCAATAAAATATCCGTTCGTTTTATCGCATTTTCCACCAACTAAAATTTTAGCGTCCTTATCTTTTTTTACCTGCCTGATGTAAGATTCCAGTTTATCAAAACTTTTTTCATCAATGACTGCATTTATAAAACAAGAAAAATCTTCAACAGATCCCATTTTCATGGTCTTTATTTCAGCAACTAATTTTTTCTTTACTTGCACAGCAATGTTTGAAGGAATATAAGCACGGGAAGCGGCAGAGCATTTTTGCCCCTGGTATTCAAATGCGCCGCGGCAAAGTGCGGTAACCAAAATATCTACATCAGCGCTTTTATGAGCTATCACAAAATCTTTACCTCCGGTTTCACCAACAATTCTTGGATATGATTTATAAATTTTTGTATTTTCCCCGATATGTTTCCACATGCCGTTGAACACGCCTGTGCTTCCTGTAAAATGAATTCCGGCAAAATCAGGATGATTGAAACAGACATCTCCTAAAACAGGGCCTTCAACAAAAACTAAATTAATAACGCCATCCGGCAAACCTGCTTCTTTTAAAATGCGCATAAACATTTGCGCGCTGTAAACCTGTGTGTTAGCGCATTTCCACACAACTACATTTCCACACATGGCTGCCGACGTTGGCAGATTTCCGCCAATAGCAGTGAAATTAAATGGAGTAATAGCCAATACAAAACCTTCTAAAGGCCGGTATTCCATCCGGTTATTTATACCTGGGCTGCTTATTGGCTGCTGATTATAAATTTCACTTAAAAAATGAACATTGAATCTTAAAAAATCTATGAGCTCGCATGCCGCATCGATCTCAGCCTGGAAAGGATTTTTGCTTTGACCGAGCATGGTTGTCGCACAAATATATGGGCGGTATTTTGTAGCCAGAAGATCGGCGGCTTTCAGAAAAATATTTGCCCGGTTTTCCCAGCTTGTATTAGCCCATTTATCCTTTGCTTTTAATGCGGCATTGATCGCTTTTTTTACATGTCCTGAATCTCCTGAATGAAAATGTCCCAGCACATAATTTCTTTCGTGCGGTGGCCGAATCTCAACTTTATTTCCTGTGCGTACTTCTTCATTTCCGATGTACATTGGCACATCTATTTTCTTACTTTTTAATTCTTTGAGCGCGGATTTTAAAAGTTCACGTTCTAAGGTTCCCGGGGTATAATTAAGCACGGGTTCATTGTGAGGCAATGGATAATAAAAATTTCCAATATTCATGTCAGATATTTTTTAGGTATAGAAGATACCGTGATAACCCAAAATATAGAAATTCGCAATTGCAAAAAAATAAATGAAATTTATTTCTTCAGATACATTACTTCTTTTACCAGATTCACTGTGCGTGGAACATCCGGTAAATAAGCGGCAACTAAATTGGGTGCGTAATGCATCGGCGCATCCAAAGAAGTAATTCTGCGAACGGGAGCATCTAAATAATCAAATCCTTCTTTTTGAACACGATAAGCAATTTCAGAAGAAATGGAAGCAAACGGCCATTGCTCTTCTACAATTACAAGCCTATTTGTTTTTTTAACCGATTCCAAAATCGTGTGCCAATCCAATGGGCGAATGGTTCTTAAATCAATTACCTCTGCGCTGATATTTTCTTTTGCCAATTCCTCAGCCGCTCCCAGAGCCACTTTCATCATTTTATTAAACGATACGATCGTAACATCTTTTCCTTCGCGCACCACTTTGGCTTTGCCAATAGGAATTAAATATTCTTCTTCAGGAATCATTCCCTTTTCACCATACATTACTTCGCTTTCCATAAAAATTATTGGGTCATTATCACGGATGGCGCTTTTCAACAATCCTTTTGCATCGTAAGGATTGCTTACTGAAATCACCTTCAACCCGGGAATATTGGCATACATCGCTTCATAAGCAGTGGAATGCTGTGCACCTAATTGGCCCGCGCTTCCATTTGGCCCGCGAAAAACAATCGGGCAGCCAACCTGTCCGCCACTCATAGCCAGCATTTTGGAAGCAGTATTTAATATCTGATCTAATGCAAGATTGGCAAAATTCCATGTCATGTATTCAACAATCGGGCGAAGGCCATTTTGAGCCGCACCCACAGCGATTCCCGTAAAACCAAGTTCTGCAATAGGCGTATCAATTATTCTTCTTTCCCCAAATTCTTCAAGCATGCCCTGGCTCACTTTATATGCGCCGTTATATTCGGCTACTTCTTCTCCCATCAAAAAAACATTTTCATCGCGCCTCATTTCTTCCTGCATTGCTTCGCGCAATGCTTCTCTGAATGCAACTTCTTTCATCAGTAAACTTTATTTTAAAAATTCCAAATTTATTTTTCAAAAATTAAACGCAAAATTATTGGTTAAAGGGCAAATGAGCAAAAGTGTTTGAGAAGTGAAAAGGTGTGATCTTTAAGGAAAGAGTTGAAAGGTTTGAGAAATATAAATTTAAAAATCTACATTTTCACTTATCTCATCAACTCGCTCAATTTGTCCGTAAGTTTTTTTCCAAAAATATTTTTTGCAATGATTATCCCGTTTTTATCAAGCAAAACATTTGATGGAATCGCTTTAATACCATAAAGTTCAGAACTTGCATTTTTCCAACCCTGCAAATCTGAAACCTGGTGCCAGTCAAGATGATCATCGCCAATGGCTTTTAACCACCTGTCTTTTTTAGTGTCGTACGAAACAGCAAAAATGGTGAATCCTTTGTCTTTAAATTGCTTGTAAGCGGCAACAATGTTTGGATTTTCACGCCGGCAAGGGCCGCACCAACTCGCCCAGAAATCCAATAAAACATATTTTCCTTTTAGAGAAGATAAACTCAATTTATTACTGTCTGGGGTAAACTGTGTAATTTCCGGAGCCTCTTTTCCGATTGCCACGGAAGAATAAACATCCTCCATCTTTTTTATTTCTTTTCCTTTTGGAGAATTTTTTATTTTTTCATCCAATAAATTGTATAAAGGCGCTACGTCGCTAGCTTCGGCGTAGTAGGCGTAATTTTCTGAAATAGCCATTGCACCGCGCATCGACTTTGGATTGTCTTTTACAAAAGCAGAAACAACTTTTCTCTTTGCTGCCAATACATCGAAATCAACTTCATCAAGACTGTCCATTACTTTTTTGTTTTTATCTTTATAAGCCTGTTCATATATTTTGCTATTGGCAGCTTCCCATATTGAAATTGTTTTCATTCTTTCTTTAAACATTTTATCATCATCGTTTATAGGCGAACCTTTTATGCTTAATAATTTTAGAGAATCTGCACGGCCGGAAATAGCCATAGTAGCAGGTTCTATGTAGAAAGTAAAATAATCATCCGGTTTGGATGGCATTGTAAGAGTAGCAAAATACGGAGAGGAAACATTGCCATTAAACTTAAAAATGCCCTCATTAATGGATGCGGAATCCATCACCGTTTTTTCACCTTCATAAATGTTTAAATAAATGGTACCGCTTTTTATTTTTTCTAGTTTTCCATTGATTACAAATGAAGAATCTTCTGCCTTTAGCGCAGAGCTCAAAAAGGAAATTCCAATGAGGATAAATATTATTTTTTTCATATTTTTTTTATGGTGGGCAAAGGTATGTTATTTAAAAAAACAGTTTTTCATCAAAAGTTTGAATTAAGTTTAAAAAACTCCAAATACTATTTTTTAACTATTTTACACATTCATTGAGTCAATATTATCTTAAAAATCCACAATGAATTTTTTTAAAATAAATCCCGCGCCTTTTTATTTTAAGCTCGCTATGATTATGGTTGGCGTTCTTTCACTTGGCTACTTAACTTCGGTAGGAAAAGAAGTTCTTTGTCCACTTGTATTTGGATTGCTTTTTTCAATTTTATTATTTCCGCTGTGCAAATTTTTAGAAAAAAAGCTAAGATTGCCCCGTGGCGCTGCTGCCGGATTATCCGTAGTCATTCTTATACTGGCAATTGCTTCACTATTATTCGTAATCGGCTCTCAGCTAACGAGCCTGGCTCAGGATTGGCCACAGTTTAAAGACCAGCTGATGTTGACATTGCATAATTTACAAAATTGGATTGCGGTTAAATTTCATGTTGACCTGGCCAAACAAATGGCTTATATTGACACTGCAACTTCACACATTACCAATCAAACTACAACGATGATCGGAGCAACTGTTGTTTCTGTTTCGTCCATTGTTTTATTTCTTGTGTTTATAATGATCGATACTTTTTTCCTGTTATTTTACCGTCGTCTTTTCCTGAAATTTTTTATAAAAGTTTTCAAAGAAGAAAACAGCTCGATTGTTCTGGATATTGTGGAGCAAGTGCAATTTATTATGAGAAAATATATACTCGGATTGCTTTTGGAAATGTCGATTGTGGCGGGAGTTTGTTGCACGGTATTTCTCATTTTAGGAATAAAATATGCAATTCTTCTTGGCCTGATCACAGGTTTGTTTAACATTATTCCTTACATCGGAATTTTTACCGCCTTACTTCTGAATATTATTATCACTTTCGCTACAGCCGCAGCCAGCGCTAAGATATTATTAGTCCTGATCACTGTGATTTGTATGCATCTTATTGATAGTAATATCCTCCTGCCGGTGATAGTAGGCTCCAAAGTGAGAATCAATCCATTCATTACATTAATTGGGGTGATTGTTGGCGAGATGATTTGGGGAATTCCGGGAATGTTTTTATCAATCCCTACGATTGCAATTGCTAAAATTATCTTCGACAGAGTGGAAACACTTGAGCCATGGGGAATGCTGCTGGGCGATGATGAAATAATGAAAGATCCGAAAAAAATACTTGCAAAAACTTATAGAAAAATGACAAAAAAATAGCTAATCTGCTTTTAAGCAGATTAGCTAAAGTTGATTAGTTTTTTTTAAAAATTATTTCTGAGAATCCGTGCTGTGGTCACTCATTTTGCTTTTCATTTTGCCTTCATCCATTTTTTCTTTAGATTTCCATTTTCCGTTTCCGTTCCCCATAGTTCCCATCGTTCCGTCCATACCAATGTAGTCTCCGTCTTTTAATGTTTTAGTTGTACCGTCGCTCATTTTAACAGTGCCATTACTTGATATTATGGTTCCATTGCTCAATGTTCTATCTTGTGTTAATTGAGAGCCCTGGCCATTTTCCCAAACCATCAACTTTCCATTTCTCATCATAATTCCATCATGTCTCCTCGAATTTCTGTTTTGTGAATGAGACATGCTTGAGGCAGAATCCTGTGCAAAAACACCAAAAGAAAGTGTAATTGCAAGAAGTGCTAAGAGTACTTTTTTCATAATTTTTGTTTTAAATTTTAAGAATTATTAGTTTATTTTTTTGATAAGATTATGATTAAAAAAGCAGAAACCATACCAGCCATACCAGATTAGAAAAAAGGTGAGAAATCATAAAATGAAAATCAATATAAAATGATTCAAGAATATGTAAATCAGTAGCTTAAACAAAATGTTATTGTTCTTTAAGTTTAATATTACCTAATGCCAAAATTAAAAAACTATATCATTAATTTCAGAAGCTTTGACTAATTCTAATACCTGGTGTTATTCCTTTCAAAAAATTATTGAAATACAAGGAAGGCTCAATTGTAGTTTTTAGCAATTTAAGTTTACCGGCGCCAAAACGAAAAGTATTTTTATCAATAAAATCACCTTCTCTCCTGATAAGATAGCCCAATGAAAATACGGCGCTGAAAGAGAATTCCTTTTGTGGATCATGGTCCGTAGTTCCACCCTGCCCATATGTGAAAGTGAGAAAATCGTTTCTGTAAGTGCGCAGCTTGCCCTGGTTGTCTTTTGCAAAGAGAAAATGCGGCTCCCAAAATAAGCCTGGTTCCCATTTAAACGTGCGATCACGATTAGAAAATGTGAGCTTCGCTCCTACAGAAAACGAAGGGACAAAATAATTCTTATAATTCTGAATATTAACTGTAGCAAAGCCTGTAAGAAAATCTCCTGTGCCGGAAGTTGTAAGACCTTTCGGCTTATCGGCTGAAATAGTTTTGTCTTTTTTAAGATAATGCGAACCCGTGCCCAGAATGAGGGGCCACTTATCCGAAACGTCATTTTGAATAGTGCGTATTTTTTGAGTTAAAAGGCCATCCATATAATCTGTGATCTCGCTCATTTTGTTAAGGAAAAATGTAAAGTGATAATAACGTGGATGCGTGAGACTGATCTTTTGCGATGGCTTGGGAGGATTTGTAATAATCCCTATGATATTGATTGTATCCTGTTCTGTTCTTAGCGATGCAAACTCTCCCTTGTTTATTAGGAAAGTCGCACCCTTAGGTGAAAATTGCTGAAACCTTATTTTTTTTCTGCCCTGAGCATCGGTAACGTAATCTATACGTTTTGAGGTAAGTGGATCAGAAATGGAATCCTTCAGTGGAGTAATGTCTTTTATAAAAACCTGCAGCAACGAATCAATATTGGCAACTTTTTCCATATCTGTTATATCCGTTAATTCGATTTGAAGTTTATTGCCTTTATCAAGATCAATGTAGAACCGCCGGTTGATAATAATATTTTGCGGAATTTCAAATGCTTTATCTGATTTATTGGTTGATTGAGCGCAAAGTGCTGCTGTGATGCTTGTAAAAAGCATCAATAGGCTGATTGTTTTTTTCATTTTATTTTAGTTTGAAGGAGAAGATTTTGTTTTTAAAATAGTAAAGCCGGTTTTATTGAAAGCGACCGGAGAGTTGGTATAAACTTCCTGGGCAGCAAGTTTGAATTGAAAGGAATGCAGATCTCTTTTGTTTGCCAAATCAGGCGAAGCTTCAACGGGGTCGCCTAATTCGTTTAGGTGAATTACCTTTAATTTCCTCATAGATGGCGGAGCATTTAAAATTGTTACAGTTATTGGATTATTAGGATTGCTAATAGGTTCTGGAGAAATAATTTCATTAACGGAATTAGTATTTGCACTTTGAAAAGATGCTTCTTTTTGGTCAAAATTCTTTTTAATGTTTTTATTTCTAAGCTCAATTTTCGAAGTAAGCTTTTTCTCTTCGGAATTTGAAGAAATCATTTTATTTGTATCTTTTTTCAATATAAACTTTTCTTTTCGTGATAAGCATTCAACCTTGCTGTGTGTAATATTTTGTTGCGAAATATTATTTTTTGTAGTGCCAGAATATTTCCATGTTATCATTATCAATGTAAGTAACAAACAAGCTGCTGCCCAGTACCAAGCCTTTCTTTTGTCGCGTTTTTTTCCGCGGAGGCGCGCATGAAGTTTTTCCCAGGAAATACTTTTATCGGGTAAAGATTCTCCGGGCAGGCTGTCCAGCTCATCTAATTTAGTTCTCCAGTTTTGGATATTACTGCGATTTTCGTTTGACATAATTGATACCTTTTTTCAATAACATTTTTTGTAATAAAACTTTTGCTTTACTTAGCTGTGATTTTGATGTACCATCTGAAATGCCAAGTAATGAAGCAATTTCTTTATGTCCCATTCCTTCTATTTCATACAAATTAAAAACTGTTCGATAGCCAACAGGTAATTGAATCACAAGATTAAAAATTTCAGCAGCTGATAAATTATTCAGCGCTTCTTCTTCCACCAAAATATTTTCAGCGTCTGAATCGGACACGATGGTAAATACATTTTTTTTACGGAGAAACATCAGGCATTCATTGATCATGATTTGCTTCAACCACCCAAACAAAGCCGCATCACTCTTGTAAGTAAATGCCGATAACTGTTTAAAGAATTTGTAAAAGCCATCCAGCATGATTTCTTCCGCATCTTCAGGATTTTTCACATAACGCCGACAAATCATTAACAGTTTATCTGACATTACATCGAACAAACATTTTTGTGCCGCCGCGCTCCCCTGCCTGGTTTCTGCAATAAGGTCTGACAAATTCATATAGACGACAGTGTAAATTTTTATAAAAATATAAATGCAGTTTTATATAAAATGGTTGCCCGTAAACAATAAAACATAAAACTATATTTTAGTTTATAACGATCCAGGGAATTAAAATTATTATAGGAAAAATGGTCGCGGCATAATAATTGTCTTATAGTGGTCAAACAAATTAACAAAAACTAAATTAATTTTTATGAAAGCATTAATCATCAGCTTATTTTTTACTTGTTCGGGAAGTATTTTAATGGCGCAAGTGGACAGTAACAAAGTAACAAATATGACTACACCTGTAAATACAGCAAACGCAACAATGGATTCTGCAAATAACCATGTGAATTCAGCCGTAAATAGTGCAAATGCTAAAATGGATTCTGCAAATAATCATGTAAATTCAGCGGTAAATGCAACAAACGCAACAATGGATTCTACAAGTAATCATATGAATTCAGCTGCACATAATATGGCAGATACTGCTACTAATCACATGAATTCAGCCGTAAACAGTATGTCAAATACAAACATGAATTCTTCTCAAATGGGAAATTCTATGATGAAACAGCCAGGCCAGCTTGGATATTTGAATCTTCCTCTTTACAAGACTTTCGTTCCGGATGATGTTAGCACAAAATTAAAGTCTCAGTTTGGATCGGATCTATACAGTATTACAACAATCAAACATACTTTAACGGACAATGCATATGTAGTAAGGTTTAATAAAACAGGACAAATGCAAAGTGAAACTGTAGATGCAAATGGGACAGTGATGGCTCAGTAATTATTTTAAAAAAATAAAAATTCCAGTTTGTTTCAAAACAGGCTGGAATTTTTTTGTTCTTTATTTCTCTGATTTAATTTAATAAATGTGAAATTCTGCTTTTGACTTGTAATGTAAATACTTAGCTCCGCAGTATATTTTTTGAATAAATAAATTGTATTCAATAATTTGATTTCGCAGATTATTAAATGGGAAAAATAGTTGGAATTTGCTTGAGGACTCATTATTACTTTGCGTAATCCATCCCAAAATCTCCTTTTATCCTTTCGATAGAAGGATTGTAATATCCAAATTTCAGATCTGGAAATTCTTCTTTTAAAAGATGCATCATTGAGCGGATACCAATACACTTGCCGGTTTCTGTGACACCAATTTTTCCCAGGTACCAATCAGGATCAATATTGAAATTGCGCCATTGGATCATTTTTAATCCAGTATTAATTATTAATTTTCTCAATGCTTCGTACTCTTCAATGCTGTCGGTCATCCCGGGAAAAACGAAATAATTAATGCTTGTCCATCCGGAATATTGATTAACTACTTTTAAGCTTTCCACAACATCTTCAAACGTATAATTATTAGGACGATAATAAGGCGTATAAATTGTTTCTCTTGCAGAATTCATGCTTACGCGTATGCTGTTCAAACCTGCTTCGCACAAGGCTTTCACAGCTATTGGATCACTTCCGTTGGTATTGATATTAATGCTTCCTTTTCCAGTGTGTTTTCTTATTTCTTTTATCGCTTGCTTTATAGTTTTCCACATCAATAAAGGTTCACCTTCACACCCTTGTCCAAAACTCACGATCGGGAATGGCGCCGTTTCTAAATGTGGAACTGTGTATTCAACTATTTCTTCAGCAGTGGGTTTGAACAAAAGCCTGTCCTGCGTGGAAACAATGGTTTCATCCTGTGGCTGAAAAGAAATACAACCAATGCAGTTTGCATTACAGGCGGGCGAACTGGGAACCGGGCATTCCCACCTACCCATGAAATAATTTCGGGCTGCGGGACAATGATAAGTCATGCAACAATTTTCGGCAAGATGCTGAACCAAACGGTTATGCTTATACGCAGTTAAAAAATCTTTTACGCCACTCTTAATTTTTTCTTCATCGAAGCCCTCACTTTCCTGCCTTATATCTTTTTCTATCCTTATTGCAGTTACATAAAATTTCTCTTCATACCATCCGGCCGCTGTATAACAAAATAATGGAAGGGTTTGCGCGTTTGGCATTGATTCATAAGCAGCAAGATAAGTTCCCGTAAAAGCTGGCGGAATAAAAGCTGCTACTGCCCAGCCTTTTTTGCATAAACGCATTTCACCTGATTTTACATCAACGCCGATGCCGCGCCGGCCGGGCAATTCATACAATTGTCCACCTGAAGGAAGTTCGATCCACTCTTCACTTTCAATTGGCATTGCATTCCACCCGCTTCTGCCGCAAACAAATAATGAAGTATCTTCAAAGATGTTGCCTTTGCCATCAGAATATAAGAGAAATGGAGAATGTTCCATAATTTTAAAAAACTATTTTTTGGCTTATGTGGCCAAACAAGAATGAAAATCCATTAATATTTTTCATGCAGGCCGCAAACTGTTTCTATCCAACTGACGCGATGCGAATTCATTGAATTGTTGTTCATCCAGCTCTTTCATCTTTTCGATCTCTCCCTGAATTAGTTTATTGTTTTTGAAATCAAGCGTAAGGATATTATCTTTCAAAATTACATTGGAAAATGAAGCCCAGTCAAAGTTTTTCTTAGGAAAATTGTTTTTTATCACATTTGCTGAAGTGAAGATAAATTTCAATTTCTGCAAAGAAAACTTATATAATAAACCCATCATTATCAACATAACCATTAACAGATAATTACGCAGTCCAAACCAGCACATCGCAGGAATAAAAAATACAAATTCATCAAAGAAATGAGCGGCATTTTGTTTTTTTAAAATATACCATCTTAATAAAACGTAAAGCGATAAGGCAATTATCGAAGTGAAAGCAACAGCGCGCCATGAATCATAGAATAGTAAAAATGAAAAAATCGAAAAGTTCAGCAGCAGATTGATCAGCGCTATTATGCTATATGATTTTATTTTATCATTTTTTAAAATTATTTCAAACTGTTGCATATTCCATGTTTGAACCGATCATCAGGTTGCATAGCTTAAAAAGAATTCTTGCACCCACATTTTCATCCCATTCATTAGCACTGACGCCGACTTCATTGAGATCGAATCCGATCAAATGACGGCCGCTTTGTAAAATCTTTCTGAATAAATAATAAAGTTGTTGCGTTTCAAAACCGCCCTGGACAGGCGTTCCGGTATTGGGACACAATTTTGGATCGAGTCCGTCAATATCAAAACTGATGTAAACATTATGAGGAAGCTGCTTTATAATTTCTTCCGACATGCTTTGCCAGGTTTCACCTTCATAGCTACGTTCCTTTATATCCTTATCAAAATAAGTGATTACCCGGCCATTACTATTTTTGATATATTCTAATTCATTCAAGGAATAATCTCTTGTGCCAATCTGTATTAATTTTTTGAGTTGTGGAATTTCTTCAAGCGCATTATACATGATCGAGGCGTGCGAGTATTTGAAATTTTCATATCCTTTACGTAAATCACAATGGGCATCAATTTGCAGGATTCCAAAGTCATCATATTTTTCAGAAATTGCTTTATAAAATCCTAACGGCGTGCTATGGTCACCACCCAAAAGCCCTACCAGTTTACCTTTATCCAACAATGCTTTGGTTTGCTCATATACCCATTCATTCAGGAAAATGCTTCCTTCATTTATTTCCCGAAGCACTTTACACATGAATTTACTATCAGTAAGCACTTCGCCGTTTGTGATATAATTAATATACAGCTCTGCTTCTTTGCGCAAATAATCACTTTTCAACAAAATATTTTTATCAGGGTCTCGCATGAAAATCCCCTGTTCCCAGTCATTAATTTTACCGTCGTCCATAAGATCAACCTGCACGCTTGCTTTGCAGATATGCTCTGCAGCTCTCGATGTGCCAGCTTTGTAGCTCACGCTCACTTCCCAGGGAACAGGTAATAAGACGAGTTTTGCATTTTCTTCAGTAAAAGGAAGCCCAAAAATTCCATTGTTGGGATTACTCACAGAGTTAGGATCAAAATCAGAAATGTGATTCATTTTTTTCTCTTGTTTTTTTTTCAGGACGGCAAAGGTAATTGATAATTAATAATGCATATTAGCAATTGAAATTCCAAAAATGATAGTCAATTAAATGACACTTTCTTTATTCTCTCATAAGTTGTTTAGTAGTTTTTTGTAATTTTGTGCTGCATTATTATGATTAGCACGAAACCCTATAGTATTCAAGAAGAACAAACTGATTTACTGATTGATGACGGGAATGATTGCCAGCTTGTAGTCTGGAATGATGAAGTGAATACCTTTCAATGGGTGATCAACACACTTATCGATATTTGCGGACATACGAGTGAACAAGCGGAGCAAAGCGCGATGATCATTCATACAAAAGGAAAATATGCAGTGAAGGAAGGTTCTTATGAAACCCTGAAACCAATGTGCAACGCTATTACTGAACGAGGAATTGGCGCAACCGTTGAAGAACTTTCCGCGCGTTAAAATATTCTTATCAATCCATTTCTTTAAATTTTATTTTATTTCGTTTTGAATAAAAAAGATGGCTGGATTTTTACTTCAAAATAAAAACAATTTCCCCAATCCTGACACGGCGGATGAAGACGGACTGCTTGCTATCGGCAGTAATTTTGATACAGGTACTTTATTAAAAGCTTATCGCAGAGGAATTTTCCCATGGTTTAATGAGGGGAAAAATATCTTCTGGTATCATCCTGATCCCAGATTTGTTTTATTTCCCGAAAAATTGAAAATCAGCCATAGCATAAGGAATGTGATGAATAAAAAAATTTTCAGGTTTACTGTTAATAAAGCATTTTCTGAAGTAATAAAGAATTGCAAAATATCAGTTAGAAAAAATCAGCCGGAAACATGGATCACCGATGAATTTGAATTCGCTTATAATAGTCTGTATCAGCAAGGATACGCCTGCAGCGCAGAAACATGGGAAAATAATGAATTGGTTGGCGGATTATACGGCGTACTGATCGGCAAAGTATTTTTCGGTGAAAGTATGTTTTCAAAAACAAGCAACGCAAGTAAATTTGCATTTATAAAATGGGTAGAATTTTTACAAAAAAATAAAATTGAATTAATAGACTGCCAGGTTTATACACAGCATTTAGCAAGTTTTGGTGCAGAGCTAATCCCAAGAAAAATATTTATCAATCTTCTCGATAAATTAATTGTTGAATAAAACTTTTTTATTTGGAAAACGTTCCGCATATTGAAAAACCATTCCCCTGATATATTCATTTTCTGCATAAGGAGTAAGCCGGTATTTAAGATCATCAATTTGTTGAACATCAATATCAGTGGATAAATAACCCATTCCGTAAAACCTTCCTTTCTCTATCAAGATACAGCTTTGCTCGTTTGCTTGAAAACCATCATCAACCAAAGCGAAAGTGGGCAGCTCATGATCAAGATGTTGAATGCATTGTCTTACTCTCTCATTATAATTTTCAGCAGATTCCTCTTGTTCACAGCCTCCTTTGCATTTATTTTCAAGCAATGATTGGCATGAAATATTTTCTGATTGCAAAAAACAAAGCTTCGGGCAAAGCTCGAATTTGTGCATCAACTTTCGCAAGAAAGTAAATGCCTCTGTAAGTTGATTGAATGTGAAAAGCGGTTTTATAGTTTTCTTCTTTTTTTCAATACATAATCGAAAATAACCTTTGATGTCTTCGAAAGAATACAGCGCGTAAGTTTGCTCAAACCTTTTCTGGCTGCGGTTCTGCTCCGGCCATAATTTTTTTATTTCAATACTCTCTAAAATAAAAGCCATCAATTCCGTGGCAGTTTCCTTGTGAGTAACATGATAAATTTTCTTTAAAAATTCCTGCTTTTGTTTATTGGTTTTATTGTTGGAAAAATGAGTGTTTACTCTCCTGCTCAGGTTCTTGGCTTTACCCACATAAATTACTTTTCCTTTTTTATCAAGGAAATAATAAACCCCGGGAGTTGAAGGCAGTTCTTTTATTTCCGCAGAAGAAATGTTAGGTGGAAGAAATTGTTCTTTGCTATTTCCCCCCAACATCGTTTGTGCATGTCCGTTAGTATCGCGCTGAAGCAGGTAATGGAAAAGTTTTACAGTTGCTTCCGCATCACCTTTTGCGCGATGCCTGTTATCTATTTCAATTTCAAGATGCTTGCAAATTTTATCCAAACCATATCCTTTCAGGCCGGGAATTACTTGCCTGCCTAACCTTATGGTACAAAGTTTTTTACAATCAAGTTCATGGCCAGTTTGCGCCAGATGATGTTTCACAAAAGAGTAATCAAAATTGACATTGTGCGCCACAAAAACTTTATTGCTAAGCAGTTCAAAAAGCTCATCAGCAATGCTTTTAAAATCGCGCTCAAATTCCACCATTTCATTCGTTATTCCGGTTAACGATTCTACAAACCTGGGAATGGTATAATAAGGATTGAGCAACGTATGAAAGGAATCAATTACCTGTTTACCATCAGAAATAAAAACGGCTATTTCGGTAATTCCGTTGGCTGCAGCAAAGCCTCCGGTAGTTTCAATATCAACAATTGCGTATAGCACGGGATGATTTTATAGGCGAATTTACTAAATGAATTAGCAACTTACTAAATCTTGTTTGTATTACTTTTGCAGGCTATTAATTTTTAGAAAAAATATGGAATTAAGTAAGAATTATGTTCCCGGAACGGTTGAAGAAAAGTGGTACAAACACTGGATGTCTAAAAATTATTTTAAAAGTGAACCTGATGAACGGCCTGCATTTACAGTGGTAATTCCTCCGCCAAATGTAACCGGAGTACTACACATGGGGCATACTCTGAATGCCACTGTACAGGATATTTTAATAAGAAAAGCAAGAATGAGCGGATTTAATGCATGCTGGGTGCCTGGCAGTGATCACGCTTCCATCGCTACGGAAGCCAAAGTAGTGGACATGCTGAAAAGAGAAAAAGGAATTGATAAGAATAATTTATCAAGGGAAGAATTTTTAAAATATGCTTTCGAATGGAAGGAGAAATATGGAAATATTATTTACAACCAGATTGAAAAATTAGGCTGTAGCGTCGATTGGGGCAGAGTTTCGTTTACCATGGACGATCATTATTACAAAGCGGTTATAAAAGTTTTTATTGATCTCTATAAAAAAGGACTTATCTATCGCGGCGCAAGAATGATCAACTGGGATCCCGCGGCAAAGACCGCGTTAAGCGATGAAGAAGTGGAATATAAAGATGTGGTGGGGAAGCTATATTATATAAAATATTTAATAGCGGAAGAAGCACAACCGGCGACCGGCGACCGACAACCTTCATCTGATAATTTTATTGTAATTGCGACACAGCGCCCTGAGACTATAATGGGCGATGTTGCAGTTTGCGCAAATCCGAATGACGACCGCTATTTGCATCTGAAAGGAAAAAAAGTAATTGTGCCTTTAATCAATAAAGAAGTGCCGGTAATTTTTGATGATTATGTTGATAAAGATTTTGGAACCGGGATTTTAAAAATAACTCCTGCACATGATATCAATGATTATAATATTGGCCTGAAACATAATCTTCCTGTTGTAGATACTTTGAATGAAGACGGAACTTTGAGCGAAGCAGCGCAAATTTTCATTGGGGAAGATCGCTTTGCTGCGCGCAAAAAAATCGTAGAAGAATTAAGAGAGAAAGGTTTATTAGTGAAAGAGGAAGAATACACAACAAGAATGGGTTACAGCCAGCGTACTAACGTTGTCGTTGAGCCGAAAATATCTACTCAATGGTTTGTGAAGATGAAAAACCTTGCCCAGCCAGCGTTAGAAGAAGTTATTTCAGGAAGAATAAATATTCATCCGCGGGATAAATTTAATGCTACCTATAAATATTGGTTGGAAAATGTAAAAGATTGGTGCATCAGCCGACAACTTTGGTGGGGACAACAAATCCCTGCATGGTACGATGAAGAAGGAAATGTGTATGTGGCCGAGACGGAGGAAGAAGCGCGGAATGAGATGAGCAGTCAGCAGTCAGCTATCAGCAGAGAGCAACCAACGGCTCAAGAATCAAAGCTCAAAGCTCAAGGATCAAAGCTAACAAGAGACGAAGATGTTCTTGACACCTGGTTCTCATCCTGGCTTTGGCCGATAGAAGTCTTTAATGGAATTACTCAACCTGGAAATAAGGACATCACTTATTATTATCCAACTTCTGTACTCGTAACCGGCCAGGATATTATTTTTTTCTGGGTGGCTCGAATGATCATGGCGGGAATGGAATACATGCATGACAAGCCTTTCAGCGATGTTTATTTTACCGGAATGGTTCGCGATAAACTGGGAAGAAAAATGAGTAAGAGTTTGGGAAACAGCCCTGATCTTTTGCAATTAATTCATGAATATGGTGCTGATGCTGTGCGGTTTGGAATTATGATCTCCTCCCCTGCGGGAAATGATTTGTTATTTGATGAAGGAAGCTTGGAACAAGGAAAACATTTCAATAATAAATTATGGAATGCTTTGAAGTTGTTGAAGATGTGGGAAGAGAACATTGCGGCGACCGACGAAAGGCAACCGACGACCGATGACCGACAACAGACAACCACCGGCCGCCAACAACCGACGACTGACAACCGACAATCGATATCAGAAGTTAGTGGCGGCCGGTGGTCGGTGGACGGTGGTCAATTCGCCGTTGAATGGTTTGACAATCGCCTGAACGAAGTAAGAAAGGAAGTTGAAATTTTAATGAGCCAATTCCGTTTGAGCGAATCGCTAAAAACTATTTATTCGCTTATATGGGATGATTTCTGCAGTTGGTTTCTGGAATGGATAAAGCCGGAATATGGGAAATCTATTGACCAAAAAATTTATGAAAAAGCAGTTTTATTTTTTGATGAATTGCTTCAGATATTGCATCCCTTCATGCCATTTATAACTGAGGAAATTTATCATTTACTAAAACAAAGAAAAGGTGATCTGATGGTAAAACAATTCTCTCCCATAAAACCTTTTGAGCAGGAAGCACTACAGCTTGGCAATAAATTAAAAGAAGTGATCAGCGCCATTCGGGATGCAAAAAATAAACACCAGATAAAGCCTAAAGATCCAATTACATTATTTGTAGAATCCGAGGATGAATCATCTTATTGGCCAATAAAAAGTATTTTATTAAAACAGGTAAATGCACGAAATATTTTCTTTAATCAAAAACCTGACGTGGATTCAGTGATGCTTGTTGTTAACAAAGAAAAAATTTATATAGAATCGGAAACAGAAATTGATAAAGATTCACAAAAAGAAAAATTGCTGAAAGATCTTGATTATCTTAAAGGTTTCTTAATTGCTGTAGATAAGAAATTAACTAACGATAAATTTGTACAAAACGCAAAGCCTGAAGTGATCGGAATGGAAAGAAAAAAGAAAGAGGATGCTGAAACAAAAATCGAAATAATACAAAGAAGCCTTTCTTCTTTACAATAGATCAAAACGTGTTTAAATTTATCTATGAAAGTTTTAAAGTATTTTTTTCTCATTTTTATTTTCTCTGCCGGCGTGTTGGTTTCTTTTGCACAAGAAAAACCCGTGATCACAAAAGTGCCGAAATTTAAACCACCCGTTGTAAAAACTTTTCTGGGAGTTAACCAAAATGGCGCAACCGTAACCACAGATGAAGCGGCTCAATTAATTACGTTGCCATTAAAAATTAAAGATGATAAAAACAATGTTTATCCAATAGATTCTTACCAGTTTTTATACAGAAAAAAAGGCGCCATACAGGACGAAGAAACCGGAAAAATCCAAACCACTTTTACAATTCAATCAGACCGTTTTAATTCTACACCACTTCCAAAGATCTGGATTGATAATTTAAAAGATAGTTTTCAAAAAGATGAGCAGTTGTATTTTTTTGATATTGTAGTAAAAGATAAAGAAGGCAGAAGATTTTTTGCGCCGGAATTAAAAATAGCTATAAGATAATGATTTCAATAAAATCAGCCGGAGTCAATGATTTGAAAGTTATTCATGAACTTGCTCACTCGATCTGGCCTTCTGCCTACGGCGAAATTTTATCAGAATCGCAGTTAAAATATATGCTCGAGAAGATATATTCACTTCTTTCTCTTCAAAATCAATTCAGTGTTTTAAAACATCAATTTATAATTGTCGTTGACAATGAAACCCCCGTGGGCTTTGCTTCTTATTCGCTTCATAAAGATGATCACAAAGTTTTTCATCTGAACAAAATTTATGTATTATCCCAAGAACAGGGGAAAAATATTGGAAAACTGGTTTTAAATTATGTTATTGATCAAATAAAAAATTCCGGCGCTACGTCGCTTCAACTGAATGTAAACAGGAATAATAAGGCGCTGCACTTTTACGAGAAACAAGGATTTAAAATTATCCGCGAAGAAGATATTGATATTGGTGAAGGATACTTTATGAATGATTATGTGATGGAAGTGAAATGGTGAATAGTGATGGTGAACAGAAATGAGAAATTCTACATTTTGACTTATCAGAGGCTTTGAAACACTCATCCTCTACATTACAGCTCATGCTTCACAACTGATCTCCCCAAATCACCTGATGCGTTTGTTTTATAATACCCATTACAAATACACTTTGTACATGGCCCACGTTTTCGATTTCGCTTAATTTATTCACGTGAAAATCGTAGTAAGCATTCATATCCTCACAAACTACTTTTAGCATAAAATCAAATTCTCCTGAAATGCTGAAACATTCGATCACTTCATTGAGATCTTTTATAGTTCTTATAAATTTTGCTCCGGCATTTTTTCCATGCTGTTTTAGTGAAACATAACAAATCACTGTCAAACCTTTTTTCACTTTAGCGTTGTCCAGCAAAGTAGCATATTGTTTTATGATGCCTGATTCTTCCATTCGCTTTATGCGCTCATGCACCGGCGTGGTACTTAAATGAATTTTTTCAGAAATTTCTTTTACTGTAATTCTTGCATTCTTCTGCAATAAATTTAAAATGGCCATGTCTTTATGATCGGGCAAATAATCCGGAATAGGTGATTCTTCTTTTGACAGTATTGTTTTCATATAAAAAATGAGCTTTATTCTACAAAAAGTAAAATTTCTGTAAATATATTCTAAAATTATGGAACCCTTTAGTATTATATTCTAATTTTGGTACATTTGCATTCTAAAAAATTTAAACCATTTTATGTCAACACTTACAAAAAACCGGATTGATTTCAGCCTTGAAAATAAGGTGAAAGATATGAGCCTCGCAACGTGGGGCCGAAAGGAAATAAAATTGGCTGAAGCAGAAATGCCAGGGTTAATGTCGCTTCGCGAAGAATTTGGAAAACAAAAGCCTTTGAAAGGCGCGCGCATTGCGGGATGCCTTCACATGACGATTCAAACGGCCGTACTTATTGAAACATTAATCAACCTTGGCGCAGAAGTAAAATGGAGCTCATGCAATATTTTTTCTACTCAAGACCAGGCTGCTGCTGCAATTGCCGCTGAAGGAATTGGCGTTTTTGCATGGAAAGGACAAACCCAGGAAGAAAGTGATTGGTGTATTGAACAAACTTTATTTTTCGGAAGCGAAGACCGTCCATTAAATATGATCTTAGACGATGGTGGAGATTTAACCAACATGGTTTTTGATAAATACCCTGAACTCATTCAACATGTAAAAGGTTTATCAGAAGAAACTACAACAGGAGTTCACAGACTTTATGAAAGAATGGAAAAAGGTACTTTGCCAATTCCGGCGATCAATATAAATGATTCTGTTACCAAATCTAAATTTGATAATAAATATGGTTGCAAAGAAAGTTTGGTAGACGCTATCAGAAGAGCAACAGATATCATGATGGCTGGCAAAGTGGCTGTAGTAGGCGGTTACGGCGATGTGGGCAAAGGTTCTGCGGCGAGTTTACGGGGCGCTGGTGCAAGAGTGATCGTAACTGAAATAGATCCAATCTGTGCATTGCAGGCAGCTATGGATGGTTATGAAGTGAAAAAAATGATTGATGCAGTAAAAGAAGCAGATATTATTGTTACTGCTTCCGGCTGCCGAGATCTCATAAGAAAAGAACATTTTTTGGCAATGAAAGATAAAGCCATCGTTTGTAACATCGGGCATTTTGATATTGAAATTGACATTGAGTGGCTGAATAAAAATTATGGTAAAACAAAAGATACCATCAAACCCCAGGTTGATTTATACAACATTGATGGAAAAGAAATTATCGTTTTGGCAGAAGGGCGCTTGGTAAATCTTGGCTGCGCAACCGGGCATCCAAGTTTCGTAATGAGCAATTCATTTACGAACCAGGTGCTTGCACAGCTTGAGTTGTGGCTTCATTCAGAAAAATATGAAAACAAAGTGTATGTGCTTCCAAAACATTTGGACGAGAAAGTTGCGCGCCTTCATTTGAAAAAAATCGGTGTAGTGCTTGAAGAATTGACTACAGAACAAAGCGCTTATTTGAATATTCCAAAAGAAGGGCCGTATAAGCCTGAGATGTATAGATATTAAAGCCCACTAAATCCCCCAAAGGGGGACTAAAAAACCCACTTTTAAAAGGTGGGTTTTTGTTTTTATTTCAAAATAATACTTCACTAAATTTGTTTTGATTTATTCTTAAAAATTCATGCAACAAAATAAGCCAAAGCTCGATATCATCAACATGCTGCTGGAAGATTGTATCATGGCGTTTCCTGTTTCTTCGTTTGTGATTAGTATTTATCAACAATACCAGCGCCGCGGATGGTTGAGTAAAAAACAGCTGCAGGGTTTATACGATAAAGCTCATAAAATAAATGGTGTATTACCAGGCAGGCTTGCAGCTCTGGAATCAATTATAAAAAAAATGCCAACAAGAGAAAAATCAGAATTACCTGAAACAACTCCCCTATTTGAAAAAGACGAAGCTGCCGGAAAATTGATCAATGAAATTCTTGACAAATATCCTTTGCATAAAAGAGTATTATTTTTAAAAGCGAAGTACGATAACAATGAAGTGATGACTTCTGCTGATGTCTCAGAATTGAAGAAATTCAAACAGGTCCTTAAATGACCGATGAATTGAATTACCCGAATTTGTAATTGCAAATCTCTCCCGAAATAATTAAATGAAATTTGAAGATCTAAAACTTAATCTTTTACGTTTATTTCAGTAATAAAGGCCTTTTTTTTAACACATTTTTTTTAAGAGGTCAATTACCACAGCCAAATTTTCGAGTCCAATTAATAATTTAAAATTGTCAATCATGAAAACTTTACAACAAGAAATATTATTGATGACAGGCACATCGTTTACTTCAAGGCAATGCTTGCAAAAAAATGATATAGATAATCAAAATTTATCTGAGCCGGAATTACTGCAGGAAGCTTGTTGTAATGGCTTATTATCACAGATGCTCCCTGAAATTTGTGAGAATGATAAAAAAATGTTTGTTTGGAAAATCAATGAAAACAAGTCATGTATTGAAATAGAAATTGGTGAATTTCCGCAAATAATTGAAGAAAACTTTTCCATAGATCCCTATACATTTATGTCTTTGCAATCATTCTCCTGAAGGCAGAAATACTTAAAAACTACTTTTTCACTTATTTACCATTAATCTTATCTGCACTGACCTGATTGATTCCTATACTTACTTTTGATATCAATAAAAAAAAATCCGGCATTATAGCCGGAAGTAAATTTGTTATAAATTGGAATTATTTTCCTACAACTCTGTATTGAACTATTCCATTATTGCTTTCTTCTTTAAAATAAGTATCATCAGGTGCAACATAAACTTTATCTCCATTAATAGTGACGATTTTTGAACCTTCAGGTAATTGATCTATAATATCTCCCATTTGCAATGATCCGGAGGGAGGTGTAGTTTGACTGTTATTGACATTATTGTTATTTTCATCTGTGTTATTTATTTCTCCGTTTTTACCAACTACTGTAAACACATCATTTCCTTTAGAATCCCTGTCTGCTTTATAATAAGTGCCATTGAGCTCGTATAACTTCTCTCCATTAACTACCACTTGTTTTGCGCCTTTCGGCAGAGAAGAAACTGTAGCTCCCATAGGCGCATCCACTACTTCGTAATTGTTGTTATCGTATTGCCTGTAATAAATTCCATTATAATAAAAGAAAGGATCAACACCAACATAAAACCTTGAATAACCAAAAGGAAGAACGCCTATGCGTAGTCCAAATGGAGGAAAAAGGGGTTGATAATATCCCCCATAATAACCATAAAAATATCCTTGATTGTAATAATATGGGCTTCCCCCAAAATAAATAGAAATGCTATTATGCGGAATATAAGAATATCGTGGCCCATACATAAAAGCTGTGTGATAACCACCGTATCCATTTCTGTAATAACGGCCACCATAATAATTATTGGAAGTGCGATAATTATTATCATACCTGTTATTATATCTGTCATTACCTCGTGAAGCTGAATTAGACCTGCTATAGGCTTGGTTTTGAGCGACACTTCTCTGCGGGTCAACCCTGCCGGTATTAAAATTTCTTTGAGGCATTGTTCTGGTAGTTGCATTTCTTTGAGGAGTATAATTTCTTTCCCGGGAATTACTAACTGATCCGCGTGATTGCGAATTTCCCGAGCTTCTGTTTCCGTGATCTCCATGATCTCCGCCCCGCCCATCACTGCGGCTTCTTTGCGCCTGGGCAATATTAAGAGTTCCAACGGTTATGCCTGTAAGGATTAATAATCTTAGTAGCGTTTTCATAAAATTTTTTTTGTGTAAATTCCTGACCAAATTTAAATTTTAATTACCCTTTTGAATGAATATTCTTTGTCAAATAATTCTTAAGATTGACAATAAAGAATATGAGATGAAAATAAAGAGTATAAGTTTAATACAAAAGATGCATCTTTTATATAATTTAACACAAAGAAGAGTCTTTTCATTTTACCGGATCACTTCGAATCTTTGGAACTTAACTTCAGGCACATCCAGCACTTCCACCTCTTTGACCTTTGCCTCTTCTGGCCCGGTTCTGCACCAATTGACGAATTCGTCTACGTGATGATCATCCCCGGTTATTAAAACCTCTATTTTTTCATCGGGTGTAATTTTGATCCAGCCCTTTATCTCATACCTTTCTGCAACATGTTTTGCCTGCGCCCTGAAAAAAACGCCTTGTACTTTTCCGGAAATAAATAGATGAACAGTTTTCATTTTCCAAAGATACAATAGCCTTGAGTTGAAAATACAATTTATAATGTAAGAATGCATGGGGCCAACTAATACATTAGCGTATTTAGCACCCGTATAATTACGATCCTTACCGTAAATACAATATACAAAAAATTAGGCAATACCGCTCTTGCCCAGTGATGGTTGGCCCTTATCTTTGTTACAGAAGTTGATTGATGGTCTTCAAACATTAATCAGAAATCCAAATCCATTGAAAAGAGCCTGTTTCCTTAATCCGGGAAAAACCAAAAATAAAATCCGATATCAGTCAACTTCTCTTTTTTGAATCCAATACCTTAGAAAGATATTATTCCGATGAAAACCAAGCCACGAAAAGGCTTAAAAATTTCTTCCTGAAACGCTACTTTAACCCCCAGGATCAAATTATCAAAAAACTTCTGCAGTAATTACGCAGAAGTTTTTATTTTAAACTGATAACCCACAATATAGATTTTGGTATTTTAATTTGATAAAGGTATCATAGATACCAAATCGCTACGGCCACCAAACAAATACATTAAAACAAATCCCATCCCGGCCAGTAGCTGATGTCATTTTTAATGGTCCACATCAGGCCATCCATATCACCGCCAATATTACTGCTGCGAGTATTAACGAGTACTGCCCAGCAATAGCCATCATTTGTTCTAACTATCAATGACTGCTCACCAGGTAAGGATCCATTATGCCAATAGTTTGGAACTGTGTTTACCGCCCATCCTTTTGCATAGCCGGCGTTGGTATTACCGGGTGCATACATCAGATCCAATGTCGAAGGTTTCAAAATATCAGGTTTTGTGGCAAACTTATCTACCCTCACTAAAAATCGGGCAAGGTCAATAGGGTTCGCGATCCATCCGCCATGAGAATCCATTCGGGAAATTTTCATATTGTAGGGATCTTCTCCGTCCTGACCATAATATTTTACTTCATTCAGTTTTTTTTCGGTTTCAATATCGCCGCCAATTTCCATGTTTGAAATTCCACATGGTGCGAGAATATTATTTTTGATATAAGTATCATAATTTTGTCCACTAATTTTTTCAATCACACGGCCAAGCACACAAAATCCAAAATTTGAATAATGATATTCGGTTCCGGGAGTTTTCTGCAAAGGTTGATCAGCTATCGTTTTTTTGATCAGATCAGCTTTATTAAGATTGGTATAATTGAACATAGGATCAAAGCCCAGGTCTCCTGCCCATCCGCCACAATTATGGTTCAGGAAATTTTGCACCGTTATTTTATCTACGTCTTTTTTATAAGGTGGCGTTCCATATAAATTACCGAGCAAGGCGCCATTCCCAAATATCTTATCGTCCATCTTAAGTTTATTTTGCTCATATAATTTCATGATAGCTGTAGATGTAAAGGGTTTGGTAACACTGGCAATACGAAACCGGTGACGGGGGGCTACCATTTCACCGGTCTCTTTGTTAGCATAACCATACGTTTTGACCAATACCAGCCTGCCATCTTTTACCAAAGAAAAAGATAAACCAGGTACATTATATTTATTCATAAAAGCTTTTACCGCATTATCTACTTTTTTCATATCAGCATCCCTGAAAGTTTCTTTGGCTTCCCATATAGCTGAATACGAATCCTGGCCATTGATATCAACGCCATTTACCCAAACAGGCCGGTAGCCCTGATAATATTGACGATCAAATTCATCTTGGTATTGCTGTGCTCCCAGCCCGTGGCGCGCAATCCATGCAGTGTTGCCTGCCTTTTCCCAAACAGCCGCATAATGACCCGCACTGTTTGCAGTTACTATAGTTGGCCGGTAGCCTTGTTGAGTCCATTTATTGAATTCATTCTGGTAATCTGCAAATGATAAACCATGCCTGGCTGTCCATGCCGGAGCATTGACGATCTTATCAAATATGACCGCATAATAATCCTGCCCGTTCACAGTGTAGGTACTAATATCGGTAGGCTTATAGCCCTGTTTTGTCCATTTATTGAATTCGTTTTGATAATCGCCAGTTGATAAACCGTACCGCATCGCCCATTCCGGGCTGTTTGGCCTTTTTTCAAATATGGCAGCATAGAAAACCTGTTTTCCTATCGTATAACCACTGATGTGTACTGGCCGGTATCCTTGTTGCACCCATTTATTATATTCATTCTGAAAATCGGTAGATGATATGCCATGCCTGGCCGACCACACCGGAGGGTTATTTTGCTTTTCGAAAATGACGGCAAAATGATTATTGTAAACGCTAATATTTACAGGCCTATAACCTTGCTGCGTCCATTTATTAAATTCGGCCTGGTAATCTGCCGCTGATATCCCATGGCGTGCTATCCAATCCTGGGAAATAGCGGTTTGGCAAAAGAATAATATCAAAAGAGGAATAAGTAGTAATCGCATAGTACGGAATGAATTAATATTTACTAAAGCGGAGTCAGATGAGTTGGGACCAATTTTGTTATTTCAATAATTTATTTAATTGTATCATTGGTAAATGAACATCCCAAAAAATCTTTCTGTTGCGTAAGCGTAATTATAGATTTTATCAATTCCTCAATTTTTATAAAGATATCAATCATCCATTTGGAGGATCACCGGGAATCCAGGAAGAAAATAATGTCCAGGCTACAATAAATGCGTCACTATCGGTAGAGACATCAAGAGTCCATCCCATAGGTTCTGATCCAAAGCAATCAAATCTCATATCAAATGTTTGCAGAGGTAGGATAACTGAAGATTTATTTCCACCTAAGTTTGAGTTAATTGTTAAAATAGTTCCCAGAACGTTTGTATTTTTTACCTGGAAATGCATTACTTGCCCACCCTGGTATTGTAAAGATGCCGAACCCTTCCATGAGCCGGAATCCAGGACTTTGAATCCCTCAGAATCTGTACCGCCGGCGCTTACTGGCTTCGCATTTGAATTTTGATCCTGGGTTGGATGGCTGCTGCTATCACCGGAACTACTGCCAGTTGAAGAAGCATCAGTTGCTGAGGTATTACTATTTCCGGACGATGTATCAGAAGAAGATGTATCACCATTTCCGGATGAAGTATTGGAAGATGATGTATCTCCATTTCCTGAAGAACTATTAGATGGAGTTTTTGTTGCATTAGTAGAACTGCTGCTGCTTGAAGACCCGCCCGAATTATCAGGGTCGGGGCTGAAATAAACTGGACGCATTTTCATAAATTCTTTTTTATTTATGATGATTTAATTGTTGCCTGACGAAGAGCCGGTAGTAGTTCCAGTTGATGAAGAATCTCCAGATCCTGACGCATCAGAAGAACCGGCGTTATTTGAAGCATCAGGATTATTTGTTGAACCGGAATTATCCGAAGAACCTGAATCCCCGGAAGATGAACTATTACTAGTGCTTTCTGTGTTCACTGCAAAATCAAAAGTTCCGGCACAATCAATCGGTGTATCAGGCGCCGAGGGGCTATAGATGCATGCTTCAAGCAAATAATCTTTAAATTCATTTGGAAAAGAACCAAAATGAACTATAGCTTTTACACTGTGGCCCGCATCAAGTCCTTCATCCAATTTGAAATCTTGTTCAAATGGCGGATTTTGATCGCCGCTCAAAGTAAAATGAACATAAAAAGCTCCGGAGGTTAAATTACCTGAATTAGTTACATCTACACAAAAATCATACTCCACACCTTGTTTTGGAAAAGACTCATTAGTTGTGCCACCATCGGGGCTCACATACACGGTATCTGTAGCTTTTAATTTTGTGTTATCGGTTTTGGGAGTGTCACTGCCACCGTTGTTGTCGCCATTTGGCGAAAAAAATTTGTAGTTCATGATTGTAATTTTTAAATTTAATTTTTGTTTATTCTTCTATAAGAAATTATATAGGTTTGACCTTATTATTGCATTCTTTTACGGTTTTGATAAATTAAGATTTGTAACCGTAAGGTTGATCACTTTGCCAATGTTATTTAAATTATCAATTACCTGTTTTTCGTTTTGCTGGACTGTTTTATCGGTAAAAGTGAGGTAAGTGGTATAGACTGCGGTCAACTTGCTACTATATTGATCTATCGTCAAACCAAAGGGTATATAATTAATACTACCATCCATTGCTATTGATTTTGATAAGGGCAACACTTTTGTATAATCAGTTACGCCTTCCGGAAGAATATATAAGGTAATAATTATATGATCAATATTATAGATTTTGAACAGACCCGTATTATTTGTGACGATAACGCTATCGTATATGCTTACCTTTTGAACGTCAGTACTCATTTCAGCAAGAATATTATTGATATAATCCTGGCTGGATTTAAAAGTATAACGGGGAATTACATTTAAATAATTATCGGGAGTAACTGGTGGGGGTGCCACAACAGATGTGTTGTTGATTAGTGTATTATTATTTCCTATAACTAATGAAGGATTTAAGGTTGTTTCAGAATCTAAAGAAAGAGAGTCAATGGAAATATCATAAAATGTGTCATTGAGCAGATACACTTTTTCATCATTTTTGATCAATGATAATCCATTGCCCATAATCTTATTTAAAGAAAGGTCTATGGTGGCATGAACAGGATTTTTAGGTTTACTGTCAATGTCGAAAAATATATCAGTCGCCATAGAAACTCCCTGCATTTGCCCTTTAATTTTTTTTGCAATTGATTCGGCACTTGCATCTCCTATACTTACGTCCTGCAATTCAAGTAGAAAATAATTGGATCCGGGTACGCCATACTCATAACCACCCATAAAAGTGGTCTTTGTATTTTTTACATTATCAAATACAACTGGTTTCTCAGGTAAAACTACTGAAGGAAATTCGATTGTTATGTCATCTTTGCTTATCTTGTTTGCTGCAGGAGTGTTATCAGCTATTAATTTTTTTATTGAATCAAGGTTATAGGCCGATATAGCAGGAGTGATATGAAAATGGAAAGTGGCTAAGGATTTTGATGGATGCGTATCGTCAACAATTTCCGCAGCATCAACAATTGTAGTTAAATAGGCCGAAGGAATTAGTTGGTCGTTATCACTACTATTACTGGTTCGCTCCAGCATAATAACATAATTCAAAGGTATTATTAAGTAATTGAAATTTTTAGTATTCCGATAAATGGCGCTGATACCATACTTTGGATCATAAAGCACAGTATTGGCAGGGTTGAATTCAAAGTAGGTACTGTTATCAGCTGAACCATCACCAAAAGGAAGGTGACAATAGAAAGGAGTCAGTTGTAGGGTATTCAAATCTTTGATTACATAATTATCTGAGAACCCATTTGCACCCGAACAGGGATAATTTACGTTCCCGATCGTTTTACTGAAACCCAGTGCGTTGTTATAGTTATACTGTACTACGCTATTGTCCGCGACAGTATTTGCCGGAGCAGCAACGGAAGGTGTCGCAACCATTTCAGGCCTGTCCATTATTAACTGATGGGGATTAACTGGGTTGACGTTCGCTTCCGGGCTCGCAATTTTCAAATTATTTAATCTGAAGGAATTCTGATAAAATTTATATAAAATCGGGGCAGATTTTGGAAGGTATCCCGAGTAGGATGCATTTATTGAAATGGTGCAATAAGGTGCATTATCAGGGTTAGAAACAAAATTAAATATACTTTCAAGATACGTTTCACGATCGGCAGCCAAATGCTTTGGATCAGGCTTTAAAGTTATCGCGTATTCGTTATTATTAGGTGTAATAATCCCGGCATAGGTAACTGGTTGCTGAGTAGTAAATACAAGAACAAAATTTACTACGAGGTTCGTCAATGGTATTTCAGAATATTTGGCTCCGGGATTGGCAGAAACGAGCGCTGTTACAGCAGTAGGAACATTTTTTTCCAGAACAAAGTTAATCTCACCATTATAGGTTATTTTTCCTTTTTCTGCGTCAGGCTCTGCATCTTTGAAACAGGTAAACATAAAGCCACCTTTAAGCGGCGATTTCAAACCAAAATCCGGTAAGTACCATTTTTGATTTGGATCATTCCTATCGTTATACACAACCGGCTTATCACTCGTAATTATGGGTCCAGGCTTATCAGGCACGGGAATTGGAAGCGGTTCCGGAGCAATCTCGATTCGTGGATTGATCCACGCAGCCCAATCCCGCGTCGAAGATGCCCCTGCGTCAACTCTCATTTCAATTGAGATTGCCTGGTTAGCCCATTTGGAAAGATTTGCCGATATTTCGATCAATTGTCCTGAATAATTTTTCCGCTGTTGTATTACAGGTTCCCAATGTTCTACACCAGCCACATGATAGTGCACCCATACCTGGAAGGTAACTCCATCAGTGCCCGCGGCACCATTCAAAAAACCAACTGAAGCTTTGAATGTACCTGAGCCGTTTTGCTGCACCCATGGCAGCCAGCCTTTTATAGTACCATTGTTAACCCACTTGGGATGTGTGCGCAATGCCATATAAGTTTGATGGTCTTCCATTACCACGCCATTGTCAAGTCTTACAAAACCATTGCTGTCATTGTCCTTGCCCATCCATGCGAGAGTAATATTATTTATTGTATTATCTGCATCCACTAATTGTCCGGAAGCCCAGCGGGCCTTATCTGTATAGGAAAGAAGTGAAATATTATTGCGCAGAAAAACCGGGAAATTAATACTCCGGTTTTGAACTACGATCTGTGGATTTAAGGGAAATTTTGGATTAAGAACCACGGTGCTTTTTATAATGGAACTTTGCATAATGTTTATTTAAGAGATGGATATTTTAATTGAATAGTCTACAAAAGGTTGTTCGGGATTGATGGCAAGATCCTGGTTACCTGCATATGCATTTTCTAATTCTTTTGGCAGATCCGGGTTTAATTCAAAAGCAACACTATAGCTTAAATTAAGTACCATTGATTGTGATGCAGTATAAGTGGCTCTGTAGATGTATTCCTTGTTTACTTTAGTCCAAATCATAGGCAAAATAGCAGATTGGTCCCCTTCATTGGCAACAATGGCTGAATTTTTATAATTAATATCTCCGCTGTCACTTTTATAACCAACCTGTACTTTTATTTTATTGAGGAATAATTGATTTCCGTTATACATCATTTGCCACCTGGCTTCTAAAGAAAACTCAATAATAACCTTCGAAAAAGATTCTGTTGTTTTATTAAGCTTACAATGAATAACTGCGAGGTTATTTTCAGATGAGTTTATAAACCCACTTATGTTACCTTCAGCTAAATCTGCGATAAAAGAAGCCATTATTTTTCAATATTTAAATTAAAAATCAGTACCTAATTCAGCATCTAATTCTTTCAATTTGGCAATCTGGTCTTTCAGGTTATCAGGTGGCATAGGCACTTCTACAATCAAAGGCATACTGCCGGCCATCGGCTTTTCATCACCTGAATAAGTAATAGAGGGTACCCCAGGATGAGAACTTTCTAGAAACATGGTTACTTGGTAGCTCCAGTTTAATGCATCTTTAGGATCTAAGGTCCACGCTTCAAAAAACTGTGGAACTTTTACATTATCTGCAGTAAATCTCATTGTTTCCGGGTTTCTGTTTACTTTTTTGAAAGTAACCATAGCTATTACACGATCGCTAAGCTTAGTATCCAATTCTACCGGCCCAACGGATAATCTTCCCGGAGCATCTGCTTTCACCTCAATACTATGTACTGTGGTTTTTTCTTCATCAAAATTTACTGTTTGCCCGGGAATCTCTACACTTGGAGTTATTTTAAACCTTACCTGACGTTTTATATAGATAATATTTTGCTGTTCGGGAGGTAAATTATCCTGGCGCGCAAAATCGAAAATCACCACCATGTCCTTCACGTCAGAAGTCCATATAGCGGGTGTCAGCGTGGTTGATTTTGGTGATGAAAGGTTTTTCATAAAAAGGCCGGAATCTTTATAGTTTATAGCGCCCTTGGAATCCGGATATCCCACCTGAAGCACTAATTGGTCTATAGGATCGCCTCCCTGTCCCTGTGCATCCGGCCAGTAGGCTCTCGCAGAAGCGATCACATGTATTTTACGAAATCCTTCATCCAGATGAACAATATCGAAATATTTTTTTTCCGCATCCGGATTATTTTGAAACTGCTCATAAAAGCCCATCAGGTGGGCAGATATAGTGTTGTTTTTTATATAAGTCTCATCAATAGTTTCATTAAAATCCAGGGTAAGGTGGTTTTCATCATGTTGGTATTTTAAGGCGAAACTCACGCCCACAGCCCCGGGATCAGCTGCTTTAGCATTTTCGATCTTTGCAGGTTGGATTTCCAGAATTGATTTTTGCGCAGCATCCATAAATTTATCAAATACTTTATCAACCTGCGCCTCATATAATTTTTCACGTTCCGGCGTCAACACTTCGGTATCAATAGTAATTGATTTAGTAATGACACCATCTTTTACAGCGCTGTTAAAAGCGGCCTGGATATCTCCTTTTACACAAAAATATGAGCCTTTCACGTCCGCTGAAAAATGATTGAATATGGCGCTCCATTCGCCATGAACGGAAGCCGTAAATGACCCGGTATAAAATTTATGCTTTAATGTATCATGCACAAAGACAGGGCTTGAAGCGCCATGAAATGCCTGCTCAATTATTTGTGCGGGATATTGGCCGAGCATGGCGGTAAAAGCATTATTTCCTACTGGGTTTATTGTGCCTTTACCTTCTCCTTCCATCTTCCATTCCCACGGGTTATCGGGTTGTTGAGTTTTGGGGTCCGCTACGTTTTCTGGTGATAAGTTCGAGACGGTTACGTCATTATCTACTATCGGAACTACTCCCAAATTTACCTGCTGCGAAAGATTATCCCCTATCATGAATAACTTATCCTTATTATATTGGTTGTTAGTTTTGATCTCCTGCTTAATCTGATCAATAGTATTAGATATCACGCTATCAGGAATTTTAAGAGTTGAAGTAAATGCTACTACACCTCCCGCAACCTCTACCTCTCCAGTGCCGGCAGTTGCTATATTATCATCCGCGGTAAGCACACCTTCAAATTTGGTAAAATGAAACATATAATCACCATTATCATTTTTAGCCATTCGCGGTGAATCAGGGAGATAATAAAATTGCATTGGCTTACCGTCTTTACGTAATTGTTCATTAAAGAGGTCTGCAAAAATGTTTAACTGATAAGTATTGCCATCTTCGTCATTTTGCACTATCAGTATTCTGTTGGGTCCGTAGTAAGGACCGATTGGTGAGCCATTATATGTATATGCCATTTAAAATTTAATTAATAATGATTAAAAAATATCTCTCAGATCATGAATCAAGTGCATCCAGCTCTTTTGCCTTTACTTTATAAGCTGTAAGTTGTTGTATTAAATTATCAGGTGCACTAGGAAGGTTAATCGAAATTCCATTAGGAAAGCTTCCTGTCATTGGCGTATCACTGCCCTCATAATTTATAGCATCCAAAGGGCCATAGCTTTTGTAGGTAACTTTAACTTTATAACTCCAGTTTATTTCCCCTGTTTCATTGGTCCATAGCTCATAACGCTGCTTTTGAGAGATAGTATCCAATGTAAACATCATAGTGTAATCATCAAAACCACTCTTTCTAAAAGTTAACTCTACCAGCATGTGTTTATTCAGATCTGCTGCTAAAAATACAGGCCCGACATTCAGATGGCCTACCAGGCTCGCAGACACTTCGGGAGTAAAATTAACTGAGGTTACTTCTGGACTCACAGGTACCACATTATCAGTGTTTATTTTTACTCTTGGATCCATTTTATAATAAACTGTTCTGTTGATTGTAATTTGCTTGCGCAAATTCGCAGGCACATTGTCATCAATGGCAAAGTCAAATACAAACTGAATATCTTTATTACCAGCAGTCCAAATTGCTGCACCGGTATGCGCTGAATAGGCAAGTGTTTTAGGATCTAATGAACGAGCCATTAAATTTCTCGGACTGCCATCTGCATCAAAAGAAGCAACTGACATTTGCAGTTTATCTATAGGATCACCACCACTACCATCAGCATTTGGCCAATTAGCCCTTGCTGTAGCAATTACCCTTATCATTTTAAAAGCATCGCCCAGGTTTACGTTGCTGAAATACTCCTTTTGAGCATCGGGATTGCTTTTAATATCCTGAAAAAATCCATGCATATCACTTGAAACTACAGTAGTTATTAAAAATGGTTTGGTTATACTTGTAGAATCCTGCAGATTCATTGCATTCAAATCGAAACTTGAATTTTGAGCATAACTATTCCCATGATCACTCTGGCTGTCCCAATTGATCAAACCCCAAAAAATAGAATTATGTTGCGTTGATTGAGTATCCGCTGCTTTTGCAGGATCAACCGGCTTCGGCAATACCGTAAACATGTTTTTGGTAATGACATCCATAATACTTTTTTTGGCTTCATTGGCCATATCAATATAGGCTTGCGTAGCTTTATCTGACACCTCTTGATCACCCATAATAATTTTGACAACAATAGCCCCATTAGTAACGTTAGTATCAACTGCTCTTTTAATATCATCTTGGTTCCAATCATCTTTATGTTTAAATTCTGATGAAAAAGAAGTAAATACCCTTGTATAATCTGCAGTAACAGTAATAGTAGTTGGCGGCGCCCAGAATTGCAATTGAAGTGCATTATGAATATATATTGGGGCTGTATCTCCATGAAAGCCTGCTTCAACCAAAGTTGCAGGATATTGACCGAGCATTGCTGTAAACGCATTGGTTCCGTTCGGATCGAGATTTCCATCTCCCTGACCCTGCGACCGCCAAAGCCATTTGTCATCATTTGCTTGTTTTGATGGATCGGTAAGATCATTAAGCGTCAGGCTTGACATTGCAATTTCATTTTTTACTATCGGTACAAACCCAATCTTAATATTTGGTGCTACATCCTTGCCCCCATCGTCATGCAACTTGAAAAGGGCATGTTCCTTAAATTTCATATCAGCTTTTATTTCGGAAATAATTTTTTCCCTTACATTATCTATTACTCCATCCGGTAATGCCAATGTAGCAGATAAAGAAAGCTCGCCACCTGCCACCTGCTCTTCACCCGTAACGCCTATATTGGAACCTTCATCCAATACGCCTTCAAACTTTGTGAAACTGAACATGTACTTTCCTTTATCATCCTTCGCCATACGGACAGTACTGGGCATAATATAAAATGACATCGGGTTACCCGAATTTCTAAGATCATCATTACAGATATCCGGATAAATTTGAACTGTTTGCGATGCGCCGTCT
Organism: Bacteroidota bacterium; assembly: GCA_030853195.1. Lineage (GTDB taxonomy): Bacteria > Bacteroidota > Bacteroidia > Chitinophagales > Chitinophagaceae > Ginsengibacter. The sequence continues at coordinate 26,012 of JALYVO010000003.1, read as the reverse complement.
GTATCGTAAACTACTTCTACAAAATTTGGCCCGAACATTGGGCCGCGGGCAGAGCCGTTAAACATGTCGTACATATTTTCTAAATTTATTTGTGTTGAAAAATTGGAAGTGCTTGTTTAAATTCTGATAAACCATTTTATAGATTTTTGTTTTTTTTTGTATTCTATAATCTAAAATCATTTTCCATTTCTATTTATTATTTTAATAATGCATCATTTGTAAATTCCATCCGTTTGCCTCACTCATTCCTTCGTATTTAGTCTCAAAAACATCGAAAGATTCATCATAAGTACTGCCATCACCTGGATCAATAATTTTAAACAAAGTATTGGCAGTTGTGCCATCGCCATAAATTCCCTGGATAATGCGATTATGTACGGACCAACTAGTTGTGGATCCTTCATTATCTATAATACTTATTGGGCCATAACTTTGAAGCAATTGCAAAATACTTTGAGGCGTTTCACAACTCTGGTATTCTATTGTCATTCCTGAGGCTGTTGCAAGATCCTGTACCCTATCAGGTGCAAGGCCAGTATTGGAATCGAAAATTTGCCTAAAATCACTTCCCAACGAATCCATCGCTGTTTCTATTGTCATGCTTTGCTGTTGCTTCCACGACATTAGCATCGTGGTAACAGTAGCCCAACATGCCATTGTCTTAGGCTGCGCAATCACAGGAATATCTCCCTGTACGTCAAATTGAATAGTATTTTCCATATTTTGTTTTTTTTGTTTAAAAAATTATTTTTATTTTTTTATACATACACGTTTCCCGATTCAAATAGCTGGCGGATCACCGTTTCATTTTCGCTCACCGGCTTTAATTGATAATGAGGATAATCTTTGAAACTAATCCAGTTTCCACCCCACTCTATTGTGCCCATTAATGGCAATACAATCGCAGCAAAAGATTTATATCCGGCATCATTTTCAACATAATTCCCATTCGTGTCAAATACGCCAATATCCCACGCTATACCAAAGTTGTGATTACTTTGTCCGCCGCGGGCATTGGTTACAACCGGCTGCCTGTTACCGTTTCGGCCGTGCGCATATAAGCAATTCTGCTCATCATAAGTCCGCGTACCGGATAATATTCTAATATCTAAATGGTTGTCTTTAGTGATTTTCAAAAATTTACGCGCCTCTATCTGAGCCTTCGGTATTAAGGTAATAACATTGGATTCGCTGGCTAAATCAAAAGTTCCATATTGTTGTGAAATCGATTTGCTTTGATCCACAAAGTCAGCATCCGCTTTATTGGTTACAGGCCCCCATTGCCCATCTAATAAGTCATTGTAAAAGCCTGCAGATTTTAAAAATCTTTGATAGAACAGGACATCCTGTTTCAATAATTGATAACTCATAATTATAAATTTTAAATAATACTATGGCAAATAATAATCAACTACTTTTTTGAAAAGTAATTCAAGGTGTGTGGGCAATTCTTAATGCAGAAATATTCTAAGTCTTAACAGGGACGGCTTTCTTTGTTTAATCTTAAATTCTTGCTTTGCTAAAATGATATTTCAGGGGAATATCAGTAACTACAAGTAATTTCTTTCTTAACGGACACAAATATCTATAAGTTCGAAATGAAATAAAACGGGAAATTTCCCCTTTTTTATGTGAATTTCCCCATTGGCTTTACAAATTTAAGTGATCATTTTTATGGAATAATAAATAAGCAATCAAAAAAAATCAATTAATAAGATGGAACCAATTTCAAAAAAAATGATCTCTGAAATGAGAGATGAATACGAAAAAACTATTCGTAAAACTTCTACCGAAAATCTTAAAAAGAAATTTTCCAACCGGCCGATGATCCAGGAAGCTTCTTCAACATGGGTGAGCCGCAAAGAATTAGAATCTTTGCTTAACGACAATAATGCCAATGGCCTGAGATTGTACTACGGTTGCCACCATGAGAGCACCCACAATGATCCACAGAAAGATTACCACGGATTGCATAATATCATTTTGGTGGCTACAAAGGATGATGTTGATACAGAAAATCCTACTGTTGAAAACAGTAAAGATCAGCTGAATGACATTGAACAAAAACCGGTAGCGAAAAATGAAATGGCTGTTCAAAGTTACGCAGGCTCAGGAGGTGATATGCTTCCCCTTTGCCCGCCAAATTGCCCAAAATAGTGCATTATGATTGATCTTATTATAGATTTGATTCCAATCTTAATAAGCCTTTTTATAAGCATCATCCTTTACAAAAGGCTTAATCCTCCATGGCTGAGAGCTTTCACATGGTTCCTGATTTTTTGTATCATTATTTCAAGTACAGGTTATGCTTATTCATTTTATTTGAAAAAAAACAATCATTTTATTTTCAATATTTATTTACTCGTTCAATATCTTTTTTATTTCGGTATATTTTATAAAACTTTTCAGGCAAAAAAATTAAAAAAGCTCACGATCCTTGTCAGTTGCGGCTTCACCATTTATTTACTCTTCGATTTTTTCTTTGCTGATGGATTTTATACATTCAATTCATCAGCCTACACATTGGGCAGCGTTCTAACTATTCTTTTTTGCCTCATATATTTTGGAACGTTGTTCAAATCTGATGGTTTTATCAATTATTTCAGAATTCCTATGTTTTGGATTGCCACGGGAATATTATTTTTCTTTGTGGGTAATTTTATTTACCTGAGTTTTATCAATTATATTCTGATAAACAATCTCGACAAGGAAGGAAATATTTACCGGTTCATCATGGGTACATTAAACCTGCTTTTGTATTGCCTTTTCTCGATAGGCTTTTTAAGCAATCAAACATGGAAAAAAAAGACGTAATATTTGCGATCATATTCACAACCATCGTCCTTTTACTTCTTGTAGCATTTTTGTTTTCTTTTTTTATAAGATATCGCTTTAAAAATAATGCTTACTTAAAGGAGAAAGAAGCGATGAATAAAGCTTTTGAAAGGATCCTTCTTCAATCACAGATAGAAGTTCAGGAGGCAACTTTTTTAGGCCTGAGCCATGAATTGCATGATAATATCGGGCAGTTGCTGAGCAGCACAAAAATGTTTTTAGGAATCACCCAGCGCAACTTACCCAACCCGCCCGAAACCCTGAATATTGCTGAGGAAACGCTGGGCAAAGCCATCAATGAATTGCGCTCGCTCTCAAAATCACTTGATAAAGAGTGGCTTGAACAGTTTGATTTTATCCAAAACCTGAAAGCCGAGGCGGAACGTGTTAACCAGGCAGGATATCTGCAAATATTATTTACGCATCCCGACAAGCTTTTTTTAAAACCGGATAAGCAAATCATTCTTTTTCGAATCGTGCAGGAAGCTATACAGAACGCGATCAAGCACGCACAGGCAAAAAATATTCAGATCAAACTTACCAATACTAAAGAAATAATAAGAGTAGATATTATAGACGATGGAATTGGCTTCGATGAAACATTGCCTATCGTTGGCCTTGGAATGAGAAATATGAAACAACGTTCAAAATTTCTTGGCGGCACCGCTACATGGAATTCAAAAGAAAATGGATCTTCAGTAACAATCGAATTACCTTTTAAAGAAAATGAATAATGAAAATTTCAATAGGCATAGTAGATGATCACCAGCTATTTTTGAAATCTCTTGGCTTAATGCTTGAAAATTTCAATGAATTTAATGTGGTTCTGATGGCAATGAATGGCAAAGATCTGCAGGAAAAGATTTCAATTAAAAATCTTCCGGATATTATTTTGATAGATGTGAATATGCCTGTGATGGATGGCATCGCGACTGCAAAATGGCTGAGTCAAACTCATCCATCAATAAAACTTGTAGCGCTTTCAATGAATGATTCCGACAGGATAATTATCGAAATGATAAAAGCCGGCTGCTGCGCTTATTTGCTTAAAGATACTCATCCCAATGAGCTTGAAAAAGCTCTACACGAAATTTATGCAAAAGGATTTTATAATTCTGATGTAAGCAACATCAACTACCGGCGCTTATTGCTGGCAGAAAATGATCCGTTAAACATCACAGAGAAAGAAAAGATTTTTTTACAACATGCCTGTAGCGATATGACCTACAAACAAATTGCATCTGAAATGAATCTTAGCGAGCGGACTATTGACGGATACCGTGAAAATCTTTTTCATAAATTTAAAGTACAAAGCAGAGTGGGACTGGCTTTGGAAGCAATTAGGAAAAATTGGGTGAAATTATAATTTTGCACTTCAGGCTATGATTTTTTATCTTCAGAAAATCATTCTCCGCGTTTTCTGGCACTGTATATCTACGTAATCTAAAAAGTAGTTTTCCCTAATTTTATCCCGTTAAGTTACTATTAAAGCAGTATTTACAGCAATTTTAAAATCAAGCAGAATCGCTCTTGTATGAGAATGGCACTTGTGTATCTTTGTTAAAGAATTAATGATGTTGAAAAACATCAACCGAATCTAAAAATCCACTGAAAAATACTTTCCATAATCCTGGAAAACCAACTAATCCAATCAGTCAATTTCTTTTTTGAAGTTTGAATCGTTTTAAAATAATTCCAATGATAACCCTGGCCATGAAATGGCTTTGAAAATTTCTTCCTGAAAAACTATCCCCAGCCCCAGGATCAAATTCTTTATAAAAAAGCCGCCCTTAACAGGCGGCATTTTTGTTTTTGCATAGCAAGAAAATCAATTCTGTAAATGAAGAAGTTCTTTTTCAAGCTCCTCTCCCAGCTCAACTACTTTATTTACAAGAATTTCAAAATCCTCTTTTACTGTGCGGTGATTAGTATTGGCTACGCGAATAGAATATTTCCCTTTCAATGTTGTATACGATGGAAGTGCAATTCCACTTTCATGCAGCCTGAATAACAATTCTTTGTTCAATTCATTTAACTGCTCATCGTTTTTTAAATCACCAATATATCTGAAGCAAAGAAGATTCAACGGAGCGGGGCCGGTTAATTCGAGCTTTAGATTTTTATTTATTAATGATTTTAAATATTGTACCTGTTCAACATTTTGCGTTATCATTCTTCCGAATTTCTTAGTGCCGTGTTCTTTTAGCGACATCCATATTTTCAATGCTTTGAAACCCCTCGAAAGCTCAACTCCATAATCACTAAACCATGTGTCGCCACCGCCCATTCCGCGCTGCTCATGTTGAAGGTATGCGGCTGGCAATGAAAATGCATTATAATGCAAATCATTATTACGAACAAGTGTGCCAGCGGCTTCGTAAGGAATGTAAAGCCATTTATGCATATCAAAAGCAAGAGAATCCGCACGTTCAATTCCTGCTACTTTATTTTTATATTTTTCTGATAAGGAAAGCATAGCTCCTATTGCTCCATCTACATGAAACCATAGATCTTCTTTCTTACACAGATCTGCCAAAGCAACCAAATCATCGCAGGCGCCTGTGTTTACGGTAACCGCATTCCCAACAACACAAAATGGCATAAGCCCTGACTCGCGATCACGCAAGATCTGCTCTTGCAGTTCTTCGATATCAATTTCATAATTATCATTTACATTTATCAAACGAAGCGAATCACTTCCAAGACCCAAAAGATCTACGGCTTTGTTTACACAATTATGTACTTCTGTTGAAGCATAAACCATCATCCTTTTATCAGAACCATAAATCCCTTTTTTGCGCAAATCAAAACCCGCCTTGGCATACCTGGCAACCGTTAGACCTGTTAGATTTGCCATAGAGCCGCCGCTGACCAGCAGGCCGCTTGCATTGGCGGGAAAACCAAACAATTTTTTAAACCAGTTGATCAATTGATTTTCTACCAAACCGCCAACATGATTGCCCCCACCCTGGTTGATATTCATTCCTGATGCAAGCATATCTGCAAGCATTGCAAACGGAGTTCCCGTACCCATCACCCAGCCCCAGAAACGCGGATGGATATTTCCCGTAGGATAAGGAAGTATTTTCGTTTTAAAATCCTCATAAATTTTTTCCTCATCATATCCATCTTCAGGAATAGCCTGGTTGAAGAAATTTTTAACTTCGCCTGGTGGCTCCTGCCAAACTTTGCGGTCACGGACAGTTGAAAGATATTGCATCATATCTTTCACCATTTGCATTCCTAATTCTTCCGTTTTTTTCCAATCTGAAGGATCAAGTGTTTCTTCTTTTGTTGCCATTATCTATTTTACTTTTTCTTTTATGGTAATTTATCAGTCCAATTATTTTTATAAACGTTGCAAAAAAACAAAATAATTCATTAATTCTTTGTATAAATATTCCATTTCAAAAAACTACTTAACACCATGTATAATAGTTTTTACACAAGCCAAAAAGTAGTTTTTACATGTTTTTCCACGTTTAATTACGATATGACCAGTAAATACAATACTAAACAAATTGAGCAATCACGCTCTTGTGAGAAAGCTTTGGGCTTATATCTTTGTACCAGAAGTTGATTGATGTTCAGCAAACATTAATCAAATCCAAATCCACTGAAAAGAAACCATTTCCTTTAATCCAGGAAAAACCAATAAATCCGATATCAGTCAACTTCTTTTTTTTAATTCAATATTTATAGAAAAATATTCATTCCAATGGAAACCAGCCAATGAGAAATGGCTAAATCTTTTTCGAAAGATTGAACAAACCCCGGGATCAAATCATCAACTTCTGCACTAATCCTGCAGAAGTTTTTCGTTTATTGCACTTTGATCATTTGTAAGCAAACAGGCTTTGACACTGTTATTTGCTCTCCCGTTTCTTTTAATAATCCCGTTTGTTTATTTCTTTTAAATATTACAATGTTATCAGAATCCTGGTTGGCTACCAATAAATAATTTCCTGTTGGATCAATAATAAAATTGCGGGGACCTTTTCCCAAAGTTGATTGATAATTTTTCAACTTTAATTTTCCGGAAGTGAGATTAATAGAAAATATGGTAATCGTATTTTCATCGCCACGGTTGGATACATATAAAAAACGGCCGTCCGGTGAAACTACTATTTCAGCGCTGCCGATCACACCTTTAAAATCTTCAGGGTGCGCCGAGATGCTCTGCAATTCCGATAATTTTCCATTTCTATATTTGAAGGCAGTGACAGTTCCGGCAAGTTCACTTACCAGGTAAGCAAATTTTTTGTTTGGATGAAATGTGATGTGTCTCGGACCGCTTCCAGGTGTTGTTTCAAAGTAAGGCGATAAAGCTGGCCTAAGTGGTTTTTTCATCAAAGGGTTAAATTGATAGATCATTATTTTATCCATTCCCAGGTCAGGAGTCAATAAATATTTATAATCTGGAGAAAAACGAGTTTCATGAACGTGCGCTTTTTCCTGCCGGTCTTTGTTGATACTGCTTCCTGAATCCTGCATCAATTCTGCATAAGGCTTTAAAGTTCCATTTTTATTTAATGGAAACATAGCGGTGCTTCCCCCGGTATAATTAGCAACCGCCAGCCATTTATCATCAGAATTAGTTTCTAAGTAACATGGGTCATCTCCGCCCGAAAGCTGGAAATTGAGAAAATGAAGCTTGCCATTTTTTTTATTAAAAGAAAAAGCGCTCACTTTCCCTGGTACCGCGCCATTGGTTTCATTTACTGCGTAAACATAATTGCCATTTTTAGAAAGCGTGATATAAGATGGATTGGTTACACTGTCTGTATTGCCTACCCACTTTGCCTTTCCGGTTGAGGCATTAAAGTTATAAACGTAAATTCCTTTGCTCCCTCCAGTTGTATAAGTTCCGGTTAATAAATAAACTTTTTGAGCATAGCTGCAAAAGGAAATCAAAATAAACGCAAATAAAAATGTCAGCCGCGTTGGAGTAACAGAAAAATTTCTATTCATAAAAGATGATTTATTTTGATTACAATATAGCATGAAAAAAATACAACTCTATTTTATAAACTGCCGCATTCTATTCCTCATCGAATATGTCTACATGCAAAAATGTTTTGATTTTTTTCTATATTGCGAATGAACAAAAAATAAATCATGAAAATATTTGGCTGGATATTAATCGCTGTAGGAATTTTGATGATTTTTATAAAGGGATTTTCAGTGCATGAAAATAAAACCATTGTTGATGCAGGCCCAATACAAATTAATAAAACTGAAAACAAATGGATAGGCTGGCCAACTTATGCGGGCGGTGTTCTTGCTGTAATTGGAGTCGTGATGGTAGTTTCGGCCAAAAGAAACAATTCGTGAAAGTTATTTTTTTCTGAGATAAGCAGTAAAAAGCCCGGTGAATTTCAACGGGCTTTTTTCTATTCAGGAAACCATTACTTTTTACCGCAAAATGAGAATCAGGAGAAGAATAACAACTATTATAGCTCCGATAGATAAATAAATTCCATTTCTTCGGGCTTCTCTCCTCAAACCTTTTACTTCTTTTCTTAATTCTTTTTTGTCTGCTGCAGTGAGATTTGTTTTGTCCATATTACGGATTTCATAAATCCGGCTTTCAATCTGGTGTGCCAGAACATCCTTTGGCACTTCCGTCGCGGGCAATGGATTATTGCTTCCTGCGAACGCCGGGGTTAAAAAAGAAACGCACATAGACATTAATAAAACAGGAATAATTTTTTTGAGGTTCATAATTAAATGTTTTTGATGAATAATATGTTGAAGCAATAAAAGTAAACTATTGCATTTAATAAAAATTGTTTGTCATATATTTTTGATGAAAAAAATTATATATAATGTAAAAAATAAAAGAGCCTTTCTGAGAACAGAAAGGCTATAACGATTGCTTGTTATTAAAATTAAGGTTACAGGCAAGCCTATACCTTGTTTTTAATGATTTAAAAAGAATTATTTTTTAACTGCATCTTTTACTTTATCAGCGCTTTTTTTCACATTATCAGCTGCTTTATCCATTTTATCTGACGCTTTATCCATCATCTTATTTGCAGAATCAGCTGTTTTTGAAGCTTGATTTGCCATTTTGGATGCAGAGTCACTTGTATTGATAACTTTCATGCTATCAGATTTAACAGCAGGAGTTGTAGTCGTTGTAGTAGTAGTTGTTGTTGAATCAGAAGCAGCAGGTGTAGTTGTTGAACTATCCTTACATGATGTCATAAATGCAGCAATAGCTACAATTGCAAGAAATTTTTTCATTTGTTTGTTTTAAAATTAAATAATAAGTACTCATATATACCGGATATGAAAAAAAGTAACCCTGATCAAACTTTCTTTTATTTTTTTGAAATAAGAAACCACCGCTTTTTGGCCGGTGGTGTTGGCGCTGCAAAGCGCCGTCAGATTATTTTGGATGAAAACCTGTTATTTAAATTCCGATAACAGGCATCCATGAGCTATCTGTAAATTGCATGAATACCTCCTTTTTATTTGATGAAAAATAAAGTTAAGAAAAAATAAAAAAGAATAAAAAAATTATTTTTTATTCGCCGAGTTGCTTTCTGAAGTCGTATTGAAGATCGGGATGGAGCGTGGAGATTACCTGTTCAATTTTTTTCATTTGGTTTTCGTACAAATTCTTTAGCTGCCTGCTTTTTCTTACCGGAATCGAATACCTGACAATGCAATTGCAAAAATAAATCAACAATTCGGCTTCCGTTTGTTTTGAGGAAATCATCCGAATATGCTTGTTCACGTATCTCAAAATTTTTCGCACACTTTTTTTTATGTAATAAATATTATTCTGATTCATTTCGCCAAACATTTGATCTGTTTCCTGTTTTATGTTTTCAACATAATTTGGAATGTCGTCTTTTTCAAATAATAAAAAAGCGAGGAGTTCTTTATTTTCTTTTTTAAATTTCGCCAGTTTCAGGCAGTAAGAAACGAGTTCTTTAGTGCCTCTTTTTTCCAGATCTTTTTTTATTTCATTGAGAGAAGCAGCTTTCATATATCTGATATAATCCTGAAAATTTTTGTTCAAAAAAAATGTAAAAACTGTAAAATCACTTACGACACTTTACGGGTATCATCCTAAAAATAAATGATGTTAAAATTCCAAAAAGGAACATTTATTCTTACGTTCAACGTTTATTTAATCTGGCATAATATTTTCCGATTATTTAATAAATAAACTAAGCTATCATGAAAATAAAATACGGAATACTTGCAATCGGAATTTTAATTACCTCTACTGTTTTTGGACAAGATACTACATTACATTCCAGGTCAAAAAACAAAATAACTTACAAGAAGGGAGCACGCATTCACAGCAGCATCACATCACCGAATAGAACGAAAACGAACGCCGGGAATTCCAACTTGCATGATACCAGGCTTGGAAGCAGTTCTCCTAAATATAACACATATAAGAAAAATGATAACGGCGCGGGTGCTGTTACTAATAATCCCAATAAAGGCCAAAGCGGGAAAGCGCCTGCAGTTCCTCAGTTTAAGGATAGCACAAAATAGTTGAGCAATAAATTATAGGTAGTTTGACTATTTTGTTATAGTATCTGCAACAAATTTTACTGTTGAATCCATTTTTCCGTTCCTTAGCACAAGAGTATTTGACGTGATATTATAATTGTCACATTTGCTTAACACATCAAAGAACAAACTTTCGTACGGCACATCATTGCAATACATCTTTGTACTCAGTAAGGGGCCGAATGAAATATAAGCAGTGTCTTGCAAATGATAACTGCCCCCGAAACTATTACAACCGCTGTTCCCTGAAATTCTTTTCTGAACATTATCGAACTTCAAAAAAGCTTGTCTGGTTTCATTTCCGGAACTTTTAATAGGCTGACCCATCAATTCAGTTAATTTCCAATAAGTATCCTGGAGTGGCACATTGACACTATTTTCGGTTTTGGTTATCATAGTTTTTTTGAATTGTTGCACGATAAAGAAAAGAAAATAAGAACAATCGCGGCAAGATGTTTAAGGGTTTTCATTTTATAAATTTATTTTACAATTTTATGTAGAAATAATTTCCCCTAAAAATTTGTAAATATTTACATTCATTTTATTGGAAGTAATGCTTAAAAAAAACTGCTTTTTTGGATTAATATTTTAATGATTGTTTAAAAATTGACGGTGTAATATTTGTAGTATTATTTTCATAAAAATAAAAATCATGAAAACTATATTTCAGGTTATAAGATCTGTTGTAATTATTCTTTTCATTTCCATATTTTTACTTCATTGCTCACCCTCAAAAAAAGCAGTGGCTTTAAATTCCGGTGACATAAATAATATGGTGAATTCGCATGAATTTGTTTTCGTAGCCCAGAGAGTTTCCCCACTTAGAGGAAGAACCAGAAATCTTACATCGTTATATGATGTTACAGTAAAAAAAGATCGGGTTGTATGTGATCTTCCATTTTTTGGCAGGGCTTACCAGGCACCTATGAACCCTACTGAAGGAGGCATCCATTTCACTTCGTCTGGCTTTTCTTATGATGCAAATCCGGCTAAAAATAATGGCTGGAATGTGATGATAAAGCCAAAAGACAAATCAGATGTGCAGCAATTGACTTTTAATATTTTCAACAATGGCTCTGCCGATCTTAATGTTATCAGCACAAGTAAAGATGCTATTTCATTTTCGGGACATATAGAAAAAATAAAATAAATCAATGGATCAGCAAACCGGAAAATACCTGCTCATTGCAGGGATCATTATTATATGTGCAGGTTTATTGATCTATTTCTTTCACGATTATTTTAAATGGGCCGGGAAGCTTCCGGGAGATTTCAGGATAGAAAAAGAAAATTTTCGCTTTTATTTTCCTTTAACAACGATGATCATTGTAAGCATCGTCATAACCATTCTTATCCATATTTTCAAAAGGTTTCTCTAATCATTTTACAATGGATTATTTCGTTGAAAAAAATTCTATCGTCAGAAAAATCTGGGGGAAGAGTGATACGGTACTTTTTATTTTCGCCGGCGCTGCGGCTGAATTTGCATTGAACAAAGCAGTTGACTGGCTTTACTTTACAGGCAGGCTCCCTACGGATCCGTTAGGCAGGTTATTTTCTACAGTGAGCTATGCACGCAAAATAATTTTTTCAGAAAAAGAAACCGCTTTTACAACAATTGATTCCATTTATGAAATACATAAAGCAGTGGAGAAGGATCGCCAGAGCTCAATACCAGACTGGGCTTACAGGGATGTGCTTTTTATGCTGGTGCATTACTCAATTGCATCTTTTGAAGTTTTGGAAAGAAAACTTTCTTTGAAAGAAAAAGAAGAAGTGTATGATGTTTTTTATAGGTTTGGAACCAGGATGAAACTGCAGGAATTATCAGAAAATTATACAAAATGGCTTATACAGAGAAACAATGATATGGAAAACGATCTTACAAAAAGCGATTTCACCATCGACCTTTTTAAACAATATAAAAAACATCTTGGCGCTGTTCGTTATTTTATTTTGATAGAAGGACAAAAACTGATCATACCCGAGAAAGTAAGGCTCCTATTGAATTTCAGCAAAATTTCTTTTCTTTCTTTTCTTTTACCTTTTTATAAATTAAGCAGAATGATCAAATTAGATAGGGTTATTAAAAAATTAATTCTACCAAAAAAATACGAAACACAAATCAATGAGCTGGATATTCGATAAATGACACAATAAAATATTGGCATAATAATTATGAATAATATTTTATACTAATCCTTAAAATTTTATATCATGGCAAAGTATTTAAAAGACTCACAAAAAAAAGTGGAAGAATCAATGCATGAAATGCATGAGGGTAAACTCAAAAGTGGCAGTTCAGGAAAAAAGGTTACCAACCCGAAACAAGCCATTGCTATTGGTTTATCTGAAGCAAGAAAAGAAGGAGATAAAGCTCCGAAAAATTCGGAATCCAAATCTTCCTCTAAAAAAGCAGCTCCGAAAAAAGCAGCATCTAAAAGCAGCAAGTCGAAATCTTCCAAATAATTTTTCGGAATAATTCAATAAATTAAAAAGCCATTTTCAATAAGGAAATGGCTTTTTTGTTATTATGAGACTAAACTATCTATAAAGTGATTTTATAGATTTCTAATTTTCTGTGAATCATTTCCCAATTATCAGGCAATCAAATAACCAATATCTTTTCGACTTTGATCGATATCTTCACACTCATTTTTTTTAATAAATATTTTTTCAATGAAAAGTTTAAAACTTTGCTTTTTATCGTTTACAATTTTCGTTTTTAATGTTTCACTTTTTGCACAACCGCTCACTTCTACGCAAATAGATTCAGTTGTTGAAAAAACATTGACAACTTTTGATGTGCCGGGTATCGCTGTCGCTGTGGTAAAAGATGGAAAAATTATTCACGAAAAAGGATATGGAGTTCGTTCATTAAATACAAAACAAAAAGTAGATGAGCACACATTGTTTGGAATTGCATCTAACAGTAAAGCCTTTACTGTAGCCTCTTTGGGGATATTAGTTGATCAGGGCAAAATCAAATGGGATGACAGGGTTACGGATTATATTCCTGAGTTCAAATTGTATGCCCCTTATGTAACTGAAAATTTTACTATACGCGATTTACTCACTCACCGGAGCGGGCTAGGCCTGGGCGCCGGCGATCTTATGATTTGGCCGGACAGCAGTACTTTTTCTCTGAAAGATATCATTCATAATCTGAGGTATTTAAAACAGGTTTCAGATTTCAGAACAAAATATGATTATGATAATTTGTTGTATATCGTAGCAGGAGAAATAGTTTCAAGAGTTTCAGGAATGAGCTGGGAAGATTTTGTACAAACAAAAATTATGAATCCTCTGCAAATGACCGAGAGTGCGCCTAATTATGACAGGTTGAAAAGTAAAACCAATGTAATAGATCCGCATGCTCCCGTAAATGGAAAAGTGCAGGTTATCCACCGTGACTGGAAATACGTGGCAGACGCAGCCGGCGGCATTTACAGCAGTGTGCATGATATGAGCAAATGGATCATCATGCAAATGAATAATGGAAAATATGGCGAAGGATCAAAAGAGAAAATATTGAATGAAGATACACATGCAGAAATGTGGACACCACAAACCATCATCCCGGTCAATGGGCAAACAACTTATAATACACATTTCGCAAGTTATGGACTGGGATGGTTTCTAAGCGATGAAAACGGATATAAAGTTCCAACGCATACAGGTGGTTTAGCGGGTATTGTAACGCAAGTCACATTAATTCCGGAATTAAATTTAGGAATTATAGTTTTCACCAATCAGCAGTCCGGCGCGGCTTTCACAGCAATCACGAATACAATCAAAGACAGTTATTATGGAATAAAAGGAAAGGACAGAATAAAGCAATATCATGATATAGTAGAGAATCGTGAAGCCCGGGCAAAGGATATAACCGATAAGATTTGGTCTGACATCAATGCCCAACAACAAAAAAATAAATCCAAAACGGATTTCAGTGGCTACGCAGGAACCTATACTGATCCCTGGTTTGGGCCTGTTGTAATCTCTATAAAAAACAATGGACTTTGGTTCGATTCAAAAAATTCTCCACGCCTCACTGGTGAAATGTTGCCCTGGAAAGGCAATACATTTATTGTAAAATGGAACGACAGAAGTATGGATGCTGATGCGTATGTTATGTTTGATTTGGATTATGAAGGTAAGCCGGCAGCAATAAAAATGAAACCTATTTCGCCATTGACAGATTTTAGCTTCGACTTCCAGGATTTGAATTTTGCAAAGGTGAAATAAATTTCAATCATTAATTATTAATCAATAATGAAGAAGTTATTTTATTACCAGGTTAATTTATTGTTGATTAATTGAATGAATATTATTAAAATCTAAAAACTACTATTTGGCTTGTCAGAGCTATTAAAATATTCTAATAATGCCCGTGCCTGAAAAAATTAAACGTAATGAATTTATTAAGTTTTCATTATTTACCGGGGCGGCGATTTACCTGAATGCCTGCGGTGTCGGAAATAAGAAAGCCATTTCAGAAAATATTATTGCAAAAGATACAATTTCAAGGGATACACTTTTGCCAAAATCAGCACAGTCAGTTGTTGCGCCCACTTTTAGATTATATAAAAAAGGGGATTCACAACACGAAATTTTAAGAAAAGGATTCAATAAAAGAATTAATAAATTTCCCGTTGCCATAGCGCAATGTACATCCACAGAAGAAGTGTCGCAGGCAATCGCTTACGGAATAAAAAATAATTTAGCCATCAATATAAAAAGTGGCGGACATTCTTTTGAAGGATTTTCGTCTAACAATTACGGATTGGTTATTAATCTTTCTTTGATGAATAGAATAGAGTGGGAAAATGAAAATATAATAAATGTTGAGCCCGGATGCAGGCTTTCTCAATTGTACGACGCCATTCTTCCCAAAAATAAATTGTTAGCCGCCGGATCCTGTGGCAGCGTGGGTATTGGCGGATTAACATTAGGAGGAGGCTATGGTTTATTTAGCAGGAAATATGGATTAACATGCGATAGCCTTTCAGAAATTACTTTAGTCGATGGTAAAGGAAATGTCGTTAATTCAAAAGATGACCCGGAGCTTTTATGGGCATGCAAAGGTGGAGGAAATGGTAATTTTGGCGTTGTCACATCTATGAAATTTTCGCTTAATAACGCTCCCGATTTTTTACAAAGCATTCGGTTCACTATAAAGAAAATCAATGTACAAAGAGCCAGCGATGTTTTGGAAAAATGGTTTTCTATCACATCAACCTTGCCTGCTTCTTGTTTCTCCGCTTTTGTACTCAATAAAGATTCTCTGTATATTCTTCTTACAAATTGTGAAAAGCAAAATGCGGAAGCGCAAAAAATTATTTCCCAATTATCGGCATTAGTGGATGCGACAACTATAGGAAAACAGCAGCCATTATCAAAAGCGGTTAAAGTTTTTTATGGTATACAGCATCCATTATATTTTAAAAATGCTTCAGCAGGATTGTATAAAGATTTTGAAGACATAAGAGGATGTGTTGAAAAAGTTCTGGAAAAAGTAACAACACTTTCTGGTATGATCTACCAGGTAAATACCCTGGGAGGAAAAATTAATGACCTTGATCTTGCAAAACAATCTGCTTATGCGCATCGGGATAAAAATTATTTATCCGAGCTTCAAACCTATTGGGAGCAAGCTTCTCAGACTGATAAGATGATTAATGCCTTTGAAGAAGTGCAACAGTTATTTTTTAATAATGGAATAAAAAGCCAATACAGAAATTATCCGGATATTAATTTCAAGAATTGGGAAAGCGCTTATTATGGAGAAAATTACAGTCGTTTACAAAAAGTAAAAAGCAAATACGATCCAGAAAATATTTTCCGGTATGAGCAAAGTATGAAAGCATAATTATGAAATTAAGAATTAGGATTGAAAATTGAAGAAGCAGGTCCGCTTCTAAAAAAATTCGGCTATTTTATTTCCAAAAGGTATCATTTATCAATTGCCAAAAACTATAAAATGGCTTTCCACATCATTGTGAATTTGTTTTATAAACTTAATTAAAGATCAAAACACTTAAATGAAAACATGCTGCCCGCAAAGGTTTCATTACTTTTGCAGCCATGAAAAAGAAAAACTATTCCATAGAAAATATACTTACCAATTTAAAAATTGATGAACTGAATGAAATTCAATTGGCAGCTTTGGAGGCCGATAAAAAAAATGAAGATATCATTTTGCTTGCAGCAACCGGATCAGGAAAGACGCTCGCATTTTTATTACCTATACTCGAAAATATTGAAGCCGATAATAAAAATACCCAGGCCTTGATTGTAGTCCCATCACGTGAATTAGCTATCCAGATAGAACAGGTTTTCAAAACTATGGGAACAGGAAATAAAATTACTTCGACTTATGGTGGACATAAAAGAGAGACAGAAGAAAATAATCTCGTGCAGCCACCGGCGGTGATTGTAGGGACAGCAGGAAGATTGTGTGATCACATCCGGCGCGGTAATATCACGGTAGATTCTATAACCACACTGGTATTGGATGAATTTGATAAATCATTGGAATTAGGCTTTCTGGAAGAAATGGAATTTATTATTGATTCTCTAAAAAATCTTCATAAAAAAATCCTTACGTCGGCAACTGACGCTGTGGAAATACCAGGTTTTATTGGGTTAAAAGATCCGGTAAGAATTAATTTTTTAACACCAGGTGGTGAGACAGAAGGACTTGCCATTAAAACAGTTTTTTCTCAAGATAAGGACAAATCACAAACTCTTTTTAAACTGATGTGTTATCTTGGAAACCGCTCTACCATTATATTCTGCAATCACCGGGAAGCTGTTGAGCGCACAAGCAGCTTACTTTCCGAAAAAGGAATTTATAATGAATTTTATCACGGTGGCATGGAACAACAGGAAAGAGACAGCGCTTTGTCCAAATTCAGAAATGGGACAACCAATGTTTTGATAACTACTGACCTTGCTTCGCGCGGATTGGATATTGCCAATATCCGCTACATCGTCCATTATCATTTGCCACACACTGAAGATGCTTTCACACACCGCAATGGCCGCACCGCAAGAATGGAAGCCAGTGGTACCGCTATTCTTATTCTAAGTGAAGAAGAGAAGTTGCCTGCTTATACTAATAGCGAAGTAGAAAAAATAATACTTCCCAAAGATGACGTATTGCCTGAAAAACCAAAATGGGCAACGCTTTTCATCGCAGCAGGCAAAAAAGATAAGATAAATAAAATTGACATTGTTGGGTTTCTAAGCAACAGAGGAGAATTGAAAAAAGAAGATATTGGTTTGATAGAGGTAAAAGATTTTTTTTCTTTTGTAGCTATAAAAAAAACAAAAATGAATAATCTGCTCCATCTTATTAAAGATCATAAAATCAAGAATAAAAAAGTGAAGATGGAGGTAGCCAAATAGGTAACAAAGGGAATGAAGGGTAAAATTTGCTTTCAAAAGCTCAAACCCGGCTGGTCAGCCCTTGAATCAAAAGTTGCCACCCCAATTAGTTCGTCGGCGCGGCCAATAAAAGATTTATAATAAACAAGAATAGTATAGAGATTTTCAGCTTCATAATAATTTCCATCAAGTTCATTATAAATGGCGGGGTTATTCTTATCAACTGCTATATAAGTATAATCATAATAGCCCTGTTTCATCAGAAGATGAGTTTCATATTTCCCTTTATCAGAATTGAAAATCATTTTCAGGCTGTCTGTAAAATCATAATTCGTCAACTGGCCAAAAAGATAGATGTCTTTATTCGGGTAAGCATTACCGTTAGGCGGCGCAAAAGAGAAATAAACAGTTCCATAATCTCCTTCCCAAAAAGGATTTATCCCGCGTATGGCTTCAATCAAAGCCATGCCATTCTGATCACGATAATATACGTAACGCTGCCCCTCCCGCGGGCCATCAGGCTTTAAGAAAACATCAGTAGTATTTTTCTTATAATCCGCTGTCAACACGCGATCACTTTGCAAATGAAAATCCCTGAGATCAAGCCAGCGCCATTCCTTTCCTGCAGGAAAAATTCCTGAATTCTCTGAATTATATTCCAGGGCAGTGCCACGAATAAAAGCAGGTTTAAGATTCATCATCGCAATATCCCATCGGTAATTCTGAAGTACAACCACTTTTATTTCTTGCGGCGCATTAAAAGAATTCAAACCTTTTACATCAACCGTGAACTGAAGCTTTTGGTGAGTATGAAAAAATTCCGGTGCAAATGGCTGGGTAACTCTTGCAGCGATTGAAGCTTTATTGTCCACAATCATCAATCTTTTTGTGAAGGCTATTTTTGTAGTATCACCATCTAAAAACACTTTCAATAAATAATTACCTGATCTGGAAGGATAGCAATTCCTGTCGGGCAACAGCGCCTGGTAATGAGTATACCTTGCGTTAGCGATTGATGAAAAGCGATAATTAGTGATGCGCATTTGGGTAAAGCCTTTTATATAATCAAACTGGCCAAGATTTGCAGCTTGCCAATCACTGTTACAAAGCTGGTAAGTGTAATAATAATATTTTACATCTGCATCGAGATCATCAAAATGCAGCTCCACTTGGTCATTGCTGTTTAAGTTAATAACAGGCAAGCTGAGTTGATTACCAGCATTATAAAGCATGACTGTTTTCAAATTATTCAGATAAATGCTATCAGGAGTTTGTGCATTTGAAAAGACGGAAAAAAATAGAAAAAATAAAATCGGATGAAGAATATATCTGAATGATCTCATTTAAATGTTTTAAAAAAATTAGTTTTACAAGATACCAAATTTACACAGTTTGAATGTTTCTTCCTTTATAGCAAAAAGAATTGCTTTTAACAGGCAAAAAACTTTTTCCCGGTTCATAATTGGGCTGGCCATCACCGCTACCATGATAAGCGTTGCTATAATGATAGTTGCATTGAGCTTTGTTAATGGTTTTCAAAATGTGATCAGTGATAAGGTTTTTAGTTTCTGGGGACACATTCGTGTTCAGCAAAATGTTATGACGCAAGCAAACATTGCCGAAGAAACTCCCATTGAAAAAAATGATACGCTTGAGCTTTATTTGAAAGGAATGCCGCAGGTAAAAAATGTAGAAAAATATGCTACTAAATCTGCTGTCATCCGGTTTAAAGATAATATTGAAAGCGTATTGATGAAAGGTGTGGACAGCAGTTTTGATTTCATCCGGATCAACCGGTTTTTAGAGAAAGGAAAATGGATTTCGTTTAAGGATAGTAGTTATAGTAAGGACATTGATATTTCAGAATATACTGCAAACCAGCTTGAGGCGAATGTGGGTGACAGTGCCATTGTTTTATTTATCCAAAGTGATGGAAGCCAGCGGGCGCGCAGGTTGAAGATCGCTGGTATCTTCAAAACAGGAATTGACGAATACGATCGTAATTTTTGCATTGGCGATCTTAAATTGATTCAACGGCTAAATGATTGGTCAGTGGGAGAAATCGGGGGCTATGAAATTTTTCTGAAAGATTATAAACAAATCGATTCTGTCAATAATTATTTATATGATTCAGAAATTTTGCCGGGAAGATGGAACAGTAGATCAATACAGGAAATTTATCCTAATATATTTGACTGGCTTAATTTACAAGGCCGCATAAAAACCATTTTACTGGTTATTATGATGATTGTGGCTGTGGTCAATCTAATTACTTGTCTGATCATTCTGGTTTTAGAAAGAACAAAAATGGTTGGAATATTAAAAGCCATCGGCGGCAAAAATTTCACCATACAAAAGATCTTTCTGTACAATACTATCATTATTGCTTTCATCGGCGTTATTGCGGGGACTTTGCTCGGTTTAGGAATTTGTTATTTGCAGGAAATAACAGGATTTATCAAGTTGGATGAAGAAGCCTATTTTATGAAAGTAGCCCACGCAGATATAGTGTGGTGGCAGGTTGCAGCAATTGATGGTATTACATTATTCATATGCTTTTTGATGCTGATCATTCCAACCTTATTAGTTAAAAAAATAGAACCTGTGAAGGCGATAGAGTTTAGATAAACCTCGCCTACCCTCTCCACAAGTGGTTGAGCGTGGAAAGCCAAAAAGTAGAATTTAATTATTTAATTGGATTCCTGATCTCAGCTAAGATTATTCCACTTGCCACCGCGGCATTCAAAGATTCTGCATGGCCAAAACGTGGAATGGTAATTCTATTACCAGCAACTTTTAAAATGTCTTCATGAATTCCTTTTGATTCATTTCCTATCAAAATGATTCCCTCATTTATTTTTCCAATTTCATAAACAGAAATGCCTGATAAAGCTGCTGCATAGATGTTTATAGAATTATTTTTTTTAATAAAAGAAATAAGATCATTGTATAAAACATTTACTCTCAAAAGACTGCCCATAGTAGATTGTACAACTTTCGGATTGTAGCAATCAACGCAATTTCCGCTGCAAATAATATTTTCAATTCCAAACCAATCAGCATTACGGATAATCGTTCCCAAATTTCCCGGATCCTGTATATCATCCAACATTAGCGAGATCTTATTTTGCAATATTATTTCATTAGAAAAACCCGGTTTATTGAAAACTGCCAGAACTTTATTAGGTGTTTTCAAAAGTGATATTCTCTCTATCCAATGTTCATCAATTTCAAAAATGTTTTCGGGAGAAATATTTATCAATAAAATTTTATTTTCAAAAAGCCAATCCTTTTCTGCGCAAATGATCTTACAAATAAATTTTTCTGAACCAAGAAATTCCGAAACAATTTTCGGCCCTTCGGCAATAAAGCAGCCTTCTTCATCCCTGAATTTTTTATGGCTCAAACTTTGAATATATTTGACGATCTTTTTGGTTAACATGGCTCTAAATTATGAAAGGAATAATCCGCGGTCACATATCTGTACCTTCTTTTATTATACTTATCTCGCTATTATTTTTTTCCGGCTGTGTCACCACCAAAACAACTTATTCCGGAATAACTTCGATAAGAAAATATCCAAAAGATATTCCTTTTGTTTTCAAAAATAATATCAGCCTTTCCACGACCGGCGCAGGCAAAGATGAGAAAGTAATCATAAAATCAAAATTAAATACACAGCTTGATGATAGCGCAAAAGTAAATATCAAGGATAAATTTTTCTTTCTGCATTCAATCATCGCGCCGCCGGTTTTTGACACTAACGCGATAATTCAGTCTGCATCGAACATGCGCACGGCTTTGATGTATATTGGATATTACAACCCGCACGTTTCTTACACTTTTGATACGATAATTAAAAAAAATGGCGCGCAAAAAAAAGTGATTATTAATTATGATGTATTTACCGGGAAACGAACGCTGGTGGACACGCTGGCTTATCTTTTCAATAAATCCGAATTGGAAGCGCTAGCAATTTCAACAAAAAATGAATCGCCTCTACAGCCAAATACACCGGTTTCAAAAACCGCCATACAACAGGAAACGAATCGTTTGGTGAATCTTTACAGAAACAATGGGTTTTACAAATTTACTGCCGATGAAATAAGAGCTACCGGTGATACTTCTATTGAAGCCCTGACGAGCGTTTCAGAAGATCCTTTTGAGCAATTGCGGCTGCTTGCAGAAGCCAATCAGAAAAGAGACAAGCCAACGATAAGATTAGGATTTCAATTGAACAATTCCCCGGACAGCTCTAACCTCAAAAAATATTATATCAATGATATTTATATTTTACCGGATTATGCACCAGGTGAGCGATATACCGATAGCTCATTACAAGAGCACATTCTTAAAAATTTTACGTTGAAATATCACCGCAAGCTTTTCAGGACTCACTTGTTCAGGTCGAATCTTTCTATGCAAAAAGGAAATGTTTTCAAACAGGATGATTATTTTAAAACTATCAATGATTTCTATAAGGTAGGTGTATGGGAAAGCCCCACTATAGATATAATTGAAAAAAAGGATACCAATCTTCTTGATATGGTAGTTAAATTGATCCCGCTGAAAAGATATGGTTTTGAAGGAAATATTGAGTTGAGTTATTCTGCTAATAATGCAACAAACAATCTTTCGGCAACCACGGGAAATCTGCTTGGTATCTCCGGGAACTTATCAGTTACTGACCGCAACCTTGCAAAATCTGCTATCCGCATGACCAACGCAATAAAAGTGGGGGCAGAATTTAATACGTCGCACAGAAACAGCAGTGGTACTTTTGTGAATTCCAATGAAATTACTTATTCAAATAACTTGCTTTTTCCAAAATTTATTTTCCCTTTCAGCGCATGGAATAAAAAGAAATTAATAACCAACCAATCTTTTATCAATACAAATATTTCATTGATCAACAGGATTGATTTTTTTAACCAGCAAATTTTTAACACAGGTTTGGGATTCAATTTTTCAAAGAAAGAAAATCATCTCTGGAGCTGGAAAATAGTGAATTTCGACTTCCGCAGATTATATAACCGGTCTGCACTTTTTGACCAAACACTCGCGCAAAATCCATTTCTGAAATACTCATTCAATACTGCGCTGGTTATGGGAACGAGCCTTAGTTACAATGTAGTTCATGCTAACCCGAAAAACCCTAAACTTGTAAGTACTTTAAAAACGAACCTCGAAGAATCGGGTTTGCCTTATGGCTTATTGAAAAGAGGGAACCGGACTTCAGCAAACGGAAATTTTTTCAATAAATATTTAAAAGAATTCGTAAAGACAGATATTGAATATACCTACACTATCAATCATGCTAAATCGGCAATTGCTTTCCGTGCGTTTGCCGGTGTGGGCATTCCCATTTCGAAAAGCGACACTACTTTGCCTTTTTTTAAACAATATTTTGGCGGAGGCCCAAACAGTATGCGTGGTTGGCCGGTGAGGGGAATTGGCGTGGGCGGGCAGCCATTAGCATCTTATGATAACAGGCTGTTCAATGACCGTACCGGGGATATTCAATTGGAAGGAAACACAGAATACCGCTTCAACGTGGCGCCGCTTTTCTCAAATGCGATCCTCTTTAAAATGGCGTTTTTCGCTGATGTAGGTAATATCTGGAATTATAAAAATACACGGCCTGACGCCGCTTACGATACTACACAATTCAAATTTCAGAATTTATATAAACAATTAGGGGTTTCTTCTGGAGTAGGTTTCCGGTTTGATTTCAATTATTTTCTCTTAAGATTTGATGTTGGCTTCAGATTTAAACGCCCTGATGTTTTGAAAAATGACGGCTGGCAGATTCCGGATATCAATTTTAAAAACCTTTTTGGAAACTCTGATGCAAATAAGCAGTGGCGCTATCAAAATTTCAATGCAACAATTGGCATTGATTATCCATTTTAATATTGAGTTAAAAATATTTAATAACACTCAATGTGCATTAATTGATTTTGAAGAATGCAATTATCTTAATAATTTTAGGAATTAATTTTCTTCAATTCCTTGAATCTCCATCTGTTTTAAATGATTTCATTTTCTACATTTTTTTTATTGATTAACTACAAAAAAAATTCAAAAATTGTTATAGAAAAATAAGATTTTTAAAAGATAATTATAAATAAGATTTTGTTTCCTAAAATTGAAAAACCAGCTTAAGGGACTTTTTAAAGTCCCTTTTTTTGAAAGCAGCCGCAATTTCTGCTGTTCTATTTTAATGACACATGAACGATAATTCAATAATAAACTTATTCAAAATTAATTCAGGTTGTATATTTTATCTTGTGAAAAAATGCATTAAATGAAAAAAAATTATTTGATTTATATTTTTATAATAACCTCAGTTTTGTCTTGCGCTTCACCTAAAGCCCTGGAATATAAAACCTATCACAATTTCAGCATACAAAAACTTGGCTTCAATAATTCACAAGTGAGTCTTGACCTTGAATATTATAATCCTAATAGTTATGGCCTGCAATTGAAAAGCACTGACATGGATATTTTCATCAATGGAAATTTGCTGGGACATAGTTCACTTGATACATTGATCCGGATTCCAAGAAGAGATACATTTAGTGTTCCTGTGAAATTTAATGTGGACATGAAGAATGCATTTAAAAACGCGTGGAATACATTAGTCGGAAAAGAAGTGCTGGTGAGGCTTTCAGGGAAAGTGAAGGTGGGTAAAGCAAATGTATTTATGACTTTTCCGGTGGAATATGAAACAAAACAAACTTTTTCATTTTTCTAGTAAAAACTATCAAAATAAAATCTTAAAAAACTACAAAATCATTTATAAGGTTTATGAATTTGCATTCCAATTTGCCGGATCCTGGCGCCAGTTTAACAATGACTTTTGATCCGTTTCAGAAATTAATTTTTGCTCAATCGCCAAAGCGATCAATGAATCATAATCAGTAAGGGATTTCAAAATAATCTGATATTTTTCAAACGCTTTTTTTGCTTCTTCAAATCCGTAAGTGAAGATGGAAACCATTCCCTCCACTTCCAGGCCAGCGCTTTTTAAAACATCTGCTACCTGTAAACTACTTTTCCCGGTTGAGATCAGATCTTCAACAATCACCACTTTTTTACCAGCCTCATAAAAACCTTCAATCTGATTACCCAAGCCGTGTTCTTTTGGTTTTGGGCGCACATAAATGTAGGGAAGCTTCAACTGATCTGCCGCCATGGCGCCCCATGGAATGCCCGCCGTTGCTACTCCGGCTATCATTTCTGCTTTTTCAAAAGACTGAAAAATAACATTACACATTTCTGATTTTATGAAATCCCTGATGAAAGGATATGAAAGGATTTTCCTGTTATCGCAATAGATCGGGCTTTTCCAGCCACTGGCCCAGGTGAAAGGTTTATGAATACTTAATTTTATTGCATTAATTTGTAAAAGCTTTTCAGCTATTGCTTTCTTATCGGTCATGCTGCGAAGATAATCAACACGTATGAGCTACATCACCATTTACTTTGATGATAAACCCGTTTTTTTATGTGATGAAATCACGACCCAAATCAGTGAATATAAACGTCATCCTGACGCTGTCTACATTGACGAATTATCAACGCCAGCCATCAATTCATTGCTGCATGAAATAAAAAAAACACAATTCCACGCAGGAATTATTTTTGGCAAAGATTTTAAGAAATTGAAGTCCGCTTTTTTCAAACATTTCAAGTTGATCAAAGCAGCAGGCGGGTTGGTAAAAAACAAAGAAGAAGAGATATTATTAATATTCCGGCGGGGGAAATGGGATCTGCCAAAAGGTAAACTGGATGATGATGAAACCATCGAAGACTGCGCCAGGAGAGAGGTACAGGAAGAAACGGGATTACATAAACTGGAGATCGGTAAACTTATTGAAATCACTTACCACACTTACCGGCAATTTGGAAAGAATGTTTTAAAAGAATCGCATTGGTATGCAATGAAATCAACCGCGAATGAATCGTTAATTCCGCAAACTGAAGAAGATATTACTGAAATTATTTGGGCTAAAAAAGATGAGTTGGAAAAATATCTTTCAAATAGTTTTCCACCAATTGGAGAGGTTTTAAAACA
This sequence comes from Bacteroidota bacterium, assembly GCA_030853195.1. Lineage (GTDB taxonomy): Bacteria > Bacteroidota > Bacteroidia > Chitinophagales > Chitinophagaceae > Ginsengibacter. The sequence goes on along the minus strand of JALYVO010000003.1, from coordinate 169 downwards.
TGTTTAGCTGAGATGAGCTTCTGGCGTATGTTTGCTGTTGCATAGTAATTTCTTTTTACTGATTTGAGTTGACAAATGTTGGCCAAAGCATATAAGTGTGCATTCTAAATTGTCTCATCAAGTGGTTTGTGTGGACACAAACCACGGCCCAGCCTCGGTCGGTGTCCCC
>JALYVO010000049.1 GCA_030853195.1 Bacteroidota bacterium | reverse complement strand
TTATCGTTTAGCATCAGCCTTATTACTAACAGGTTGCTCTCCAGCAGAGCCTGCATCCTTTTTAGCTGATAATCAAAATTCAAATCATTAACTGACAAAATCACCAACTATTTTTGTCCACATTGCCTTATCCTAATAAGCATTTACCGGAGATATTTTATTCCCGAGCCCGTGATTGTATAGATTTTTTCAATTAACTATCTATGAACTTCTAGCAGACAATATTTTTATTTACTCAATTTCATAATTATTACCCATTCTTCTGCACTCACTTTTTGTACAGATAATCTTGAAAGCTTTACCAATTCCATGTTTGCAAGTTTTGCCTCTTTTTTTATTTGAGCAAGGGTGACAGGCGTCTTTAATTTTTTCAGTGGTTTTAAATCAACCGCCACCCAATTTTTATCTTCAGTGGTTGGATCCTGATAAGCTTCTCTAGTTATCTCGGCGATGCCTACTATTTCCATGCCTTCGTTGCTGTGATAAAATAAAACTTCATCGCCTTTATTCATTTCCCTCAAATTATTTCTTGCAGTATAATTTCTCACGCCATTCCACAAAGTTTTTTTATCTTTTACAAATTGATCCCAACTATATGCAGATGGTTCAGATTTTACAAGCCAGTAATTCATATTAATTTGATTATGTGTGCAATAAAATAGTTTTAGTTTAGTTTATTTAAACAGGAATTAATACTTTTTGAGTTATGTCATCTTTCAATGCAGGATTGATATTATTTAATAGTTTGTAATATTTTAAAACCACTCTAATAATTTATTCGTAATTATTATTAATAAATGTAGAGATTACCCGCGAGTATTCTGCTAAATTTGTTTATTATTTTTTCATACAAAAAACCTACATCATGTTAAGCATTTTTCTCAAACCCGTTTTGCTTCTTTCAATGCCCGGTGGCTCTGAATGGATTTTGATTCTACTGGTTATCTTATTATTTTTTGGTGGCAAAAAAATCCCTGATCTTATGCGTGGAATCGGAAAAGGCGTGCGGGAATTTAATGACGCCAAAGAACACATGCAAAGTGAATTGAACGCAGGAATGAACGAGAAAGAAGTAGTTACTAAAACAACTACAACAACTTCTGCAAACCCTATTTCATAAAACACTCATTTGTTTTTTTACCCCGGAGTTACTCTTCGGGGTTTTTTGTTTATGGTAAACCTTGATGGTTAATTGGCTTTATAAAGAAATTTACATTCTACTGACAAGCATTGAAATAACTTTGTATGAATTTCCAATACAAATTTATGCACATGTCAATTATTTTTCTGAAACCTGTTCTTCTACTTTCAATGCCTGGAGAATCTGAATGGCTGCTGATTCTGTTAGTTTTTTTACTGTTTTTTGGAGGCAAAAAAATTCCTGATCTGATGCGAGGCATCGGCAAAGGTGTAAGAGAGTTTAATGATGCAAAAGATCATGTAAAAAATGAGATAGAAGCTGGTATGAATGAAAAAAAGGTTGTTGATAACCCAACTTCTTCTTCGCCTTCTACCACCGCAACCAATTCCGCTCAGGTTCCTGAATAAATCCCTGATCTGATTCTCAAAACCGCTCCTTGCTAATGCAACATTGTGAGGTTCAATTTAACCTATCAATTTACTTATTCAAAAAATTTATCAATGGGATAAGCAAAAAAATAGTTTTTTGTATTATCCATAATATAAGTTTTTAAACTTAAAAACTATAAGAAAGGTTTCCTTCAAAAATTTTACCTATTGATAAATATTTTTTTCACCTGATTGTCTCCTTTGGAATTAGTTACTCTTATAACATACATTCCATTGGTAATTTTTGACGAAAGGTTAATAGTAATAATATCCACACCTGAAGTAACTGATACTTGTTTGAAAACGGATTTTCCTGAAATATCTGACAATTCTATTTGCACTTGTTCTCCATTAGTAAAATTAAGATTGTTACGCAAAAACACCTGGTCACGTGCCGGGTTGGGATATATATCGACAATGCTTAAATTAAAAGTGACGGGAACTACATTCGAATATTTAAAATTTCCATTAAGAGATATTTGTTTCAAACGATAAAAATTAGTGCCATTACCGGGTTGCATATCATCAAAAGAATATTGATTGACAGAAGAATTAGTTCCAATGGCTTTCACCGATGTAATCTTACTAAAATCTGATGTGCTTCCACTCCTTTCTATTTCAAATCGATCGATATTTGATTCATTAGCGGTTTCCCATTTCAGGTGAGTATATTTATTATTCATATTGTAACCATTGAAACTAATGAGGCTCAAAGGCAACGGCCCGTTGATATCGATAGTTACATTGTCCACAACCGCAGTTCCTAAAACTGTGTTATCATGAGTAGTATATGCAAGGCCTACATACGGATGTGCGCCCATAGCGATTGTTACAGAATCTACAGCTTTCCAGGTTTGTCCGTCAGCAGAAATGTATCCCACATATTTATTTCCGCTGTTGGTAATGCGCACCCAATATGGCGCTGCAAAAGTTGTTTGATTAGTATTAATTGTGTTACCACTTTGAACTAATCTATTTTGGAAAGAGGCACCATTTCCGGGAGTGATTGACATAAAAACATTGGCGGAACCAGGATCTAAGTTTGCACGAAACATGACACCACATTTTGCCCAGGCATTTGTATTTTGTATTGAAACTACTCTGGCAGTTATTGAAAGATAATTTCCTGTTGTGGCTTGATACACATTATGAAACGCATCAGCCGTGCTCCAAATATCACTTCCTGATGAAGTGATTGTATAAGTCCCATTATTATAACAAACATCACCAGCATACGCAGTGTAACCCACATCAGCGCTGTGCCACACAGGAGGCAGCGTATTACTACATGAGGAAGCTGCAGGTGGATTTAATCCATATACATTTAATAAGTTGGAAAAAGTGGCCAAATAAACCTTACCATTAGCAATAGTCGGGCAAACAAATTTTGCAAATTTGCCTACGGAATCTCTTTTGCTGCTCCAGTTGCTGTTCCACAATTCACGGGTTACATCTGTGGCATCAAAGGCTTGCAAAACACCTGGTACCACTCCCTGGTTAGCATTACCATTGATCGGATGGTTTGCCCATAAGATTCCTGTTCCACTTTGCTGATTATTGGATGAAACTGAAAGCATAGCGCCTGGCATGCCGGTTGGCAATGCTGTGTTGCCTACTTTTTTATTCAAAGTATCAAAAAGCATATTTGCCCGGTTGAAAGGAAATTGTTTTAGCAGGCCGCCTTCAGCCCATGCATACACATATTCATTGTTATGATCATCTTGAAAATAAACAGGTGAACCATGTAAATGCCTTTGGCTATTAGCCCCTGATACATTTACATCTAACATTTGCAGAACGTTTGAGTTGTCTGTGGTAGTGCCACCCATCTTATTATTATTCATTAAATACAAATAGCTTTCTTTACTGCCTGATAAGGAAAGTTGAGTATTCGGGATTAATAGAACGCCATCAACTCCATAATCAAGATCAGTATTATTAAGATAAGTGTAATCCATAGGTGTAAAGAAATCCGCTACTTTTAATTTACCACTTGTAGTTGATAATTTAAGCAAGCTCTCTCCCCTGTTTATTGTGTCATTTACATTATTGCTTATTCCCGCTGTACCATTGCCAGTGGTTATATAGATAAATCCATTATCATCTACAGCAGGGGCTTGCCCACTCATCCAGATACCTGCTAAATTACCGTTTGGAGCGGCATTATAAACATACTTTTGTTGAAGAGTCGTTGCATCATATCCCATTATCCATCCACTGTATGGTCCCCAATCGCAATGAGATGCCCAGCACATATACACTATACCATTATAGAGAAGCAATCCGGGCCTGGGATTTTGTCTTTGCTGATTAAAAGTCATTATTCCCCCAACGTTTCCGGTACCTGTTCCAGGATAAGTAGCAGTGACATAAACAGGGCTACCCTGCTTTTCATTACCGGTATTCAAGTCAAGCGCATGTAAATATTGTACGAACGTTGCCCCTGTTTTTGAAACACTTCTCGACAAAACATAGATGGTTTGAGAAGCAATATCAATTACCGGAGTGCAAACAATTCCCATATTGCCGCTAAAATCTTTATAATTACCTCCACACGCGCCTGTCATGTCTGTATTTTTTATTGGCCTATAGCTTCCGGGATTGTAAGTAAGATTTTTTTGCCAGTATGATGTTGATGTTGCAGCATCATCAGCATCAAAAGCATAAATACTATTATTGACAGTAGCAACAAAAACTACATTATGAGTTCCCCCGCCAATAGCCAAATTACTTACCACTAAAGGCTGTGCGTATATCTGGTCATCAACCTGCCGTGAAAATAATTTCCCGAAGCTTCCACTGCTTACATTGTCTTGTGTTAACTGTGTTTCACTGGCATTCCAGCCTGTTCTTTTTAAATCATTATGTTGAGTAACAACATTAATTTGGGCGAAACTGAGCTGAATAAAAAAAGTAGTACTTATTATTAAAAAAATTCTTAGTGAAAAAAAATAAAAATACTTTGGGTAAATAGCAGTTAGCATAGTTGAATAGTTTAGATTTAAATATAGAATAAAATAATTTAATTTAAAAGCTTTCGACAATTTTTATTTTATTGAAATCAAAATTTGTCACTTGACATTTATCAGAATGGTTTTATTTTAATTTGATTCATAAATAAAAAAACCTTGCAGATGTTCCACAAGGTTTTTTATTATTCTTTAGTCAGATTTTTTATGCGAAGAAAGGAGTTACAATAGCAGTAACCTGGTCTTTTGTGAGCGGCTCATCAAAAGCTTCAGATGCGGCGGCGGCTGATATTGGAAATCCTCCAATATTGGTGATTGTTACACCAGCCTGCACTACATTTTCTTCTCCGTTATAGCTTGCCTGCACAGCAGCAGAACCAATGCCACTTTGATTCAAAGTGATCCATGGTTTTACATTTACTCCAGCAGGAACTAATAGATTAGCAGCTTTTCTCATTTCACGAATGTGCGCTGCGTGCCTTGCTTCTACAGAATGGATCTGCAATGCAGCAGTTAAATAAGCACTTTGAGACATGAGATTCGGAGCTTGTCCTTTGTAAGCCCGAACACCGGTGTCTTCAAAGGTTTGCGCTACGGCAAGCATAGTTCCATAATCAGTAAAAACTCCTGGGAAAGTTCCTTTAGCAGTATAATCAAAACTGGCTGCTGTAAAAGATTTAGGAGTACCTCCTGCAGCAGTAATCGCAGTTTTTAGGAAATTAACGTGCTCATTTTCATGGTCACGGATAACAGTAAATGCATTTAGCGCATCGCCTGAAGGAAAGATGCCTGAGGCTACTGCCTGGATATAAAAATTAGATTCAAGATACTCCAGCGTGAGCGCGAAATTTAAAGTATCAATGACAATGTCGGAAGGCGAAGTGGGCGAACCGTAAGCCTTTTGAAACATGGATCCTAAAGCGAAAGGAATAGAAGCGAGTGCAATTTTTCCTGATACTTTTGCAAAGTCTTTCATCACCTTTCTGCGCGTATCCAGCTTGTCATAAACCTCAGGATCTGTTTTTTCAATTTCTGAAATAATATTTTGTAAGTTCATAATAATAAGATTTATTTAATGGGTAAATTACTTGCGTTGATTTGTGTTTTCAGGTAAGTACCGGCAATAGCCAATACATCTTTTGGAGCCCGGGCTTTGTCTAATCCGTTTACATCCACAGCGGTCATATCCGCAAAAGATCCGGGAGTGATAAGATCACGTATCAAAGCAGCATGGCGGGCTTCTACTGATACAATTTTGCCTGCTAACGTTAAATAATCAGGATTGACTAATAATTTGCCAGCTCCGTTGTAAGCAGATACACCAAGGTCTTCAAATGCTTTGGCGGTGCCTAGTACACTTGTTCTGTTGGTGAAATCAATTGAGCTGAAGTTAACCTGCAATGCCTGGATTGCTTTTGATGATAAAGCAGCTTTAAAAAATTCGCGGTGCGCTACTTCATGGTCTCTTACATCTGTCAGATAAGACATCTCCATAGCGCTTATTCCTGAATAAGGAGTTGCAATCACTTGTGTGTAAAATGCAGCTTCCAATTGTTCCAATGCATAAGCATAATTCAAAACACCTGTGTCACCGCTTCCAAGGTCTACACCGCTGTTGTTGCTGCCTGTGTCGTGTTTTTTACAGGAAGCTACGACTACCATTGCGGCAGTGCTTGCACCCATTATTCCAAAAAATTTTCTCCTGGAAAATGGTTTAGCCATTCCATCATAAATTAAGTCCGGCTGGTTTTCTTTTGTTTCATTGTTGAGCATAATGTGATAATTAAATAATTAAAAAAAATTAGATGATAGTTTTTATCAAGTGTATAATCTACGAATAAAAAGAAACGGTGGTTTTTGATAATTATTGTGCATATAAAAATTACAAATCAGTCTAAAATAAATTTATTAATCCTTAATATATTCTTCGTGATCAGAAAGAAATCCAAATTCATAATGTAAAAGCTAATACAATCTATAAAGTAGAAATATAGTTTTAAAATGAATATCAGCTTTAGAATAATTTAGAAAAAACTTAGGGATGATATAAAATAAAAATGATCCTGAAAAATTATCTCAGAATCATTTATTTTTTTCACCAAACTTTTACGCAAAGAAAGGAGTTACAATAGCAGTAACCTGATCTTTTGTGAGTGGCTCATCAAAAGCTTCAGATGCAGCAGCTGCAGATATTGGAAATCCTCCAATATTGGTGATTGTTACACCAGCCTGTACTACATTCTCTTCTCCGTTATAGCTTGCCTGAACAGCAGCAGAACCAATGCCACTTTGATTTAAAGTGATCCATGGTTTTACATTTACTCCAGCAGGAACTAATAGATTAGCAGCTTTTCTCATTTCACGAATGTGCGCTGCGTGCCTTGCCTCTACAGAATGTATCTGCAATGCGGCAGTTAAATAAGCGCTTTGAGACATGAGATTCGGAGCTTGTCCTTTGTAAGCACGAACACCGGTGTCTTCAAAGGTTTGCGCTACGGCCAGCAAAGTTCCATAATCAGTAAAAACTCCGGGGAAAGTTCCTTTAGCAGTATAATCAAAACTGGCTGCTGTAAAAGAAACCGGAGTGGCGCCAGCAGCGGTGATTGCCGTTTTCAGGAAATTAACGTGTTCATTTTCATGATCACGGATAACGGTAAATGCATTGAGCGCATCGCCTGAAGGAACAATACCTGAAGCTACTGCCTTGATATAAAAATTAGATTCAAGATACTCCAGCGTGAGCGCGAAATTTAAAGTATCAATGACAATGTCGGAAGGCGAAGTGGGCGAGCCATAAGCCTTTTGAAACATGGATCCTAAAGCGAAAGGGATTGAAGCCAGAGCAATTTTTCCTGATACTTTTGCAAAGTCTTTCATCACCTTTCTGCGTGTATCCAGCTTGTCATAAACCTCAGGATCTGTTTTTTCAATTTCTGAAATAATATTTTGTAAGTTCATAATAATAAGATTTATTTGATGGGTAAATTACTTGCGTTGATTTTTGTTTTGATAAAAGCGCCGGCAATGGAAAGTACTTGATTTGGAGAACGCTCAGCATCCAATCCATTAGCATCTACAGCGGTCATATCCGCAAAAGATCCTGGCTTGATAAGATCACGTATCAAAGCAGCATGACGGGCTTCAACTGAAACAATTTTACCTGCTAAAGTCAAGTAAGCCGGATTAGACAATAATTTGCCAGCTCCGTTGTAGGCAGATACTCCAAGGTCTTCAAATGCTTTGGCAGTCGCAAGTACCATCGTTCTATCTCTAAAATCAACGGCATGGAAATCAACTTCTATTTTTTGAATAGCGCTTGATCCCAAAGCGGCTTTAAAAAATTCGCGGTGTGCTATTTCATGATCGCGCACATCCGTCAAATAAGCCCTTTCCATGTCATTGATTTTTCCATAAGGTTCGGCAATTACTTTGATGTAAAACGCCGCCTCTAATTGCTCCAGTGTGTAAGCATAATTTAAAACACCAATGTCCCCGCTTCCAAGATTTACACCATCATTATCATGATGATGCTTGTTGCAAGCGGCTGCGGTGACCATCATTGCGGTGCCCGCACCCATTATTCCAAAAAATTTTCTCCTGGAAAATGGTTTAGCCATGCCTTCTAATATCAGGCCTGGCTGATTTTCTGTTGATTCGCTGTTTAACATACCAATAATTTTTTTTAATTAAACAATATTGTTTGCGAGTTTTAACAACTCCTTACCAGTTACGAACAAATTATATGTCTGGTTTTATTAAAAGAAAAAAATATAAGAAAATAATGTAATCGGAAGTTATTACACGGGAAAATTCGATAATCGAACTAATTATTTACAAATCAGGCTGGGAAAGTTTCAGACTAAAAAATGAAAAAACTATTTTTAAGCTTATCAGGCAGATCTTTTCTAAAAAATCGTAAATTACTCCCAACCACTCGCAATTACATCTGCAATATGCATTGTCGTTAATGGAAGATTTTTTTTAGAAATAACACCTTGCAGGTGCATGAGGCAGCTGAGGTCTGTGGAGATGATGTGAGAAGCGCCGGTATCTAAAACATGCTGGATTTTTTGGTCGGCCATTGCATTGGAAATAGCATCAAACTTAACAGCGAAAGTTCCGCCAAAGCCGCAACAGGTTTCAGTATCGGCCATTTCATGCAGTTCCAATCCCTTTACTTTTTTTAAAAGATTTCGGGGGCCTTCTTTTATTTTGCATTCCCGCAAACCCGCACAACTATCGTGATAAGTTGCTATCACATTCAATTCAGCGCCAAAATTTTCTATTTTTAAAACATCAGTAAGAAATTCAGTGAACTCAAAAATTCTTTTTGAAAGGTTTTTCACCAGATTATGTTGTGAAGAGTTTTCGAATAATCCTGCGTAATAATTTCTCACAAACCCTACACAGGAAGCTGATGGCGCAACGATATAATCGGTATTGTCGAAATCTTTGATAAATTTGGCGGCTACACTTTTCGCTTCATTCCAAAATCCCGCATTGTAAGCCGGTTGTCCACAGCACGTTTGATTGGTGTTGTATGCCACATCGCAACAAGCCTTTTCAAGAATTTTCACCATATTAAAAGCAGTTTGCGGATACAACTGATCTACGAAACATGGTATAAATAATTGAATTTTCATTTTATGATATATCTCTAAATGTAGTTTTTTTAAAATAAAAATTTAAAAAATCATGTCATAGAATATTTCAGAGAGATCATTTTCAAAGCTGATAAAGCGGCTTCTTCTCCTTTGTTGCCATGAACTCCACCAGTTCGATCATCAGCTTGCTGCTGATTATCTACGGTGAGCACACCGAAAATCGAAGGCACCGGTAATGATAGATTCAAATGCATAATCCCATCGGTAACTGCTTTGCAGACATAATCAAAATGCGGCGTATCACCACGCAACACACAACCAAGCGCAATAAATGCCTGGGGTCTTTCAAATTTATTATGATACGTTTCCCAAAAATTTTTTATGGCAAAAGGAATTTCAAAAGCGCCCGGCACGTTTACTGTTTTATAATTATTCATTCCAAATTGCTGAAGAATTCTAATGCATCCTTCTAATAATTTATTTACAATCTCTGCATTCCATTGAGTGTGTACAATAACAATACAGGCATCCTTTGGAAGAATGCCTGTATTAATGTTGTAAAGATCCTCGTGTACAGTCGCCATATTTTTAGAAAAAATTTATTCTGAAAAATCGCCAAGCTTTGCAAGATAACGGTCAACGTTAGACGCTTTTTCAGTAAGCGGGTAATCTGATTTTATTTTTTTGAAAAGATCAATCGCTTCTTTCGTTTTGCCGGTGGTTTCCGCAAAGAGCGCAGCCCTGAAAAGAAACTCAGAAGATGTATATTCATCTTTACTATTTACATCAGCGGCCTTTTTATAATAGCTGAGCGCATCATCATTTTTATTTAATTCAGCACTGGCATCACCAATCATCCCATAAGCGCGGCTTTTGATTTGAGTAGCTTTGCCGGCATCAAAATTTTTCAGGAATCTAATAGCTTTTTCAAATTGGCCAAGGCTCAGATAACTCGCGCCTGCATAATATTCGCACAAATTAGCAGCATCGGTGCCTGAATAATTATTAATAATTTTTAAAGCCCCGGGATTGGCCCCATCTCCATTTAAAACTTTAGCTGCCAGCAAGGCTTTTGAAGAATCGGTAGTGTTGCTGAAATCTGAAAAATATTTTTGTGTTACAAAAACAACGTCATTGGCTTTTTCTTCTTTTGGAACTTTAAACATGTATTTGTAGATCATCCAACCTGCCAATAAAATGATTACTGCCGAAGCAATATACATTACTGGTTTATTATAATTTTGCCAAAAACCACGTGCTTTTTCTACAATGTCTACTTCTGTGTTGTGTACTTTTTTTTCCAGCATTTTGTATTTCTTATTTTCTTATTCCTTATTCCTAATTTCTTTTTTCTTTTTTCTTTTTTTTTATTTTTTTATTTTATTTATTTTTAATCCATTATAAAAGGATAATCTGCCTGGGAATATACATCTTTGAACACTTCATCATTATCCGGGTAAGGGCTTTCTTCTGCAAATTTTACAGATTCTTCCACTTCATTTTTTACTCTTTCCGTTATTTTAGTGATTTCTTCTTCTGTTACTCCAAAATCATTTTTCAATTTTGTCAGAGTGGTTTCCAGTGGATCCTGTAGTTTATATTCTTCCATTTCTTCTTTGGTCCTGTATTTTGCCGGATCGCTCATGCTGTGCCCTTTGTAGCGATATGTTTTTACCTCGAGTAAAGTAGGTCCGCCCTGTTCACGTGCTCTTTTTATTGCTCTCGTGATGGCATCATGCACAATTTCTGGAACCATTCCATCCACCTGGTCACCGGGCATTTCATATGCATCAGCAAGTTTATAAATATCAAGGACATTGGAAGTTCTGGCGACTGAAGTTCCCATTGCGTAATTATTATTTTCACAAATAAATATTACCGGAAGTTTCCAGAGCATTGCCATATTAAAAGTTTCGTGCAATATTCCCTGCCTCGCAGCACCATCGCCAAAAAAGCATAAAACTACATTATCGGTTCCCTTGTATCTCTCCGCGAAAGCAAGCCCCGCAGCGGTTCCAATTTGCGCACCAACAATTCCGTGGCCACCGAAGAATTTTTCTTTTACACCAAAAAAGTGCATGCTGCCGCCCTTTCCTTTGCTGCATCCTGTGGCTTTTGCAAATAATTCTGCCATGCAGGATTTTGCAGAAACACCTTTTGCAATTGCAAGGGCGTGATCGCGGTAAGCGGTAATAAATATGTCATCGGGTTTGGTAGCCGTCATGCATCCGGCAGCGATTGCTTCCTGCCCGATATACAAATGGCAGAAGCCGCGGATTTTTTGCATTCCATACAATTGACCGGCTTTTTCTTCAAAGCGGCGCAGTAAGAGCATCAGCTCATACCAGTATAAATAAGTTTCTTTAGAAAACTTCGTAGCCAAGGTTATAAATTTTAGGCCGCAAAGATAGGGTAAAAAGAAAAATAATTTATGTTCTTTGGCTGAATAAAAGAAAGAGTACTTTTAAAGTTGATAATATACAAAAATATCTTCTATCGGTTTCAAAAAACAATTGTGTCATAAACAAAAAAGTAGAAATTTAGTATTTCAACTCGCCTTTGGTAAAAAAAAAACTGCCTCAAAATTTTACTCTTGAAGCAGTTCTAACTTTTATTATTTATGAAAAATTATTTCCTTTGAGCCAATGCTGCTTCGCCAATTACCTGGTCAACTGCTTTAACGGTTTCATCAATATAAATGTCGTTGCCAATCGCTTTCAAAAATTGCTTTTGCTTGCCTAATTTTGCCGTATCTCCGCCAAAAGAAAGTGAATCCAAAGCAATACTTTTCACACTAAGATCTATCGGCGATTTTGAGAAATTTTCCAAACGTTTTGAAGCATCTTTAATCTCTTTCTGCATCTCTTTATATTTTACAATATTCAATGGCACTTCATCATTCCTATATTTATCAAGTAAAGCTACAGATTCCCTTATGCCTTTAAAGTTCGCATTCTGGTTGATATCCGAATTTACTTTGGCAACTACTTCCGCATAACTATAACCCGGATTCCATAATGTATAATTAGCCTTTGGAATTTCATCCCAACCTAAAGCATCCGGATTATCTTTTTCGCGGAATTTCGCGTTTTCAAGCCTGTCAGGAATAATGATATCAGGAACCACACCGCGCAATTGGGTAGCGCCACCATTGATGCGATAAAATTTTCTGAAAGTAAGCTTAATATCGCCAAGGCCTTCTGCTGGTTGATTGAATAAAGCATTCTCAGCCTGGGGATCAAGTGAAATACTTCTTTGAACTGTTCCTTTTCCATAAGTGGAAGTGCTTCCTATCACGATGCCCCGGTGATAATCCTGAATTGCAGCCGCAAAAATTTCAGATGCAGAAGCGCTTAATTCATCTACCATTACCGCAAGTGGGCCGCTATATAAAACTTCTTTGTCTTTATCTCTTTCAGATAAAATACTTGCTTTTTCATCGCGCCCTTTTACCTGAACTACCGGCCCGTTTTTTACAAATAATCCAACCATATCCACTACGTCTGTCAATGAGCCCCCACCATTTTGTCTAAGATCAAGCACAATTCCATCAACATGTTCAGCCTTTAGCTTTTCTACTTCTTTAGCTACATCAGTGGCAGAGCTCCTTGCGGAAGGGTCGTTGAAATTCGCATAAAATTCCGGTAAATAAATATACCCGATTTTATGAGTTCCGTTGATGATCGCACTTTTAGCAAAAGTATCTTCCAATGAAATTTTATCTCTCAAAAGCGAAACTACTTTGATGCTGCCATCTGCTTTTTTTAATGTTAATCTTACTTCAGAGCCTCTTTGTTCACCTCTGATTAGCTTGACTGCATCCTGCAAATCCCACCCTGTGACATCTACAGGCGTGGCAGCACCTTGCGCTATCTTCAAAATCTCGTCTTCAGGTTGTATCTGGCCCGATTTCCAGGCCGGCATTCCGGTAATAAGCGTAGCTACTTTTATTTTTCCATCAACGGGTTTCAATTGTGCACCTATTCCGTAAAAAGTTCCACTCAGCATTTCATCAAAACTTCTTTTATCTACAGGAGCAAAATAAGTAGTGTGAGGATCCATGCTACTGGTAATGGCATTTACGAAAGTGCTGAACAATTCATCTGAAGTATTGTGATTTTTCAGGGTTTGAAAATAACGATCCATCTGGCGTGAAACACTTGCCACCGCTTCGCGCTGCAAAGTAGTATCTGCTTTGAATGCTGAATCTTTTTTATTTTTATCTCTCTCTTCCTGCAGATCGACAAACCGGCCAAGAACAAGATATTTCAGGCGCTTCTTTCCATAATCCATTCTTTCTTCAGCCGTACTTGGATAAGATCGTTTGTCGCCATCAGTTTGTAAATATTCATTTTTTGAAAAATCAAAAGGCTGTGCAAGAATTTCTTTATAAGACTTGGCAACTTCATTGATCCTTATTAAATAAGTATTGCTGATTGTATAAAAAGATTCGAGCGGCGCGCCATGAATTTCATCGTCAATCCTGGTTTCGTATTTTTTGAAAGCATCAATATCCTGTTTCAGAAAAATATATTTATCAGGATCAAGGCCATCTTCAAATTTTTTCAAAACTTCTTCCGAAAAGTTATCATCTATTTTTTTAGGGCTATAATGCCCTTGTTCCAGGACAATGCCCACATTCCGAAGAATTCTTTGAAATTTTGCTTTTGGGTCATCACTATGTTTATCACTCCTTCCCATCACTCCATATCCTATAAATAAACCACCGAGAATAAGAAGAAGAAACACCGGAATAAATTTTTTGCTCATAATAAAACTGATTATTGGGTTCATAAGTAAAAGTAACAGAAATTAAATTTGCACTATAAAAATACGTTACTGAATTAACAAAGGTTTTGTAAAAAGTATAGACGGTTTTTATTAAAATATTATTGTAATGTAAAATGGATAATTACTTTTAATAAAATCTTCAATTACTACTTTTTGGTTTGTCTTGGATTTCAGGTATTTTATAATAGCATGTGCATCCAAATTTATAAAAAAACAGAAATTGAAATTGCTTTCAGGAATTGTCATTAATACTTTTTGGCTTGTTTCAGGATGATGAACAACCTCCAGCTGCAATCGTTTAATTGATCAAAAATTAATTATAGATAGATTTCATTGCTAATTTTTTTCTTTTTTAGATTCATTTTTTAATTATTTTTGCCACCCTTCAAATGGTGGTTGTAGCTCAGCTGGTTAGAGCATCAGATTGTGATTCTGAGGGTCGTGGGTTCGAGCCCCATCATCCACCCAAAAATTCCGTTTCTAAAGCGGGATTTTTTATTTAAACAGTTGTTTATTTTTTGCAATATTCTTTTGCCTTAGATAAATCCAAAAGTAGTTTTTACCAATTTTTTATTCATACTTCCCGCCTGCGCTTTCAAAATAACCACTCATACCTATTTAAAAATTTCTTATCAGAATATGTTTTCATTTTTGCAAAAAATTGAAAAAAAAATATAACATTATATGAAAGCGCTTTACTTATTCGTTTTTGCATTGATCATTTCTACTACAATATTTGCCCAAATGCCAGGTGGGCGGGCAGGCGGACAAAGCATGAATATGGGGCATTTTTACGGAAAAGTTGTCGATGCCAATAATAATAAACCTCTCGACGTAGCCTCAGTCCAGCTTTCACAAACCAGGATGGACACTGCTACAAAAAAGCGACGGGATTTTGTGATCGCTGCTATGTTGACTAATAAAAGAGGGGAATTTAGTATCGAAAGCCTTCCTGTATTAGGGAATTATCAAATTTTGATAACAGCTGTTGGTTTCACCACTTATAATCAAAAGATTTCGTTCAATCTAAAAATGAATGGAAGTGATATGAGCCAGATGATGAATGCTGTGGATAAAGACCTGGGAAATATCAAAATGGCGCCAAGCGCGGAACAATTAGCAGGAGTGGTTGTTACAGCCAATAAAAGCATGATGCAAATGAATATTGACAGAAAAGTTTTTAATGTTGATAAAAGCCTTACAAGCGCTGGTGGTACAGCCATTGATGTGATGAAAAATGTACCTTCCGTAAATGTAGATATTGATGGAAACGTGACTTTAAGAAATGCAACTCCGCAAATATTCATTGATGGAAGGCCTACTACTTTAACACTTGATCAGATACCAGCAGATGAGATTGAAAGCGTTGAGATCATTACTAATCCTTCGGCAAAGTTTGATGCATCCGGTGGTGGTGCGGGAATATTAAATATTGTATTGAAGAAAAACAGGAAAGCTGGATACAACGGTAATTTAAGAGCAAATCTTGATTCAAGGCTTAGCTATGGATTAGGCGCAGATATAAATGTAAAACAAGGAAAGATAAATTTCTTTGCAAACACTATGTATAATCAGCGTAAATCAATAAGCACTCAAACAACTGACCGAGTTGATTATATTAACGGGGCAACCATTCATCTTTCTCAGAAAGATAAACCAAACAGTACCGGTCATTTTGCGTTCGGGCGCGCAGGCTTCGATTACCTGCCCGACAACCGGAATACGTTTACACTTTCAGGTGTAATAGTAGGAGGAAAATTTAATACCACCGATCTTCTTAATATTGGAAAGGATACTACGCTGGGCACTTATCTTTCAAGTATTAGCGGCTTGAGTAACACAACCGGTGGTTTTTCCTTTAATAATTACGGAGGTACATTGAGCTATAAACATAATTTCGCAAAAGCAGGAAAAGACATTACCGCCGATGGTAATTACAATTACAGCACTAATACGGGCACACAACATGTTTCTACACAATATTATAATCCTGATAATTCTTTGCATGGCCCGCTTGGCCAACAGATGAGCAACAGCGCGGGAAACACTAAATATTTCACTGCGCAGACTGACTACACAGACCCTATCACAGATAAAATAAAACTGGAAGCGGGGCTAAGAGCAGCAATCCGGAATTATAGCAGTGAAAATCAGAATTTTAATTTTGACTCTTCTGTCAGTAAATTTATTTCCATACCTGCGCTCAACAGCAGGTATAAATTCAAAGACGAGGTTTATGCAGGCTACATGACTTTTTCTCAAAAAATAAATAAGTTTACTTACCAGTTGGGAGGCCGCATAGAAAGCTCTAAATATTCAGGAACGCTTATTGATTCAAACCAGACATTTAAAAATTCATATCCTTTTAGTTTTTTCCCAAGTGTGTTCTTAACTCAAAAACTTAATGATAAACAGGATATGCAATTAAATTATTCAAGAAAAATAAACCGTCCTAATTTTTTCCAGCTCATCCCTTATTATAATTACACAGATTCGCTGAACATCAGCCGTGGTAATCCAAATCTCAAACCGGAGTTCACTAATTTATTGGAGCTTTCCTATTCAGTAAATTTTAAAAATGGTAATAATATTATTGCTACGGCGTATTATAGAAATACAAATGATTTGATAACATTATATCAATACCGCGATAAAAATCCCAACCCCGCAAAGAGCGATTCAATTTTTATTTCCTCTTACGCCAATGCTAATAGCTCGGATGCTTATGGCCTTGAGGTTACTGCATCCAATAAGATTGCATCATGGTGGACTTTAATTTCGAACGTAAATCTTTATAATTCAAAATTGAATGGCAGCAATCTTCAAAGTAATCTAAGCAACCAAAGAGTGAGCTGGTTTGGAAAATTAAATAACACATTTACATTGAAGAATAATTATAGCATTCAGCTTACCGGCGATTACACCAGTAAAACTATTTTACCTCCGGGAAGAGGCGGTGGTGGCGGTGGAAGATTTTATGGTGGCGGAAGCCTTGCCTTAGCTAACGGCTACACAGACCCGATTTATGGCGTTGATATCGCTGTGAAAAAAGATTTTCTTAAAGATAAAGCGGCATCAGTTTCAATAAGCATGAATGATATTTTCAGGACAAGGGTTTATAAAACGCATTCTGAATCTGATTTGTCTAAAACTGTTTATTCAGTTCAAAATAATGAGCGCATAAGAGATCCGCAAATAATAAGATTGAATCTCAACTACCGTTTTGGAAAATTTGATGTATCACTTTTCAAGCGTAAAAATCTGAAAGCAGAACAGGAAGGAATGCAAAATGGAATGCAGGGCGTGAGTCAATAAAATGATTTTTCATAAAAAAGGAAATTTCTACAAAATCGTTTATCACAAGCATATGCCCGTATAATTTTCAGATCAATTTTCTTGGTAATGGCATATTAATTGAGTATTTTGTTTTTTTAAACCTAAAATCAATCACATGCAAAAGCACAAGTACATGCACAAATTTTTCACAAAGCAATTTTATATTTCATTGTTTACAATGGCAGTCCTGATATTTTTTAAAGCCATAGCATTTGCGCAAGACAGCGCCAGCTCAAGTTCAGCAACCTCATCAACCACTACAACGCAACAAGGAACAACTATTCCGTCATGGGTTTGGGTAGTTGGTGCTGTTGTCCTTTTATTAATCATAATTGCGCTGGTGAGAGGTAGTGGTTCAAAAGATAAAACTGTTATTACAAAAGAAACAACAAGAGAATAATAATTTTCTAATTTTTTTAGATGTATGGTTGACGCAAGTCAGCCATTTTTTTTTGAATGACATTTAAATTTATATAGCAAACAGGGGCATTTCAAATTGTGGCATAGCCATACTGCATGGGCGGTGAGGACACCGTCCACGGCGAGTCGCCCGGTTAGTGTCTTCACCAACCGGCGACAAATTGAGATGAACCAAGCAAATACCTTAACAAATAAAACATACTATATTTGCGCGCTTTCAATAAATTTTTTGATCAAATAAATAATCTTTAAAAAAATTATTTTATCCAGAATTAAATAAAAAAAAATATGCCTTTAAGAGCAGGAATTGTCGGGTTGCCAAACGTGGGAAAATCAACTTTATTTAATGCGGTGAGCAATAGCGCAAAAGCGCAGGCGAGCAATTATCGATTCTGTACAATTGAGCCGAACATCGGCCTTGTAAATGTGCCGGATCCAAGATTGGAAGAACTTGCCAGGTTGGTGACACCGGATAGGATCGTTCCTACACAAATTGAAATCGTAGATATTGCAGGGCTTGTGAAAGGCGCCAGCAAAGGCGAAGGTTTGGGAAATAAATTTTTGGCAAACATCCGTGAAGTAGATGCCATTATTCATGTGATCCGTTGTTTTGAAGATGAAAACATTTTGAGAGATGAAGGCCCGATAAATCCGATCAGCGACAAAGAAATTATTGAAACCGAACTGCAATTGAAAGACCTCGATAGCGTGGATAGAAAATTATCACGAACAGAAAAAATGGTGAAGACCGGGGATACAAAAGTTAAAGAGGAATTTGAGGTTTTAAAAAAATGCAAAACACATTTAGAGCAAGGCAAAAACATTCTCTCTCTAAATTTATCCAAAGAAGAAAAAGCGGCGATAGCTGATAATTTTTTATTAACTGATAAACCTGTTTTATATGTTGCCAATGTTGATGAGGCTTCGATGCATACAGGAAATAAATATTCTGATAAATTGATTGAAACTGCAAAAGCCGAAGGCGCCGGGGTAATTATTATGACCAATGCGATTGAAGCGCAGATCGCTGAATTTGAAAGCGTCGAGGATAAGCAAATGTTTATGGAAGAATATAAAATGGAAGAACCGGCGCTTGATCGCCTGATTCATTCCGCCTATCAGCTCTTAAATTTATCAACTTATTTTACCGCAGGTGTTCAGGAAGTGAGGGCATGGACCATCCATAAAGGCTGGAAAGCTCCGCAAGCCGCCAGCGTGATTCATACAGATTTTGAAAAAGGATTTATAAAAGCGGAAGTTATTTCTTACGATGATTTTATCCATTTTAAATCTGAAGCAGCCTGCCGCGAAAATGGAAAATTACGCATTGAAGGAAAAGAATATCTAGTTCAGGATGGAGATGTTATGCATTTCCGGTTCAATGTTTAGATGATTAAACATGTTAGAAATTTTTATAGAAAGAACGTCAGCCGAAATATGTATAATAGGAAACCCCGAAATCTCCGGGGTTTCTTTTTTTAAAAAAAATCATTCAAGAGAATCATTTTCTCACACTAACAGATACATGCCGATCCAATGCTTTTTCTGAATCAGAAGCAGATGCGGCAGCTTTGGCAAATTGTGAGCCATAGCCTTCTGCAGAAACTATTTGTGCTCCCACTCCGCGTTTTGTTAATCCGGTTTTAGCAGCATCAGCACGCGCCTGAGAAAGTTTTTTATTGTCAGCAGCATTTCCTGTTGCATCGGTGTAGCCGCCGATTTTTAATTTTGCATCAGGGAAAGCTTTTAATATTTCAGCAATATTATCCAGTTGTTTTTCGCTGTTGGGTAATAAAGTTGCTTTGTCTGTATTAAAATTAAGGTTATCAAAATCGAACCATTTATCTTTTAGTGCAGAATCGCTCATTGTTCTCCAATTGCCGTTTAGGAATGTTACCAATTGATCTTCTATGCCGCCTTTGTTAGCATCTAATTCTTTTCCATTAGGCAATTTTACCTTTATGGATTCAACTGTTGTGGCTGGAGCCATGGGTTTAGAAGTATCTGCGCTTACGATTGCAGTAGAATCAGAAGTGGTAGCTGATTCTGTTTTTTTGTTACAACTCCGGGAAAAATACCAAAGCAATGCAATGGCCGCAAGAATAATGATAAGAGGTAATAACCATTTAGAATTTCCCTTAGGATTATCAGCCACCGTTTTATCAAAATCGGTTTTAATATTTGATCCCATTGTAGATGCAGCAGCTACGGGAGATCTAAGCCCGAACAAGGCGCCCAGTGAAGACAATCCTTCGGGCATCGCGTTCATGATATGATCTTTTTGTGAAGAAAGAAAACCTGATAATCCACTTGGGTTTAAGTTGTTTTGACTGGCATGTTTTCCTAAAAGCCCCATAACAACCGGCAGCGCCATGGTCATCAAAGAAGACGCAGAAGAATTCTGTATTCCGGCAAACCGGGATATTCCTGCTTCTATCTGTGATTGATGACTTCCAAAAATTCCAGATGGAATATCACTTCCCTTCTCATCGTTATGAAGGTCACTTAGATTCGGAGATGCGGAAAAGTTTGTCGCAGCATTTTTTGCCATATCAAAAACGCTGTTGGCACCGTCATTCCCTGAAGTTGCCTTTGTCAGGATACCTGCGAGGCCCATTGGAATTATCGCGGATAATGCTTTGGAAACTGAAGAGCCACTTTCACCTAATGAGTTTGCAGCCTGATTGTGAAACTCACCCGTAAAATAATTTTTTACTGTTTCTAAAAAATTGATTGCCATAATAATTGTTTTAAAATTTAATTAAAAGAAATACAAGGTAAAAAATTAAAATATGATTTACTCTATTTTTTCAAAAATTATTAATTTGATAAAAAGGTTGTCTTTACCAGACAACCCATTTTATAGAAAATCAAGTTTCTTATTGAGGAAGGAGAACCTTGTCAATCACATGATAAACGCCATTTACTGCATGATTATCCAGGCTGATAGCTTTTGCAGGAGCATCGCTGTAAGGTGCGCCGCCCGGGGGGAAAGTGCCCAACCCCGTGAATTGCAGACTTGTTACAAAAGGCCCTGTAAAAGTGGCCTGGCCATTAATACCAGGATGAGCTGCGAAAGCGCTATTCACCAGAGTTGTATAAAAGGTAGGGGTCGGTGAAAAGTTAACAGAAAAAGCCCTGATGTTTGGTTGAAAACCGGAGCCCATGTCGGTTGCAAGAAAATGATAAACAACAATACCACGCACTTTTGTAGCAGTTAATACACTAAATAATGCTGAATCGCTGAATACATCTGGTGTTGATGAAAGGGCCTGAGCCGCTCCGAACGCTTGCGCCTGTGGCAGTCCCTGTGCTAATAAAGCTCCATAAATACTTCCGAATAATAATTTCTGAAATGCAGAATCAACAGGCGCAAGAACTGTCATGTTCGTAACTGCATAACCTAATAAAGAATCAATCCTATTCAATCCTGTTTGTCCACTATCGGCCCGGGCAATCGCCGCTTTGAAGTAAGTAAGGTTCGGATTGCTATACAATGCAGATCTTAAAAGCTGGCTTGGAGGGGCTACAATTGCCGCTACCAAATGCACGACGCCATTTTGCATTTTCATATCCGGCATCAGAACCGGGATATTATTATCCCAAAATCCATTCGCTCTCACAGACGGAAAAGTTGATAGTTTCAATGAAAGAGATGTTCCTGGTAATGTTCCTATTGTCAAGGATGTTGGCAGTTGAATGTTTGGAAATGTAGCTGGAATATCTGCGCTGGTATATTGTTTTCCGGGAATGATCGCGTAACCCACGATACCACCCAAAACTGTTGGTGGCAAAGAATTCACAACCGCAAGAGATGGTATTCCTGATACCCGGAACGCAGCATTATTGGGCAAAAAAACAGTGAATACATTGGTGGAATCATTCAACTGAGCCAGCATGCCCGATTTAGTTGCTGCTGCCTTAAAAAAACTATAAGTGGTATCATTGCTTAGAAGCGACCCTATACTTGTGGTGCTGTTATTGATTGGCGAATAAATAATTGGTGTAGCATCCGGAAGCTGTTTATTGCAAGATGCAGCAATAATCATGATTGCAATAAATAAATAGCTTTTTATAAATTTGTGCAAATCAATTTTATTTATTTCCATAATTTTATTTTTAATTTTTCAAAAAGATCAAAAGTCGCCCCAATGCTAAATAGTTTTTGTGGCTTGTTTGTTATCTTATAAAATGATTAGTTGATTTGATTAAAATAAGTTGTAGCCAATGCTCACATAATAAAGACCGCCGATCGTGGCATTGCCGAATCCATCTCTATAATATTGGTTCAACAAATTAGTCGCGCCTAATTTCACCGAAACTTTTTGAACAGGAAATTTATAGCTTACCTGTCCGTCGAGTGTCTGAAACGCGGGCACAAGGCCTGTTGCAAAATCACCCTCGAAATTCACATCATCCTGCCAACGATAAGTAAGATTGAAGCCCAATCTTTTTTGAAACCCAAACCCTGTATTGCTGAAAGTAGCGCCAACGCGGTATTTCGGAGCATTGAAAGCAGCAACAAATCCTGCAGGCACATTATCTAAATGATCCGAAGTGACATTTCCGCCAATTGTAAAATTAGAAGGCAAAGCATAAGTAAGGCTTATCCCAAAACCATAAGTTTTTACATCAGCCTTTACGTTTGTTGGAACAGAATAAGTAGTCACTTTTGTAGGATCGTTCAGATTTGCTCTCACAGTATTTGGATCTGTGAATATATTGACATTTCCATTTACAGATTGTGCCACAAGTGTGCGGGCAATAAAATCTTTGTAAATTCCATAATAGCCATATAAGTCAATAAGTAGTTTTTTGTGAAGTAATAAACCTTTATATCCGCCTTCAAAAGAGTTTACTGTTTCGGCTTTAAATTTATCGAAATTCTTCACCTGTGGTGTGCCAGCAAACAAATTTGCATCTATAGAATAAATAGGATTGGTATCGAAATGATAAAAATTATGAAAGCTCTGAATGCCACCGATCAAAGCCGTGCCACCTCCAACTCTCAAATTAATATATTGTTGCTGCGTAGATCCAAAACGATAAGCCTGCTGGTAAGATAACCTGATATTATTATCCTCAGCTACTTTTATTACGGCTGAAAAACGTGGAGTGAATCTCCCATCGAAATTATCATTTTTATCATAACGTGCAGAAGCGATCAATTTTAAAATATCGTTGAAAAATCTTTTAGTAGCCTGGATGTAGGCGCCATATTCATTAATAGGAATTTTTCCAGTGGAATCTGCAAATAAAGTTCCTTCTGAATTTAATACATACCTTTTGTAATTTGCGCCTATTAATATATCTGCAAATTTTGCGGTTTGCGGAGAAAGGTCATATTGCCCTTCTACATTATAGAGATTGGTTTTATCTACAAATAAACCACCGCCTTTTGAAATCGGAATACTTCTCACTTTATCAAACAACTGTTTAAATTGATCTGAACCCGGCGCTGGCCTGCCAACGTCAGCCACTGCCCTTGCAGCATTATGGGCTGCAATATCTGATTGGCCCGCTAGTTTCGCATTCAAAAATGCTAACCCGTATTGTGCATACCACCCGGTAGCTCCGCCGCTTGGTTTCCACAATTCATTTACCAATCTTGTAGTAACTGTAGCGTTATAAGAATCTCCCGCATTTTCCTGTGTAGTGTATCCTCTCAAAAACCAATGTGGATTTACTAACTCTATTTTGTATTGGCCGATTTTTAAATTCAATAAAGAATAACGGTCACTGCCTGTGTAAACCGTATTTCCTGTACCCCAATACCCTTCAGCATTTAAAGAAGTATTTGAAGTTAGCTTATAACTTACGGCTCCGGATAATTTAAAATTTACCGTGTTGGGATTAATAACATCTTTTTCCATATACCCCGTCCTTGAGACAGGGATTGATGCAGGTAATGAATTCACATACGGAGCATAAAAAGGAGCAGCATGAGCTAACGGGGTCAGCACATTTGAGCGTATGTCAGCGGTAGTTTCATCTCCGTAAACATTTATCCCATCATAATTTGGATCCGTAGAACGAGTTCCTGTTTTTACACCGCCTGTTGTGCCCAGCCTGTCATAATCCCGGTAATCATTGGCATACCAATCTTTGGCCTGGATCAACTCTGTGCCAATCTTGAAAGCAAATTTGTCACTGACTTTTTTTGCCCACCTCAAAGACCAATTATAATAAGGTGAAGGATTTGTTTCTTTAGTATCCAAATGCATAATTCCGGTTTTCACTTCAAATGAAAGCCCTTGATATTTGAATGGATCTTTACTATTTATAACCAATGCGCCATTCATACCGCCAGGGCCATACAACGCTGACGAAGCGCCTGGCAATAATTCAACACTTTCTACATCGAGCTCCGTTAAGCCAACTACACCTCCGACAGCAAAATTTAATCCGGGCGCCTGGTTATCCATCCCATCAACGATTTGGTTAAGGCGAAGATTACCGCTCCCGTTGAATCCCCTTGTGCTGGGCGAAGAAAACGTAAGCGAAGAAGTCACCATATCCACACCTTTCAATTTTGCAACCATATCATAATAAGAAGCCGCAGCTGTATTTCTTATGTCGGCAGCACTTATTCTTTCAATGGTCACCGGAGATTCCAGGATTCTCGAAGGAGTACGCGTAGCGGAAACAACCACTTCCTGCCCTAAAGTACTGGCCGGGACCAGAAGTACGGTAACCGTGGCAGATGCATTATTTACCGGCACCTCCTGGAGTTTATAACCAATAGAAGAAATTACAAGAGTTACCGGCAGTGACTGATTCACCGTCAAAGAAAAATGCCCGTTCTCATTTGTATAAGTGCCGGAGCCGGAGCCTTTGACTGTAACAGACACCGCGGGAACTACATCTCCGGTAGAACTATTTACTACCTTCCCTTTTATATTACTTTGAGAAAATGTAACTATTGAAATAATATTTGCAGACAGCAGAAGAATAAAACATTTTAAGGCTTTTCTCATACTTTTAATTTTGGGTTATAATTTGATTTGGGGTCATAATTCAAAGCAAAATAAGAATTGTTAAGTTGGTTTTGAAAATTATTTTTTTTCACCTGAAAAGCGGAAAAGTAGTTTTTTAAATTACTCAGATTTTATCCTCATTTTTACATCTTATTTTTAAAAGATGAATTCAAATTTATTTCCGCAGCAAACCTCTTTCTACAAAGGAAAAGTAAGAGACGTTTATACCATTGATGATCGCCTGCTGGTGATGATTGCATCCAATCGAATTTCTGCTTTCGATGTTATTTTGCCTGAGCCAATTCCTTGCAAAGGACAAGTTTTAAATCAAATAGCTGCATATATGCTTCAACATACGAAAGATATTTGCCGCAACTGGCTTCTGAACGTCCCGGCGCCTAATGTTTCGATCGGTTTAAAATGCATGCCTTTTAAAATTGAAATGGTGGTTCGTGGAAACCTTACAGGCCACGCCTGGCGCACGTATTCTTCAGGAAATAAAATATTATGCGGTGCAAAAATGCCTGATGGTTTAAAAGAAAATGATTTTTTCCCGGAACCCATAATTACTCCTTCAACAAAGGCCGCGGAAGGCCATGATGAAGACATCAGCAAAGAAGAAATTATCAAAAGAAAAATTGTTGATAAAAAAGATTATGAACAATTAGAAAAATATGCTTTACAGCTTTTTGCAAGAGGAAAAGATCTTGCTGAAAAAAGAGGATTAATACTGGTTGATACCAAATACGAATTTGGAAAATTGGGTGATGAAATTATTTTAATTGATGAAATACATACGCCCGATAGTTCTCGTTATTTTTATGCGGATGGGTTTGAAGAAAGACAATCTAAAGGAGAAAAGCAAAAACAACTCAGCAAAGAATTTGTAAGGGAATGGCTGATAGAAAATAATTTTATGGGAAAAGAAGGCCAACAGGTTCCTGAAATGAATGATGAATGGATTTCGACTATCCATGACCGTTATATAGAGCTTTATGAAAAATTAATCGGGGAAAAATTTAAGCCGGAAGAATTAAGTGACCAGGAAACCAAAGAAAGAATTATTGCTTCATTGTCCAACTTGAAATGATGCTACCAAATAATCAATCAACTAAAATTTATATCGGCTGCTCCGGATTTCATTATAAAGAATGGAAAGATTTTTTTTACCCTGAAAAATTGCCTCTAACAAAATGGTTTCAATATTATTGTGAGCATTTCAACACGCTGGAATTGAATGTCACTTTTTATAAGTTTCCTACAGAAAAATCTTTGTCAAAATGGTTTAATTCGAGCCCGGATGATTTTAAATTTTCTGTGAAAGCGCCAAGATTGATCACTCATTATAAAAAATTTAATGATTGTGAAAGTCTCCTGAAAGATTTTTATACCAGCATCAGCGCAGGTTTACAACAAAAATTAGGTTGTGTATTATTTCAATTTCCACCACATCTGATTTACACTCCTGAAATATTGGATCTCATAATTAATAGTGTTGATCCTTCATTTCAAAATGTTTTTGAATTCCGCCATGCGAGCTGGTGGGATGAAAATGTATTTGAGCAATTTAAAAATCATAACCTCATTTTCTGTGGATCAAGTTTTCCGAAGCTGCCGGATGAAGCAATTGCAACTACCCAAAATCTATATTATCGCTTTCATGGCGTGCCTGTTTTGTACAAATCAGTTTATGAAGAAAATTTTGTAGAAAATATTTATGGGCAAATTAAAAATGCTAATCCTGCAGAGGCTTGGATCTATTTTAATAATACATGGGGAAATGCGGCGATCATCAATTCCAGGCAATTACAAAAGCTCGCTGCTTCATTATAAATTCTTAAGAATTAATAAAAATTATTTTAAGATTACGCTTCAACCAATTTTTTAATTTCAATTAATATCGGTTCCCAGCCGCCACCATCAACAGTTTCTTTATATCTTTTTTCTCCATCGCCCACTTTTGAATAATCGCCCTGCGTTGCGGTTAGAATGGTTTGCCCGTTTTCTTCTACCAAATCATATGTTACGGTAAGATAATTTTCGGGAATATCTTCAATGCCGGAATTCGGATCAATGGTCGTGTACGATAAAAATTTTTCCGGATCGATTTCTATAATTTTCCCCTTTACAAAAACCATTTCCTTCCCTTCATAAATCCCCCGCCATAATAATTCGCTTCCTGGTTTCCAGTCAGAAACTGTTTCGCAGCCGAACATATATTTTTTTGTTTGTTCAGGATTTATCAATGCATCCCAAACTTTTGAAATGTTTGAATTGATAGTGACAGAATTTTTTACGATCAATGGATTGCTCATACTTATTTGATTGATTTTGGTGAAGATATAAATGTAAAATCTGATTTTAATTCAGAAATATTCATGAATGCAAAAAGTGGGCGTTGATTAGTTTTATTCTCAAGCAATTTTCAAGTTACCAATCCTGGATTCTTTTTAAAATCATATCTTTCTATGAATTCGTTGTATTCTTCCTGAAACGTTTTATGCTGATGATGTTCTTCCTGGTTTTTAATGTAATTTCTTACTTTATCAATTTGTGATTCTGACACTGAAACTGCAAAATATTCATTTTGCCATTCAAATTTTTTTCCTGCAAAAATCGGAATGAATTCTTCTTGCTGATTTATCCAGAACGAAGATTCGCCTTTTATTAACTGAACTATTTTTTTTATGGTTTGATCAACACCCACAGAAATGAGACAATGGCAATGTTCTTTATGCCCATTAATAAAATCTATAAATATTCCTTTTAATCTTGCGTTTTCTCTTATGTGCAGCCAAACTTTCTTCCTTATTTCTTTGGTTGAAAGAAATGGCTCTCTATTTTTGGTACTCCATACGAAATGGATGTATACTTTCACAAATGGCATATTATTTTTTTAGATGATCCAGTCAATTCAATTTTATTAAAAATTAGGAATGTCATTTATAACGAAAAAATTTGGCTAAAGCCGACGAAAATAATCTTTTATCCAAGGCTGAAGCCATGTGGCAATTCATTGAATCTAAATTGAATCTAATTCGATGTTTTTCTTTTTAATTGCCTTCAGCTTTAGCTGGATATTAAACCCAAAAAAGTTCTTAGAGAAAATTTCTAATGGCGGTCATTAGAAAAAATGTTGATAAAAACGTGTCTGGTGTTGAGTTTTAATTTAAAAAACTGTCGTAAAATTGAGTTAGAAAATCTTACTTCAAAAAATGGATTTAAAAATATCATTTACTGATAAAGAAAT
>JALYVO010000048.1 GCA_030853195.1 Bacteroidota bacterium | reverse complement strand
TTGAAGTAAGATTTTCTAACTCAATTTTACGACAGTTTTTTAAATTAAAACTCAACACCAGACACGTTTTTATCAACATTTTTTCTAATAACCGCCATTAGAAATTTTCTCTAAGAACTTTTTTGGGCTTAATAGAACAGAGGCGATATTTCTAAAATATTGCGTTAATAATCATTCATAAACGTTCTTCAAAAAACAGATTACCCTTTATCTTTGCAACCCTTTAAAAAAATAAAATAATGTATAGAACTCACACCTGCGGCGAATTAAGAATTGCAGACATTGATAAAGAAATTACACTTTCCGGATGGGTACAAACTATTCGTAAATTCGGAAGCATCACATTTATAGATTTAAGAGATAGGTATGGAATTACTCAGTTATTATTCAATGAGAAACTAACTGTAGAACTTGATACAAATCCCTTTGGGCGCGAATTTGTAATCCAGGTAAAAGGGAAAGTTAATGAGCGCAGCAATAAAAATAAAAACATTTCGACTGGAGAAATAGAAATTTTAGTTTCTGAATTTAAAGTTTTAAATAAGTCTGCCGTGCCTCCCTTTACCATCCAGGATGATTCCGATGGGGGCGATGACATCAGGATGAAATACCGTTTTTTAGATCTAAGAAGAAATGCGGTTAAGAAGAATATTGAATTGCGTTATGCCGTCAATCGTGCGACCAGAGATTATCTGCATCAGCAGAATTTTATGGATATTGAAACGCCTTTTTTAATAAAGTCAACTCCCGAAGGTGCAAGGGATTTTGTTGTCCCCAGCAGAATGAATGCAGGGGAATTTTATGCCCTTCCACAATCGCCTCAAACTTTCAAGCAATTGCTAATGGTAAGTGGCTACGATCGTTATTATCAAATCGTAAAATGTTTTCGTGATGAAGATTTGCGAGCAGACAGGCAACCGGAATTTACGCAAATAGATTGTGAAATGTCATTCGTAGAGCAGGAAGATATTTTGCAAATGTTTGAAGGATTGATAAAATTTATTTTCAAAGAAGTAAAAGGGATAGATTATAATGAACCTGTTGCGAGAATGAGTTGGGAAGATGCGATGTGGAATTATGGAAATGACAAACCCGATATCAGGTTTGATATGAAAGTGAAAAACCTGAAAAGCGAAAATGTAGTTTTTCTCGAAACACTTACCAACAGTGAATTTGCAGTATTCAGTGAAGCAGAAACGTTGGTTGCCATTTCTGTTCCGGGATGCAGTGATTACACAAGAAAACAAACAGATGAATTGGTAGAATGGGTCAAACGCCCGCAGATAGGAATGCGTGGTTTGGCATTTATAAAAAATAATAATGATGGTACTTTAAAAAGCAGTTTTGATAAATTCTTTAATGAAGAGCAATTAAAAGAGTTTGCTTCTTTTTGTGATTCAAAACCTGGGGATCTCATTTTAATTCTTGCAGGCAAAGAAGAACGCGCCAGAAAAGCGATCAGTGATTTGCGTCTATACATGGCCGATAGATTAGGCTTAAGAAGACCCGAAGAATTCAAATTACTTTGGGTTACTGATTTTCCTTTGTTTGAATATGATGAAGAAGGAAACCGTTGGGTGGCGAGACATCATCCGTTTACCTCACCAAAGCCGGAAGATGTAGCAGTGATGATAAACAATAATCCTTTGATTGAAAACGCAGAAAAATACCTGGAACATCCTTATTCAAAAATTAAAGCCAACGCCTATGATATGGTTTTGAACGGCAACGAAATTGGCGGCGGCTCGATCAGGATTTTTCAAAGAGACCTGCAAGAGAAAATGTTTGCCGCGTTGGGAATGAGCAAAGAAGAATCGCAACATAAATTCGGATTCTTATTAGGCGCATTTGAATATGGCGCCCCGCCTCATGGTGGTATTGCGTTTGGTTTTGACAGGCTTTGCGCTATTTTGGGAGGAAGTGAATCTATCCGTGATTTTATCGCATTTCCAAAAAACAATTCAGGAAGAGATGTAATGATAGATGCGCCTTCTACGATTGATGAAAAGCAATTGAAGGAATTGCAGATAAAGCTGGATTTGAAATGAATTAGAATTCAAAGAATATCATGACAGTTCAGTGGGGAATTATTAGAAACATATGCAAACATTCTGGTTTCAATAGGATTCAAATCTGTAAAATCTACTTTTTAGCTTTTCAGCTGTATGCCTGTTAATACTAAAAAAAAGGAGCAAGATATTTCTCTTACTCCTTTTATGATATCATTCAATAAAATATATTATTCTTCTTCGTCAAAAGCCATGGCTTCTTTGGCAGTCATCAGCATTTCATATTCTTCTTTGCTGCCAACGATCATGTTTTCAAATTCTCGTAATCCGGTACCCGCAGGGATTGGATGACCCGTAATTACATTTTCTTTGAGGCCAAGCATCGTATCTGTTTTTCCCTGGATAGCAGCAGACGATAATACCTTCGTTGTTTCCTGGAATGACGCAGCTGAAATCCAACTTTGAGTACCTAACGATGCTTTTGTAATTCCTAACAACAACGGTGAAGATGTTGCGGGATGCGCATCGCGGAATTCAACTGTTTTTTTATCAGCCCGGCGAAGGATAGAATTTTCTTCTCTTACTTCGCGAAGCGTAACAATTTTGCCTGGACGCATTTTACTGCTATCGCCTGATTCGGTTACTACTTTTTTATCGAATATCCAATCATTTTCAACATTAAAATCATAGCGATCTT
This sequence comes from Bacteroidota bacterium, assembly GCA_030853195.1. GTDB lineage: Bacteria > Bacteroidota > Bacteroidia > Chitinophagales > Chitinophagaceae > Ginsengibacter. The sequence goes on along the minus strand of JALYVO010000048.1, from coordinate 26,022 downwards.
CAGTGTCTCCCTCAAGAAATTTGGTATCTCCTGCATCTTCAATGGTTACTTTACGCATCATCTGTCGAACTATAACTTCAATATGCTTATCGTTGATCTTTACGCCCTGCAATCTGTAAACTTCCTGAATTTCATTCACCACATATTCCTGAACTGCAAATGGCCCTTTGATAGACAGTATATCTGCCGGAGCAATTTGACCATCGGACAAGGCAACACCCGCTTTAATGAAATCGCCATCCTGAGCAAGGATCTGGCGGGTAAGAGGAACCAAATATTTTTTTACCACACCATCTCTTGCTTCTACAATAATTTCACGGTTACCGCGCTTGATATTTCCAAAGGAAACAACACCATCAATTTCAGAAACTACAGCTGGATTTCCTGGATTTCTCGCTTCAAATAATTCAGTAACACGTGGCAAACCTCCGGTAATATCTCTTAATTTTCCTAAAACCCGAGGTATTTTTACAACTACCTGCCCGGCTTTTATTTCCTCGCCTTCTTCCATAGTTACGTGAGAACCCGCGGGAAGATTATAACCTTTGGTTTCTTTTTTTCCTTCAATAATGAGAGATGGAATACGGGTTTTATCTTTTGTTTCAATAACAACTTTCTCCCTATGTCCTGTCTGTTCATCGGCCTCTTCACGGAAAGTAACACCTTCAACAATATGTTCAAATTTTAAAATACCATCAATTTCTGAAACGATTACGTTATTAAATGGATCCCATGTACAAATCGCTTCGCCCTTGGTTACTTTCTGCCCATCTTTTACATTGAGCGTTGCGCCATAAGGGACATTATTTGTAATCAGCAACCGATCATTTTTTACATCCATGATCCTTACTTCACCTGTACGGCCAATTACTACTTTCGTTTTTTCGCCTGCATTGTTTAAAGCATCTACTGTGCGCAATCCATCAAATTGTATGGTGCCATCAAATTTGGCGGCTAAAGTAGATTCAACTGACGCAGAGCCAGCCACACCACCTACGTGGAATGTACGTAACGTAAGCTGAGTACCTGGTTCACCAATTGATTGTGCAGCAATTATTCCTACTGCATCGCCCTTTTGAGCGGTATATCCTGATGCGAGATTTTTACCATAACATTTTACACATACACCTCTACGGCTTTCGCAGGTTAGTACTGAACGGATCTCAACGATTTCTACACCGGCATCATTGATTGCGCGTGCGATATCTTCTGTAATATTTCCCCCGGCTTCAACTAACAATTCATCTGTAACCAGATTATAAACATTATGCAATGAAGTTCTTCCTAAAATCCTGTCATATAATGGTTCAATAATATCTTCATTATCTTTTAACGCGGAAGTGGCAATACCTCTCAAAGTTCCGCAATCTTCTTCATTGATTACAACATCCTGGGCCACGTCAACAAGCCTTCTTGTTAAGTAACCGGCATCTGCTGTTTTCAATGCTGTATCTGCAAGGCCTTTGCGCGCACCGTGGGTAGAAATAAAATATTCCAATACATTCAATCCATCTTTAAAGTTAGAAAGAATCGGGTTTTCAATAATCTCACTTCCTGTACTTCCGGATTTACGTGGTTTAGCCATTAACCCTCTTATTCCGGCAAGTTGTTTGATCTGTTGCTTAGAACCTCTCGCACCAGAGTCAAGCATCATATAAACCGAATTAAAACCTTGTTTATCCGCAGCCAGTTCCTGGATTAATGTTTCTGTTAACCGGGTATCTACACGGCTCCAAATATCAATGATACCATTGTATCTCTCATTATTAGTGATCAATCCTGAATTATAGTTATCCCAAACTTCATCAACTTCACCAGTAGCATTATCAATCATCGCTTGCTTGGTTTCAGGAATAATCAGATCATTGATGTTGAATGATAATCCGCCTTTGAACGCCATGCGGAAACCCAGCAATTTAATATCATCAAGAAATTTTGCGGTAGCAGGAATGTTTGTCCATTTAATAATATCCCCGATAATTTCGCGTAAAGCTTTCTTAGTAAGTAAAGCATTTATAAAACCCACTCCTTTTGGTACATGTTGATTAAATATTACGCGCCCTACAGTGGTTTCTAATAATTTATTAGAAATAGAATCGTCAGTATTGCGAATATCTACTTTCACTTTTATATTGGCATGAAGGTCAATACTCTTTTCATTGTAAGCTATAATAACTTCCTCCGGAGAATAAAAAGATTTCCCTTCACCTCTGACTTTCTCTTCTGCAGTTGATTTTTTCCCCTTTGTGATATAGTATAATCCTAAAACCATGTCCTGTGACGGAAGTGTAATAGGTGTACCATTCTGAGGGTTCAAAATATTATGTGAAGAAAGCATCAACATTTGCGCTTCTAACACTGCAGCATTGCTCAATGGAACGTGAACAGCCATCTGGTCACCATCAAAATCCGCATTGAATGCTGTCGTTACCAACGGATGAAGCTGAATCGCTTTTCCTTCAATTAATTTTGGCTGAAAAGCCTGGATTGATAATCTATGCAAAGTTGGAGCACGATTTAGCATAACAGGATGTCCTTTCAAAATATTTTCAAGGATATCCCAAATGATCGCTTCTTTTTTATCAACTAATTTTCTTGCGCTCTTAACTGTTTTTACAATTCCTCTTTCAATTAATTTACGAATAATAAATGGCTTGAATAATTCTGCAGCCATATCTTTTGGCAAACCACATTCGTGCATTTTTAATTCAGGCCCTACCACAATTACAGAACGGCCGGAGTAATCAACACGTTTACCCAAAAGGTTTTGACGGAAACGGCCTTGTTTACCTTTTAAAACATCACTCAATGATTTCAACGCGCGTCCGCCTTCTGCTTTTACAGCATTTGATTTACGTGAGTTATCAAACAATGAATCTATAGCTTCCTGCAGCATACGTTTCTCATTTCTAAGAATTACTTCAGGCGCTTTAATTTCTAATAATCTTTTTAGACGGTTATTACGGATAATAACACGACGATACAGATCATTCAAATCTGATGATGCAAAACGGCCACCATCCAAAGGTACTAATGGACGAAGTTCCGGTGGAATAACCGGAATATATTGCATTACCATCCATTCAGGACGATTATTGATTCTTGTATTAGCGTCACGGAAACCTTCTACTACACTCAAACGTTTTAAAGCATCTGCTTTACGTTGTTGAGAAGTTTCGTTGGCAGCAGAATTCCGAAGATCAAAAGAAAGCTGATCCAAATCAATTCTTTGCAACATATCATGAACAGCCTCTGCGCCCATTTTTGCAATAAACTTATCAGGGTCTTCATCGGGCAACTGCTGGTTCCCTTTTGGAAGGGTATCCAAAATATCCAAATATTCTTCTTCAGTTAAAAGATCACTGTAATTCTGTCCTTTATCAGCGCGAATACCTGATTGTATTACTACATATCTTTCATAGTAAACGATAGTTTCCAATTTCTTAGAACTCATTCCAAGGAGATAACCGATTTTATTAGGAAGTGATTTAAAATACCAGATATGTACAACAGGAACCACCAATTTGATGTGTCCCATTCTTTCGCGACGGACTTTCTTTTCTGTTACTTCTACACCACAACGATCGCACACGATTCCTTTATAACGAATACGCTTATATTTTCCACATGCACACTCATAATCTTTTACCGGACCAAAAATTCTTTCACAAAACAAACCATCTCTTTCTGGTTTATACGTGCGGTAATTAATGGTTTCAGGCTTTAAAACTTCACCATAGCTTCTTTCTAAAATAGAATCAGGAGAAGTAAGGCCAATAGTAATTTGAGAAAACGTTGGACGTGGACGATTTTCTTTTCTTTGCATATATTTTTTAAGCTTTGAGCTGTGAGCTTACAGCACGTGAATTTTATTTTTGTCTTTTTGCTGACAGCTGGAAGCTGAAAGCTGAGAACTGATTATTCAAATTGCAAATCCAATCCTAATCCTCTTAATTCATGCACCAATACATTGAATGATTCGGGAACACCCGGCCTTGGAATATTATCCCCTTTCACAATCGCTTCATAAGTTTTTGCTCTGCCGATAATATCATCAGATTTCAATGTCAGCAACTCCTGCAGAATATTAGATGCACCATAAGCCTCCAATGCCCAAACCTCCATTTCACCAAATCTTTGGCCACCAAACTGGGCTTTACCACCAAGAGGTTGTTGGGTAATTAAACTGTACGGGCCGATGGAACGTGCATGCATTTTATCATCAACCATATGATGTAGCTTGATAATATAAATGATACCTACCGTTGCTTTTTGGTCAAAACGGTCTCCTGTTTCACCATCATATAAATATGTGTGGCCAAATAAAGGAAGATTGGCTTTTGCAATTTCACCTGCAATTTCATCTACCGATGCACCATCAAAAATCGGAGTTGCATAAGTTTTATCTAATTTCTCACCTGCCCAGCCAAGCACTGTTTCATAGATCTGCCCCAGGTTCATCCTGCTTGGTACGCCAAGCGGATTAAGAACAATATCCACCGGAGTTCCATCTTCAAGGAAGGGCATATCTTCCTGGCGAACAATTTTTGCAACAATTCCCTTGTTTCCGTGACGACCGGCCATCTTGTCTCCCACCTTCAGTTTACGTTTTACAGCCAGATAAACTTTAGCCAGTTTCAAAACGCCTGCAGGTAATTCATCACCAATCGAAATATTAAATTTTTCTCTTTTATACCTGCCTAATTCTTCGTTGTATTTAATGTTATAATTGTGCAACAAAGTATTGATGTGATCGTCTATTTTTGCATCGCCTGTCCATCCTAAAGGATTTATATTTTGGTAATCAATATTTCCCAGGTTTTTCGCAGTAAATTTGGCGCCTTTACCAATAAGCATTTCACCAAAATTATTACTTACTCCCGCAGAGTTCTTTTCTTTCAATAAAGTCAGAAGCTTATTGACTAACAACTCGAGAGTATCAGCATCATTTTTTTCGTGGGTTTTCTCAATTTTCTCCAGTGTTGTTTTCTCCTTCACTTTACCATTCTTATCTTTTTTGGCTCGCTGAAACAATTTCTTATCAATTACTACACCCTCAGTTCCACTTGGCGCTTTCAGAGAAGCATCTTTTGCATCCCCGGCTTTGTCGCCAAAAATAGCTCTTAGTAATTTTTCTTCCGGAGTTGGATCGCTTTCACCTTTTGGAGTAATTTTTCCAATGATGATATCTCCTTCTTTTACATGAGCTCCAATTCTTATAACGCCATGCTGATCAAGATCTTTAGTAGCCTCTTCACTAATATTTGGAATATCAGGAGTCAATTCCTCCTCACCTAATTTGGTATCGCGCACTTCCAGCTCAAACTCATCAATATGAATGGAAGTAAATAAATCTTCTTTTACTACTTTTTCGCTTATCACAATAGCATCCTCAAAATTGTAACCTTTCCATGGCATGAAAGCCACTTTCAGATTTCGTCCCAATGCCAATTCACCATCTTTTGTAGCATATCCTTCAGTTAAGAAATCGCCTGATTTTACGGTTTGACCCTTCTTTACCGCAGGACGAAGATTGATACAAGTGCTTTGATTTGTTTTGATAAATTTGGTAAGTTTATAAACGATCAAATCATTTTCAAAGCTTACTAATTTTTGAGCCTGGTTCCTGTTGTATTTTACATGAATTTCATTAGCATCTACATATTCTACCACGCCATCACCATCTGCATGGATCTGTATCCGGGCATCTCTCGCTGCTTTTCCTTCTAAACCTGTTCCTACAATTGGGGCCTGTGGCAAAATCAATGGAACAGCCTGGCGTTGCATGTTAGAACCCATCAATGCGCGGTTGGCATCATCATGTTCAAGGAAAGGTATAAGTGATGCGCTCAAACCAACAATCTGGTTGGGTGCGACATCCATATATTCAACATCACCCTTATCAAGAATTGGAAAATCGCCTGTTTCGCGTGATTTCACTTTATCAAAAGCGAAATTATTATGCTCATCAAGTGGTGCATTCGCCTGAGCGATTTTTGCAGAATCTTCTTCTTCAGCGCTTAGGAAAAACACTTTTTTCATATCCACTTTTCCGTCATGCACTTTACGATATGGAGTTTCGATGAAGCCCATTTCATTTATTTTAGCATGAACGCAAAGCGTAGATATCAATCCGATGTTTGGGCCTTCAGGAGTTTCAATAGTACAAAGACGGCCATAATGTGAATAATGAACGTCACGAACTTCAAATCCCGCACGTTCCCTGCTCAAACCTCCGGGCCCGAGCGCGGAGATACGGCGCTTGTGTGTTATTTCACTTAATGGATTGGTTTGATCTAAAAATTGTGATAATTGGGATGTTCCAAAAAAAGAATTAATAACAGAAGATAAAGTTCTTGCATTAATCAGATCAACGGGTGTGAACACTTCATTATCCCTCACATTCATTCTTTCACGGATGGTACGCGCCATACGCGCAAGGCCTACACCAAATTGGGCATACAATTGCTCTCCTACGGTACGTACACGGCGATTACTCAAATGGTCAATATCATCTATTTCGCTTTTGGCATTGGTTAATAATACCAGATACTTTATGATTGCGATAATATCTTCTCTTGTTAAAACTTTTTTTGTGATAGGATAATCCAAACCAAGTTTTCTGTTGATCTTGTAACGGCCAACTTCGCCAAGATCATATCGCTTATCGCTGAAAAATAATTTATCAATAATACCTCTTGCTGTTTCGTCATCAGGAGCATCCGCGCCGCGCAACTGGCGATAAATATGCTGAACCGCTTCGATCTCACTGTTGGAAGTATCTTTATTTAATGTGTTATAGATGATAGCATAATCACCACTCACTTCTTCACGCTGGATAAATACGCTTTTTACATCCAATTCAAGGATCATTGCGATATTATCTTCATCGAGGATTGTATCTCTTTCCAATACGATTTCGTTTCTTTCAAGGCTTACTACTTCCCCTGTATCCTCGTCCACAAAATCCTCCACCCATGTGCGCAAAACCCTTGCTGCCAGGCGTTTTCCAAGATTCGCATGCAATGTTTTTTTATCCGCTTTTACTTCCACGGCCATTCCGAAGAGTTCCAAAATATCCTTATCGGTTTCATAGCCAATAGAACGAAGCAAAGTCGTTACTGGAAATTTTTTCTTACGGTCAATATAAGCATACATTACATTATTAATGTCAGTTGCAAATTCCATCCAGGCTCCTTTAAAAGGAATCACCCTGGCAGAATAGATCTTTGTTCCATTTGGATGCACGGATTGCCCGAAGAAAACACCAGGCGAACGATGAAGTTGGCTAACCACTACTCTTTCTGCGCCATTGATTACGAAAGTACCACGAGGCGTCATGTAAGGAATATTTCCAAGAAATACATCCTGAACAATCGTCTGAAAATCCACATGTTCTTCATCATTACAGCTTAATCGCAATTTAGCTTTAAGGGGGACAGCGTAAGTAAGCCCTCTTTCAATACACTCTTCAATGGTGTAACGCGGAGGGTCAACAAAATAATCAAGAAATTCCAGCATGAAGATATTACGTGTATCATTTATCGGAAAGCTTTCCTTGAAAACACGAAACAAGCCTTCGATATTACGTTTATCGGGTGTGGTTTCTAACTGGAAAAAATCTTTGAATGACTGTATTTGTATTCCTAATAAATCAGGGGTTTCCGCCAAATGTTCAATTTTTCCAAAACTGATTCTTTGTGCTGGAGCTACTTTAGTTGAAGGCATATTTTGATTAAAATATTTTAAAATGAGAGAGCCTTTAAAATGGGAATTTTAAACGCGATTACTACTTACCAAAATTTAAAGGATTGCAAAAGTAAGCATTTTTTTCAAATTGATGATAAGTAAAAAAATCTTATCGTTTTTTTTAGGATTCTCAAAAATATTTCTTACAGTTTTAAAAATCATATCGTCATAACCCTGAAAATAGATTTTTCAAATAATTGCTAAAACATCAACTTAAACATTATAGAACAAAACATCAGTCATAATCCTTAATTTTGCTTTTTTTTAAAAATTTTAAAATAAACCAAATGAAAAGATTAATTTTTTTGCCAGCTATGGCAACCGTATTATTTTTGGCTTCGTGTGGAGGTGGTAACAATTCTGAAACAAAAACAACTTCAGCTGATACCTCTTCAACTCAGGCACCCGCGATGGCGGCCTCTGAAAACCCCGGCTCTGATATTCCAGGAATTGATTCTGTAAAAACCACAGATCATATTCAACTTGAAGGGATGGATAATATGAAATATGACAAAGACTTATTTAAAATAAAAGCAGGCCAGGATGTAAAATTAACTATGAAAAATGTGGGCAAGCTTCCTAAAGAAGCTATGTCACACAATGTAGTTATTTTGGCTCAAGGTACCGATGTTCAGGCTTTTGGAGAAGCCGCAGTTCCTGCAAAAGCTACTGACCATATCCCTGCTTCAATGGCTTCTGATGTAATCGCCCACACTAAATTATTAGGTCCGGGAGAGAGTGAAACAATAACTTTCAAAGTACCTGATGCTGGCGTTTATGATTTTATTTGTTCTTTTCCAGGCCATTTCGGAACGATGAAAGGAAAAATTGTTGCAGAAAAATAAAGAATTACTTTACTTTATTAATAAGGGCAGTTATCAATGACTGCCCTTATTTTTGTCCGAAACAATATATTTCAAATTAGAAATGATAATGTTTTTTAGATAATTCGCAAGAATAACTTCTAAATAATTCCAACTACAGCTAGGAGAGAGATTAGATTTTAAGCTTAATATTTTTTACTGCTACTCAAAAGGTCAAGGAAAGAAAAAGTAAAGGTAAGATTCACATAGTTCTGGCTTAATACACTTGTATTTGTGCTACCCTGGCGTCCTACTTCAAGAGCAGCAATATATCCTAAGCCACTCCTGCTTGAATTTCTGCCATAGCCGATACTTGCGCCGAAATCAGTAATTTGCTGATTGTTCACTTTTAAATAAGAATTTCCTGCATATAATCCCATTTGAAAAAATGCTTTTTCATAAGACTGATTGTAATAATTTTTTTGAATATTAGAATTTTGGAAACCAATTGAGATCCGATTATTGTTTACCAACTGGTAATTCTGGCCACTGTAATTTAGATTATTCCAGTATTGACTTTTAGCATTCACACTAAATGTATATTTTCCATCTTTTATTAACGCAACCCCTAAATTGACACCCATCGGTAACGTAAAATAGCCATCATTAGCAATACCATTTTTTACTACTGCACCACTGCTATCGGTTACATTAACCGTATAATTGGAGTGTAACGGAGTTTTGGGAGTAAAAGTGAGTCCATAAGTAGAGAGCCAATGATTATTCAATTTCTTTTTGGTAAGTATAGAGAAGTTAAAATAGTAGTTATAAAGATAATTCTTACTGGTTGTAATTAAAGTTGAAGCTGCATTACCAGTCTGTATACTTTCTGTTTGGGTTAGTGAACCAAACAACAACGACGATGTAATACCAATAGAAGTATTTTTTGTAATGCTATATCCGTTTGCCCAATATAATTGATTAATTCCACCTTCGCCTTCATAAGCAGTGGGAATAATTTGCAAAGTACCCTGAATGGTTTTGTATGCAGAAAAACTATAAGAAGATGTGCTAAAGGGCATTAAACCGATGCTACTACCCCAGTGTTTCGTGATTTTAGCAGCAAGATTGATCCTTCTCATTTGCAAGTCGCTTGTCTTATCATTTGGAGCTTGAACACTGCCACCGCTATAAAAGATTTGCTTGTATCGGGCTGAAATTTCAAATGTATAGAACCTTGGCAAAAAAGCAGTTAAAGAAGCTGCATTGCTATTATTGATATATCTTGCATCTGCTAAAGCTACACTAGCTCCTCCCATCCCTGTATAGCGGTTAAAATAACTATTTTCAATATCTCCTATGCCCAATACAGAATAAGGTGAACTATTATTTTGAGCGGTAGAAATCAATGGAAATCCAAGTACAAAAAATATGCATTGGATTCCAATTTTCTTTTTAAGCATATTAGCTGTTTTATTGAACACTTGCATAATAAACTTTGAGTTGAGTTTTGCTTTGCGTGTTTTTGTTATCCCCCAATATTACCCTGTCGAAGGTTGATGTAGGATTGTAGGGCAAAAGAAGTAAGCCATTTTGATTATTTTGACTTATTGCAATCTGTTGTTGTAAATAGGAGGTTACATCATATGTGTATTGAGTACCGGTTCCGTAGAGCCAATCAATCACCAGATCGCCATATTCAGTTGTTGTGGACAAAGTAATTGGGTTTCGGGCAGATAAATTTGGGCCAGGTTGATTATATTGATCTGTTGTGGACAAGCTTAACTGGGGTGGTAAAGTATAAAACGATGAATAGCTGTTAGCTACAGGCTTTATTACTAATTGTGCACTTATTATTTTGACATAGTTGGGCAAATTCAATAGATCACGGAGAAAGGGAAAACGTATCTTAGTCACTACTCCGCTAACATACTGGCTAAAGCTCTTGTTACCAGTCTGGCCTGAGAATAATTGCAGATTATTCGTACTCAATGATGCCAGTGGGGTGCCAGTTCTGTCGGCATATATATGTGTGAACTGAGAATTTGTATTAGTAATATTAAAATCAATAGTCGATTCCTGAACAATGATAGATGGTTCTTTATAATGAAGCCTCAAAATAACACTATCGTTGAAACCTACTATCATATTATTACCTGCACTTCCGGTAAAAGCCAATCCTTTAAAATAATTAGAGAACTGTTCATTGGACTGTATTTCTTCTGCGTTATTGCTTAATTTATCAAACAAGTCCTGACCAACAGCTTGTGATAATTTCACCGAAATGGTATCGGTCGTACTAGGGCTAAAGGTTAAGGTTTTGCTACCTATTCCTGTCTGATTGTAAGCAAGGCTGTTTACATTATAAAAATATGACTGGCCTTTGCCCAGACTGAATGGATCTGAAAGTTGATGTATAATTATCGAATAAGGAATAGTGCTATCTCCATAAAAACTTTTATTAGGCCTGAGGATAACCTCTACGGAATCAAAAGTAGAACCAATCGGAATTTTAATGCCAGTAGGAACTCCTAACTGTGAGTAAGATTCAGTAGTAATTTTTCCAAATTGGGGATCGTTATAATTTCCAGTAAATAAATATCCGGTTCCGGAAGTCGCAAATGAATCTACATATACGGATGATAATTCAACAGTTGAAGAATCTACTAAAATTAAATTTGTTGTGTTGTTATCAACAAAGTTACTTCCTAAGCTAATATATTCTTTGTTGCAGGAACTCATCGCTATTATTGCCAACAATAGTAATAAAGTTGATAAAAATAGCACACAATTTTTCCTGTTTTTTCGAATCAACATCCTAACATTTTTAATTATAACAATATTACTATCGTGGATTTCTGTCATATTGTTAATATGGATTAATATACAATATTTACCTATCAAATAAGTTTATTTCAAGAATAGCATCTGTATTTTACACATGAGTGCGATTCACCTATAAATCTAATAAATCGATAATTTGAAACCAAAATCTTAATGTGTTAGTATAGAAAAAATAGCCGTATGTACTTTTTAACGATTTGGCTCTTTGTTTCAACTATATTTTCGACAAAAATTAGCAAGAATGTATAAAATAAAAAATGTAGTTGGAATTTTAGTGTGCATTGTAGGTTTATTCGCGTTAGTATCTTCCTGTTCAAAATCTAGTAATACATCGACGTTACTAGGTAATTGGGTTACCCGTTCAGAATTCGAAGGAGTTGCACGTAGTGAAGCTGTAGCTTTTGTAATAAATAATGAAGCATATATTGGCACTGGTTATGATGGAACTAATCGCCTCAATGATATCTGGCAATACGATCCTACGCAAAATTTTTGGATTCAAAAGGCTGATTTCCCAGGCGCAGCAAGAAGCTCAGCAGTAGCCTTCGCGGTCAACAATAAAGGATACATTACGACCGGATATGATGGCGCTAACAGGTTGAAGGATTCATGGCAATATGACCCTATATCAAACTCATGGCTTAAAAAAGCAGATTTTAGCGGATCTGCACGTTATGATGCAGTAGCTTTTGGAATAATGAATAAGGGTTATGTTACTACTGGTTATGATGGTAATTACTTAAAAGATTTGTGGCAATATGATGATTTAACTGACACCTGGTCTCAGCAAATAAGTATGGGTGGTTTCAAGCGCTCTGGTGCGGTGGCCTTTGTTTATAAAGATAAGGCCTACGTGTGCGGCGGTAATAATAATGGAAGCGTTTCTACGGTAAATGATCTCTGGAAGTTCGATCCAACTGCATCTCCCACCTGGACACAGTTGAGAAACATAACTATCAATAGTACTGAATCTTATAGTTCGGGTTATACCGATATTACCCGTACAAATGCAGTTGCGTTTGTTATGGGTGATTTCGCATATCTTACTACTGGCGAGAATGGTGCTGTATTAGCTGATACATGGATGTATGATTTTTCAAATGATGTTTGGAGTACGAAAACTCCCTTTGAAGGTGTAGCTAGGACAGGAGCAGTAGGATTTTCTGTAAATGACAGCGGCTATGTAGCAACTGGCAGAAGTGGCAATACACCATTTGATGATATTCGTCAATTTTTCCCAAATCAGGCTTATAACGCTAATGACTAAAAATGAAAAAAAGGATATTAATTTTTCTTTCATTTCTTGCTTTGGTAACATGGTCATGCAACAATAATCACTCAGATTCAGCGGGCTCAACTGAAGTTGCAATGGCTAAACAAGGAATGATACCAATTGACGCTGTTACATTTAAAACTACTAATGGTTGGGGTTATTCCATTCTGATAGACCATAAGATATTCATCAGGCAGGCTTCTATACCTTCGATAGAAGGGAACAATGGATTTTCATCTGAAGAAGATGCCGCAAAAGTAGCTCAACTGGTGATAGGCAAAATAAAGAAACATGAAAGGCCTGGTATAAAAAAAGCTGAATTGGAACAAATGGGAATTATTAAATAGGCATGTCAATTATTTTGCTCAATGCTAACCAAGCACATAAGCAAAAAAGTAGAAATTCAATTTAATTAAGCTAAGACTTAAATATTGCTTAGGATGCCTGGTGTACTAATTGGAAAAGCGAACTTCGATAGCTGTCGCCTATTGGAATAAATTTCTGCCCAATGATTATCTCATTTTTACTGATTACATCTATACTTCCAAGCGATACTACAAAGGAGCGGTGAACCCTTATGAAATCTTCTTTCGGTAGTTTGCTTACAAATGTCTTTAGATTTTGCAAAGTAATGATCGGCTTACTTTTATTTACCAAATGTATTTGGGTATAATCCTTCATGCTCTCGCAGAAAACAATCTCATTAAACTTAATTTTATAAAACCTGTACTCAGATTTAACAAACACATAATCAACTGATTGATTTCCACCTTTTTTTTCAACCGTTTGCAAATAAGTTTTTGCATAGCTCACAGCATTGAAAAATTTCTCAAAAGAAACAGGCTTTTCTAAAAAACTAAATACATCGCATTTAAAACTGCTTGTCACCAGTTCTTCAGGAGAAGCAACTACAATGGTTAATACTGATCCCGCTTTCTTTTTTAAAAAGCTTTCCATTTCTATTTCGGTTACTGTAGCAGCATCACAAAAAAGTATATCAATATCAAATTCCTGTAAATAATGTCTTGCTTCCCTGGCATTCATTGCCTTCCCAATAATATTCATCCAGGGTAATTTAGCAGCATATTCGATCAAAAGCCGGAAGGCATTAAGGTCAATTCCGGTCAGCAGGCATTGAAGTTCTGGCATTAAAAAAAATTTATTTTAACAATTATCCATAAAACTATTAAAGATATATGCAAGGAAATGTGAAAATTAACTACATACATGATTCACCGATAAATTAGTAAACTTAATCGTTAAACTTTTTATTATTTTCATTATTTTTGGCTAATTAGGCATTTTAAACATCAGTTTAGCCTAATAAGGCAATGATCAATAATGAATAGAAACCGATTTACCCAATCAATTTCATTTACAATATCTGCTACTGTAAGTTTTTTTGTTTCTAAATTGATGATAATTAAGCAAAAGAAAGACAAAATAAAACTGAACAAACGCAGTCCAGAATTTTCACACCTAAAAGCCCGCATCAATCCTCATTTCTTATTCAATACGCTTAATAATATTTACTCATTATCCATTTGCAAAAGCGAATACACTCCTGAAGCAATTTTGAAATTGACAGATATTATGCGATACACAATTGAGGCAGCTGAAGAAAATTGGGTGCCACTTGAAAAAGAAATACAATATATAGGCAATTATATAGCGTTACAAAAACTAAGAAACAATGATAAGCTGAAAGTAACTTTTAATGTAGACGGAGATATTGAAAAGCATAAAATTGCCCCTTTGATTTTGATAAATTTTATAGAGAACGCATTCAAACATGGGATTAGCAATCATTTATCTTGTTTTATAATCATTAAAATAAGTGTGTTAAACAACCAATTAACTTTGTCTGTTGATAACAAAAAAATGAATTCTTTAAAAAAAGAAAGGATGGGCGTTGGTATTAATTATGCTAAAAGAGCTTTGCAGTTGCAATATCCCGGTGACCATCATTTGACCATCAACGATCAGGGAGAATATTATAAAATAAAACTTGTAATTAATTTAATATGATGAATTGCGTTGCAGTAGACGACGAACCATTAGCATTAGAAGTAATGAAAAAATATATTTCTAAAGCCCCTGAATTACACCTTTCGGCTGTATTTTCAGATGCAATAGAAGCAAAAGATTATTTGCAAAAAAATCAGGTTGCCCTTTTATTCCTTGATATTCAAATGCCTGATATCAACGGAATACAACTATATCAAGGGCTCACAGTAAAACCCATGGTAATATTCACTACCGCTTATAAAGAATTTGCGATAGATGGTTTTGATGCTGATGCAATTGATTATTTATTAAAGCCGTTTGATTTTTCCCGTTTTCAAAAAGGGGTGGATAAAGCAATTCTTAGCCAAAAGATCATGGCGCAAAATGACAAGGAATATGTAAAAGAGTTTTTGTATATCCATTCAGATTATAAAGTAATTAAAATTCCCTGTAAGGATATTATTTTTATCGAAGCTTTGGATGATTATGCAAAAATCAACACTATTTCGCAATCTTACTTCACTCTTTTATCTCTGAAAGCAGTTTTAGAAAAATTGCCTAAAGACCAATTTATACGTATACACAGGAGTTATATTATTGCACTTCAGCAGATAACCTTTATTCAATTTAGAAAATTAGGTATGCTCAATGGAATTGAGTTGCCTTTGGGCGATACTTATCGTCACGAAATTCTTGGATTAAAAAAACAAGGATTATCATTGAAAATAAAAGCTCCAATAAATAAAAACAAAACAGATATATAATTGTGAAAAACATTAAACAATTGAGTTGTAAAAATTTATTTTTAATGAAAATATTTTCTATAAGAATTGAGCGCAACTGAAAAGAATTGAGCCGCAAAATTAAATGGGAAAAACTATTTTTTGGCTTTTCACATTTCCAAGCGACATCCAGACTGCAATATCTGAAGCTTGAATCCGTAAACACTTTTAAATAAAAGATCGAAGAATACTCCGGCCTTTTTAAATATTAATAGAATTATAAATAAACTAAAAGATTGAAACGGAAATAAATGGGAAAAACTATTTTTCGGCTTTTCACATTCACATACAATATCAAAACTGCAATACCTGAAGGTTGGATCCGTAAAACTTTTAAATAATAAAAAGACCGGAGAATACTCCGGTCTTTCACAAAATATAATGGCAATTTAAACTACCTCAACTTCAGCGCCAGCATCAGTCAGTTTATTCTTAATTTCTTCAGAAGTTGCTTTGTCTACACCTTCTTTAATAGCCTTTGGTGCGCCATCTACAAGATCTTTGGCTTCTTTCAATCCCAAGCCCGTAAGTTCTTTTACGATTTTTACTATTCCTAATTTATTAGCACCTGGTGCTTTCAGAATAACATCAAAAGATGTTTTTTCCTCAACTACGGCTGCTCCGCCACCGTCTGAAGTTGCGACTGCCGCCGCTGCTGCGGGTTGAATACCGTATTCTGTTTTTAAAAATTCAGCTAATTCCTGAACTTCTTTTACTGTTAAGCCTACTAAGTTTTCGGCTAATGATTTTACGTCTGCCATGATTTTTGAGTTTTAATTTTTTCCACCTTCTTTTCGGCTTGTTGCCAATCCGGCGGAGTGTTTTTTAAAAAAATTTTGTTTTTATCTTAATTGGTTATACCAATAAAATACATTTTATTAAGCTTCCGCTCCTGGTATTTTTTCCGCTGCAGATGTATTTTCTGCTACAGTTTTTTCATTAGGCTTTTCTTCAGTTGTAGGCGAAGCTTCAGTTTCTGTTTTTGCTTCAGGAACTGATGCTGCTTTAGCTTCCAAAGTAGTTTCCGGCTTGTTTTGTAAAGCGCCAATTACGCGTTGAATTGGAGACATCAATAATCCGATCACTTCTCCAATCAATTCATTTTTAGTTTTGATTTTGGTAAGATTAACCAATTGGTTATCTCCTAAGAAAATATCACCGTTTAAAAACGCGGCTTTCAAAACTGGTTTTTCACCATTCAATGACTTGCGAAAACTGGTTAGGATAACGGCAGGCTCTTTGGGGCTTTCGCTGAACATTAAAGCGGTAACTTTATGTAAGGAATCATAAACGCCTGAATATTTTTCATTGTCAATGCTTTCCAATGCCTTCCTGATAAGAGTATTTTTGGCCACTTTCATTTCCACTTGCTTTTCAAAGCAATGGCGGCGCAAATTGGTGACCTGTGCCACTGAAAGGCTTTCTGTATCTGTAATATAGAAATTAGAATACTGTGTAAATTTACTTTTCAAAACTTCTATAACTTCTTGTTTTTGTTCTTTATTCATTCTATTTGTTTTGCTGCCCTTGAATTGCAATTACAATTTAAAGCAAATAATTATTTAATTCTGTAATGGTTTCGCGTCAATCGCGATGCCGGGGCTCATAGTGGTTGCCATGCTTAGTCCTTTCAAATAAATTCCTTTTGAAGTAGCCGGTTTTAATTTAATGATCGCATTGATCAATTCCTGACTGTTGGCTTCAATTTTATCAGGTGAGAAACTTACCCGGCCAATAGAAGCGTGAACAATTCCTACCTTATCAACCTTGAAAGCAATTTTCCCACCTTTTACATCATTAACAGCTGCTGCAACGTCGTTGGTAACTGTTCCTGTTTTAGGATTTGGCATCAAATTTCTTGGGCCTAATACTTTACCCAAACGTCCGATCTTGGGCATCACAGAAGGCGTTGCGATAATTACATCTATATCTGTCCAGCCGCCTTCAATTTTAGCAATAAATTCATCAAGGCCAACAAAATCAGCGCCGGCGTCTTTAGCAATTTGTTCTTTATCTGGAGTACAAAGCACCAAAACTTTTTTTGTCTTACCGGTTCCGTGAGGAAGCGAAACCGTACCGCGAACCGCCTGGTCGGCTTTTTTAGGATCCACTCCCAGGCGGATATGAAGATCTACAGAACTATCAAATTTGGTAGTATTTATATCTTTTACCAACGCTGAAGCTTCTTTTAAAGAATAGGTTTTATTTATATCGACCTTTGCGTTGGCTTCTTTTCTTTTTTTTGTAATCATTTATCAAAAGTTTAATCCCGCAGTGCGGGAGTTCATTTTACAATCAATTTTCCCAGGGAGCTTTTCCTTCTACGGTTAAACCCATGCTCCGGGCTGTGCCAGCAACCATTTTCATTGCGCTGTTAATACTGAAGGCGTTCAGATCTGCCATTTTATCCTTGGCGATTTCTTCGACCTGGGTCCAGGAAACTTTACCTACTTTATTTCTGTTGGGTTCTTTGCTCCCACTTTGAACTTTAGCAGCATCTTTTAATTGAACAGCAGCGGGAGGTGTTTTAATTATAAAATCAAATGATTTATCGCCATAAACTGTAATGAGAACGGGAAGAACTTTCCCTTGTTTATCCTGTGTTCTTGCATTGAATTGCTTGCAAAACTCCATGATATTAATACCTTTTGAACCTAGTGCAGGGCCTATTGGCGGTGCAGGATTCGCCTGTCCTCCTTTGCATTGGAGCTTGACGTAGGCGGTAATTTCTTTTGCCATAATTAAATTTTTGGTGTTAACGTTCCGGCATTTTACCGAAACTCCCAGTTAATGATTTCTAATAAAGAACTTTTTTTGGGAGGGCAAAGGTAATGGATAATAAGAAAGAAAAAGAAAAATTTCTAAACTAATAAATGGGAAAGTCATGCCATTGTCTAATTATCTGATTTGTAATATCATTCTTATGTAATGCAGTTCCTTAATTCACCATTTTTTCGAAAGATACAATATCAGTTTTTGAAATTTTATTTGTTACCCTTACTTTTGCAATCCTTTTGTCCCATAGTATAAAGGTAGTACAACAGATTTTGATTCTGTCTGTCGAGGTTCGAATCCTCGTGGGACAACTAAAAGATTGATAATCATAAAGTTATAAGTTTTTGTATACAGTGTGATAGACAGTTTCACACTTAATTGATATAATGGTCGTATAAGTGTTGAATACACTTAAAATAAGCCAGAATTCTCGATTTTTAATTCTTCAAAGACGAAATATCAAATCAAATATCAATTTAGTTCCGTCACATGCTTCAATTTCTAAATTGCCTCCATACTTTTTTAGTCTTTCTCTCATTGTGTTAATTCCGTTGCCAAATGTTTTGTTTTCGTTTAATTTTATTCCTATTCCATTATCCTTTATAGTAATTATAAACTTATTTGCGACAACATCAATAGTAAGAGAAGCTTCCGTAGCAAAAGCATGTTTCACGATATTATTCAAAGCTTCTTTAATACAAAGAAAAATATTACGTCTTAATTCACCGTTAATAGTTACCTCGGGAATTATTGCCGGTTTTTGAAATTGAAACTTATCATCAAAATATTCGACAGCATATACTCTCAGATAAATAATAAAGGCTTCTAACTTATCATTTTTAGCGTTCATCGTCCACACAATTTCTCTCAAATTTTCGGAAAGGATATCTGCTGATCTTACGATCTTTTCTACTTCTGTTTTTTACAGAAATATTTTCTATAACTTTCCGCTTTACTATTTCTTAAAGTAAGCGAATGGAGGTTAATCCTGACCCAAGTTCATGATGGTACCTGCAATTATTTCAGGCATTTTTAAATCCATTCATAGCGGTATTAATAATACTTGCTATTATTTCTTTTGTTATGGATGTACTTTTCGCCAAGCCCGGTGAAGAAGATTATAAAACCGTGATAGTAGTTAGTATAATGGTAATGCTAAGCTCCCTACTACGCTTTTGGCAGGAGTTTACCAGTAACCGTGCGGCAGAGAAATTAAAGGGCATGGTAAAAACCACTGCTACTGTACTGAGAAAAGAATCCTGCAAAAAAGAAATTGATATAATACATCTCGTTCCCGACGACATAGTTTTTTTAAGTGCCGGCGATATGATACCTGCAGATTGCCGGATTATTCAATCAAAAGATTTGTTCATTAGTCAATCAATGCTTACCGGGGAATCTTTGCCTGTCGAAAAAAAAGAACTTGCTATTAAAGATGCTGAAAAAAAATCCGTTTTAGAGTTGGAGAATATTTGTTTTATGGGAACGATGTAGTTAGCGGCACTGCATCAGCGATAGTGGTTACTACAGGCAATCTTACTTATTTTGGCTCAATAGGAAAAGCTATTACGGGCAAAAGGGCAGAAACAAGCTTTGATAAGGGTATTAATAAAGTTAGCTGGCTTCTTATTCGTTTTATGCTGGTAATGGTGCCATTGGTTTTTCTCATAAATGGTATTACCAAAGGTAATTGGTTAGAAGCCTTATTATTTGCAATATCGGTAGCTGTGGGACTTACTCCTGAAATGTTGCCCATGATCGTAACAGCCAATCTTGCAAAGGGCGCTGTAAACATGAGTAAAAGAAAAGTAATCGTAAAAAGGCTCAATGCCATACAAAATATTGGTGCCATGAATATTTTATGTACCGATAAAACCGGCACACTCACCATGGACAAGATTATACTTGAACGACACCTGAATGTTTTCGGCGGAGATGACGATGAAGTTATGAAATGGGCTTACCTCAACAGTTTTCATCAAACAGGATTAAAAAATTTGCTTGACGTAGCCGTGTTGGAACATGCGGATGTACACAAATGCTTAAAGGTAGAAGAGTCATTTAAAAAAATTGATGAAATACCATTCGACTTTCAGCGAAGAAGGATGAGCGTTATACTTGAGGAAAAAAATGGAAGGCATTTACTGATCTGCAAAGGTGCGGTAGAAGAAATATTAGACCTCTGCACACAGGCTTTCGATCCTGGCCCGGACAAGCAATTACATATAGAAAATGATAAAATTGTGCCCATGGACGAAGCGATGCGAAAAATTATTTTAAGCACATCAAAAAAATTAAATGAAGAAGGCTTACGGGTTTTACTGGTTGCGATAAAAGAATAAGATGAGAGACCCCTTACTTATTCTGTGGCTGATGAAAGCAACATGATCTTAACAGGTTTTATTGGCTTCCTTGATCCGGCAAAGCCTTCTGCAAAGCCGGCTATTGAAGGATTGCAAAAGTTAGGTATAAGCATCAAGGTATTAACGGGCGATAACGAAATTGTTGCTAAAAAGATTTGCAAAGATGTTGGCATTCCTGTTCAATATATACTGCTCGGGAAGGAAATCGAAGTCTTAAGTGATGATATTCTCTCTCAAAAGCTTGATGGAACAAGCATACTTGCAAAACTTAGCCCGATCCAAAAGTCACGAATAATAAGGTTGTTACAAGCCAATGGCCATACGGTTGGTTTTATGGGCGATGGCATTAATGATGCAGCTGCTTTACGTGAGGCAGACATTGGAATATCAGTAGACACGGCAGTGGATATTGCAAAAGAAAGTGCTGATATAATTTTATTAGAGAAAGATTTAATGGTACTCCGCAAAGGAGTTATTTACGGCAGGAGAACATTTGGGAACATTATAAAGTATATAAAGATGACTGCCAGCAGCAATTTTGGAAATATGTTCAGTATGCTTGGCGCCAGTGCGTTCCTGCCTTTTTTGCCAATGCTCCCAATACAAATCTTAGTGAATAATTTGCTTTATGATATGTCTCAGATATCTATCCCATGGGATAGCATGGACAAGGAATTTTTAGAGAAGCCTCAAAAATGGGATGCCGGGGGCATCAGTCGATTTATGATTTTCATTGGCCTATCAGTTCTATTTTTGATTACGCAACTTTTGCCGTCTTGTGGTTTGTGTTTAAGGCTAATTCGCCGGACTATCAAACTTTCTTTCAGACAGGATGGTTCATTGAAAGTTTGTTATCTCAAACTTTAATCATTCACATGATAAGAACAAGAAAGATTCCATTCATTCAAAGCTGGGCTACAGCCCCTGTTGTTGCCTTAACATCATTGATAATGGCAGTAGGAATATTTATTCCATTTTCCCCATTTGCGCAAGCGCTAAAAATGCAGCCGCTTCCTTTAAGTTTTTTTCCGTGGCTCATCGCAATACTCCTGAGTTACTGTTTTCTTACACAAATAATAAAAAATTGGTTCATTAAAAAATTTAATCAATGGCTATAGACAAGAAAACAAAGCAATGGATTATTGCAATAATAATTGTGATGTTATTCGTATTAGGCATTGACTTGCTACTTAATTATGGTATTGAGAACACCTAAAATCTATTTCTTTAACTTATATTTTTAAAAATTGACGACTTTTGATCTCTATAACACATCACAAGTCGTCGCACTCTGCCACTAAATCTTTAGGTTTCGTATATGTTTAAAGTATGTTTTTTTTACGGAAATTCGTTTCCTTAATTTACAAACGTTCCGGAGCTTGTCTTAAATACTGTTGGAATTTCATTTATCTGACTAGATGTTAAGGTGTTAGTAAGAAAAATGCCTTAGGTAGGCAGCATGGATTTAAAGACGAAACTCAAGGAACATTATTTGTTGATATCATAAGAATTTTAGAAGCAAAACGTCCCAAATGCTTCTTGCTGGAGAACGTAAAAAATCTTGTTTCACATGACAAAGGCAAAACCCTTCAAGTTATAAAAGGTGCATTAAAAGAAATTGGTTACTCCATTCATTTCAAAGTCTTAGATGGCAAACATTTCGTTCCTCAACACCGTGAAAGAATTGCAATTGTTGGCTATCTTAAAGTTTTTAAAAGGAAAGAGCAATTTGAATCTCCAAAGTTGCCAGAAGCCGACAAAATATTCAAGGATATTCTTGATAAAAAGGTTGACCCAAAATATACATTAAGTGATAAACTTTGGAACTATCTCCAAGGATATGCAACAACACATAAAGAGAAAGGGAATGGCTTTGGCTTTGGCATGACAGATTTAAAAGGGATTTCCAGAACAATTTCAGCACGGTATTACAAAGACGGCTCCGAGATTTTAATACCGCAAAAAGAAATCAACCCACGCCGCCTGACACCAAGAGAATGTGCAAGATTGCAAGGCTATCCCGACCATTTTATTATTCCTGTTTCAGATAATCAGGCATACAGACAATTTGGAAATTCAATAGTAGTTCCACTTATGGAAACTGTTGGAAAAAATATCATTAAAGAATTGACAAGAATAAATGGAAAGCATATTAAACAAAGCAATTCAATCTGTACAACAATCTGAAATTTCTTTTTCAAAATTTATTATAGCAAATGATACTGGTGCAACGGGTGGACATCAGGCGGCCTTTCATGTTCAGAAAAATGCCTGGCAACTTTAAGGGGCTTTATTTCGTGCAACTCCTGATACTTTTGATCCTCTGCCTTTAACCATCTGTCCCTGTCAACATACTTTCTCATTTTGCCTTCTTATCTTTTTCATCCCGCCCAAGGTAATCGTCCATTGAACCTTCATTTTTGTCTCATTAATGTTTATCAGTCTGAAAATGGCCAGCGGGCATTTCTTTATCCATTTTAATCTCATAAGGAACAACTTGAAAATCTGTATTCTTTTCAAACCACTCTTTAACGTCTCAGCGGAATGACGTTCCTTTGCCTCCAGAGACTTCTGCCAGCCAGCTTTCATTTCATCTGATTTAGGATTTGGGAACCCGCTTGTACAAAACTCAAACTATTTTATTGGAAGATTTGAAACTCTTGTGTGATTTAATCGCAGCTTAAATAATGGATTTTCAGTGGGTTAATTCAACAAGAGATTCTTTTTCTTTCATAAGCCAAACTAATTGCCAAGCAGCAAAAAAATGATTATAGCTACCTTTGTAGCCATCCTATTATTTAAAATTATGACTTTACGCAATCCAAATCTGAAAACTGAACTGTTAGGGCTTCGATATATTCAAGGGGTTGTCCAGAATAATCATTCAATCTTTCACCCTTTTTCACGGGAGAATGATCAAGGGAACGACTGCTATATCGAATTCGTAAAGGATGGCCTTGCAATGAATTACGGTGTTTTTGCACAGATAAAAAGCGGAAGTAGCTATAAAGACGGTAAGGGATATAAAATTCCAACTGACAAGGCACATTTAAGCTATTGGGATCAAGCATTATATCAAACTATAGGCATAATTTATGACCCGGAAATTATCAAAGCTTTTTGGGTTGATATTTCAGCCTATTTGAATGCTAATCCACACGTCTTAGGCCAAGAATACCGTTCAATAAGGATTGAAGCAACTAATGAATTTTCTGAAGATTTGTTTTCATCCTTTATACAATACTGTTTCGATTGTAAAGAGGAGTATATAAATTATGAGAAATTTGGTTGTAGTTTGGAGTGGTTTGCTGACATAGGGCATCCTGATATTTGCTATGAGGGACTAAAATCACTTTATTCTAATCATAGGTATAAACAGTCATCTATTCTGCAAGACCAATCATAAGTTCTTTTTCCAAGATAGGATTATGTTTGAAAGGAGATGGTACTGGAAACTTACAAGTATGGATTAAGTAAAAGCGGGTTCTTTTTAAAAGGAGATGCCAAAGGATTGGCGACGGTTTATATTTCAAAAAATGAAGATATAATAATAGCTACCCAAAATCAGGATAGCATTATGGTTTACAGTAAAAATCCTGCTTACAATAAAAACATTCTCAAGTGAATTAGCCTTAAGCCTGATGATTTTTTTGCTGATATAATTTATAAAGATGGTAGAAAAAGACGTAGCGAATTTTATTATGGATCTACTTATTTATCTCAATTTTCACGCAAGCTTCCAATTGAAAAAGATTACAAAGAAATCACTATTACTAATTATAAGGAACTAAAAGGAAGATATTATGAAACGGATCATTTTAATTTACCTAACTTTTATGCTTACCTGCTATTATTGCAAAGCAGCATCCCCTGACTGGAAAAGTAAAACAGAAAATGCTGATTATATTCACAGGGCTATAAAAGAGATAACAGATGTTATGGTATATGATATTTACTCGCCACCGGTAGCCAGCCGCACCTATGCATATATATCGGTAGCAGCTTATGAAACGCTTATACATGAGAATTCTACTTACATAAGCCTCGCCGGTCAATTACATGGACTGAAACCTTCACCTGAACCTGACAAGGGTAAAGAATACAGTTACACTTTAGCAGCTGTTCATGCAATCCTTACAGTCGGAAAAGCTTTGGTGATTTCGGAAAAAAAAATAAATGATTTTGAAGCGGCTATGATGGAGGAATTTAAAAAAGACGGTATCCCATCTAATGTGTTTAATAATTCCGTTGTTTATGGGATAAAAATGGCTGACCACATTCTTACATGGATAAGTAAAGATAATTATAACCAAACACGTTCTTTGCCTGCCTATACTGTAAAGGAGGATTCGGCATCGTGGAAACCCACGCCCCCGGTTTATATTAAAGCGGTAGAACCGCACTGGAATAAAATGCGAACCTTAATTATTGATTCGGCACAGGCTTTTAAACCTGTAAAACCACCGCGATTTTCAATAGACACCTCTAGCCAATTTTATAAGGAAGCAATGCGGGTATATAAACAGGGAAATAATAATACAAATGAGGAAATCAATATTGCTAATTTTTGGGATTGTAATCCTTTTAATGTATATCAAAGAGGGCACGTAATGTATGCTGTTAAAAAAATTTCTCCGGGTGGCCACTGGATTAATATAACCAGCTTAGTTTGTCAAAAAGCAAATGCAGGCCCTGTTGAATCCGCCGAGGCTTATGCATGGGTAGCTATCACTGTTTATGATTGTTTTATTGCATGTTGGGATGAGAAATACAGGAGTGTGGTTATACGTCCCGAAACTTACATTAATCAATATATTGATCAGCAATGGAGACCGGTTCTTCAGACGCCCCCATTTCCTGAATATGTAAGCGCACATAGTGTAATATCATCGGGGGCCTCTGTTGTTCTTACAAAATTATTTGGAAAGAATTTTTCTTTTATAGATTCCACAGAATTGGGATTTGGTATACCCCCACGGAAGTTTAATTCATTCTATGGTGCTTCCGGAGAGACGGGTATGAGTCGTTACTATGGTGGTATTCATTATTTGCCTGCTGTTAATTATGGGCTTGAAATTGGAAGAGAAATAGGTGAATTTTTTGTAAAGAAAATAAAGACAAGAAAAAATAGTTAACTAAATTTAGAAAAGTAATATCGTACTTAGTCAGCATGTATGCTGAACCGTTAGTTTACATTCCAAATGATAAAATTATAAACAATTTTACTGGGAAAGCCTGCTATATTTTAAATATAAATAAAAACAATATACATAAATTATAAAAAATTACTTACCCTGCTATTATTTAGTCAATCCTTAAAAAGTCTTTTCAGAAAGTAAAGTAAAAATATTTTGAGGTAGCAAGCGATTTTGAATGATATAAATCACGCGAATAATGAAGCCAAAAAACATCTCTTTGTAGATGTT
>JALYVO010000047.1 GCA_030853195.1 Bacteroidota bacterium | reverse complement strand
CTTTTATCCTGTTTTTCAGGGGGTCAATTTCAGCCGGCGGAAGGGGGTCAATTTAAAATGGCGGCAGGGGGTCAGTTTCATCTGGCCGAAGGGGGTCAATTTGCGTGGGTTTTCCAGAATAGTTGCCAAACCAAATGGATAACTATAGCTTTTCCCATTTAGCCATATTGCCTCGCCATAATGTTTTACTAGGCGGCATTCTGATTCCACACCAACTGCTTTTGCCAGGCGATTAGTAATGAAGTGAGCCCCAAAGTCATTACTAAAACCATCAGCATCTTTGAAACTTGCTGCCAGCCCGGCAATTTTATCAGATGCCTCAAATAGTATGAAAGGCTCTTTTTTTTCTCTTAAATAATTTGCTGCAGTTAATCCTGCAATTCCTGCCCCTATAATTGCAATTGGCTTTTCAGTTGTCATTTTAAAAAGTTTTGTCTTTGGTGATAATAATAAATCATTAATGCTACTCGATAACCTTATAATATGGTTATTGAAGTTCTATGATTTTCGTAAAGTCGCTTCTAATAGTGCGCCCTTTTCCATTTTTTGTAGAATGAAGTCAAGTCCGGTAAAAATTGAAAGTGACACAGGGGATTTGAGTGTAAAACATCTGATTTGCCAATTTGATTTTTTTCTATCAACCAGGATATTATGAATAGAATACACCCAATTGACAGGACTGATTATCGTTCTCATCTTTTTCAACTTCAAACCCTGTCTTTTCAGCTAATTTTATAAGTGAATTTCGTTTAAACAAATACCAATGACGCGGTATAATTAAATACTGTTGAAGAAATGCTGGGATGAATTGTAGTATTTAATAATAAAAACGCCAGCAATTCAAAAATAGGCAAAGCAAAATTTGCGGTAACAGAGTGACTAATGATTTTATCTAATTGCTCAAAAGAAACAACTTTTTTATTGCAGCAATCATCTTTTTCCGTTGCGTGTTTCTCATGATGATGATGCTTTTTACTATCAGCATGCACATGTATTGAAGCTTCAGTTTCTTCTCCTGCTTTATTATGGTGAATGATGCGCTGTAATAAAGCCATATCTACGCCTACAGTACATGCAAAGCCAAGTATGCTATTCGATGCAAATACAATACATAATAAAGCTGCTTTAAATTGTATGGAAGTTAGTTGTAGCATGGATACCGCAATATAGGAATATTAAATAAAAAAACAAATATGTGACGAAAAAAGTTTTTATGTTATGCTTCAATTTATCATCGCTTTATTTTTAACATGCTTGCGTTTATGGCAACCACAATGGTACTAATGCTCATCAATGCCGCACCTGCCGCCGGGCTTAATATTATTCCCTGGTTGTATAAAACTCCGGCTGCTAAAGGAAGCGCAACAACATTATAGCCTGTTGCCCACATTAGATTTTGTACCATTTTGCGATAAGTAGCTTTTCCAAATAAAACCAGGTTGACGATGTCTTTTGGATTGCTGTTTACTAATACTATTCCTGCTGTTTCTGCTGCGATATCACTTCCACTTCCTACTGCTATTCCAATATCAGCCTGTGCTAATGCAGGCGCATCATTTACACCGTCGCCCGTCATAGCAACAAATTCACCTTTGCTTTGCAATTCCTTTATTTTTTCTAATTTCTGATGCGGTAATACTTCTGCAATAAAACTATCCATGCCCAAAGTTTTGCTAACAGTTTCTGCAACATTTTTATTATCGCCGGTAAGCAAAATAGATTTGATGTTGTTCTTTTTTAATTCCTGTATGGCCTCTGCCGATTCAGGGCGGATTTCATCTGATAAAGCGATGTAGCCCGCTAACATATTATCAATGATTACGAATACAATTGTTTCCGCTGCATCTGTCTTAAATCCTTTCGGAAATGGAATATTATTTTCTTTTAAAAAGCCGGGGCTTACTACTTTAATTTTTTTACCTTCTACAATTGCTTCTACTCCTTTGCCTGTTATGGAATTGAAATTTTCAGTTGCAGGAACAGGAAGTTTTAAGTCTTTCACTTTTTGCAGGATACCTGTCGCAATCGGATGTTCAGAGTTTTGTTCCAATGCTGAAGCAATGCGTATCAGTTCATTTTCTGATAAGCCATTTTGTAGAGAAACTACTTTTGAAACTTCAAATTTTCCTATAGTTAATGTTCCGGTTTTATCAAAAACAAGGGTGGTAATTTTTCTGCTATTCTCAAATGCAGTTCTGTTTTTAATCAGCAAACCATTCTTTGCTGATAGAGCAGTTGATTTAGCAACTACCAATGGAACGGCTAATCCTAATGCATGAGGACAACAAATTACTATCACGGTTACCATTCGCTCAATAGCAAATGCCAAAGTTTTTCCATCCACATACCAATAAATAAAAGTGGCTACACCGGCAAGAATTGCGATCCCTGTTAACCATTGTGCTGCTTTATCGGCTAATAATTGGGTGTTGGATTTTGCATCCTGCGCATCCTTAACCAATTTAACCACCTGCGAGAGATAAGAATCTTTTGCACCGTGTAAAACTTTTATTTTTAATGAGCCATTTCCATTTATAGAACCCGCAATTAATTTATCGCCCTTTGTCTTTTTAACCGGCTTTGATTCACCGGTGAGCATACTTTCATTAAGGTAACTTTCTCCATCTTCAATAATTCCATCGGCCGCTACTTTTTCGCCGGGCTTAATAAGAATAATGTCATTTTCTTTGAGTGTTTCTGTTTTTACTTCTATAACATCACTACCGGAAACTAAATGCGCATCAGCAGGCATTAATTGTACCAACAGTTCCAATTCTTTTGATGCGCCTGCCACAGATTTCATTTCTATCCAGTGACCTAAAAGCATGATAAGAATTAATGTATCGAGTTCCCAAAAGAAATCCATTCCTTCCAGGCCAAATACTGTTGCAGAACTGTAGATGTAGGCTGCCGAAATTGCAAAACCAATGAGTGTCATCATACCAGGTTTCCAAAATTTCATTTCCTGGTACCAGCCTTTTAAGAAAGGCCATCCACCATATACATAAACAATGGTTGACAAGGCGAATAAAATATAACCGGAACCCGTAAATTTCCAGTCAACTCCAAGCCAATGCTGTATCATCGGTGATAGCAACATGATCGGTACCGTAAGAATTAAGGTAATAAAAAATCTCTTTTTAAAATCATCGATCATCATAGCATGATGGTCGTGACCTTCCATTCCCATAGATGGATTTGCATTATAGTGCATGGAACTATGATACATTTTACCATGATCCATTTTATTCATTTCATTCTCCATTTTCTTTTCAGTTGGCATTTGAGGATCAGAATGTTGTTGATGATTTTCCATAATGAGAATTTAAATTATTTATATGATGGATTTTTTTTTAGATTAAAAAAGTAGTGATCGTAAAACATTTTAACTCAGGAACAGTTATTACTTTCGTTGAAACTAAAGAAGAGAAAATCTTGTACGGTGTTGAATGGAGTCCGGTGATTTTCATGAATGCATTTTATACGATCAAAGGTTATTTCAAGTCTTGCTGACATGGATGCTTCTGAATATTGTTTTACATCTAATCCGCTGCATTTTGAGGGGCCATTCTCTGAGAATGTACCAAGTATTAAATAACCATTTTTCTTCACCGCATATTCTGCAATTGACACATATTTGTAAATCTTTTCTGCAGTTGTTATAAAATGAAACGCTGCCCTGTCATGCCAAAAATCAAATTGTACATCAGGAACAAATTTAGTTACATCTGAAACCACCCAGTGAACTTAGAACCCAATGTTGTTTTTCTGTTCTTATCATGATAGATTAATTATGATCAACAACTAAGCTTAGCCCTGCATTTATTACAAATTAAATTCCTGATTATTTTCAAATTGGGTTAGTACATAAGAAATAAGGTTCAAGGTATCAATGCTTCCAAATTCATCACCTTTTTCAAAGTCGCCTTCTGTTTGTGCCATTGAATTGGTAAGGTGCGCAAAACAAATGATCTTATATTGTTTAAACTCAGACAAAGCATAGAGTGCGGCAGCTTCCATTTCTACACAAGTGATATTTTGCTGCCTCATTATTTCAATGGCATTGGACGTTTCCCTGTAGGGCGCATCTGTAGTCCAGCTTGATGCGCAAAAAAAAGGGCATTCATCTTTTTGTTGCAAAGCATGTAACAGATGTGCTATTTCTTTGTGTAGTACAGATAGCTGCTCCTTTGGCAAATAATGATAGCTTGTACCTTCATCACGAATGGAAGTGGTTATTAATGCGAATCGCTTTGTGTTATCGGGTTGTTTTATTATACCTGCGGATGTAATACTGATTAAAAGCCGGCAACCGGAAACAAATAATTGTTCCGCAACCAAAACAGCATAAGATGCCCCAACTACACAAGGAATAATCCCAATTTCTTTATCATCTAAATGAAAAGTATATAGCGCCGAATGATAACAAGCCCAGTAATCACTTTTTATTGCGGTTTTATTTTTTATGAGATAATTTACCAGGTCTCCATCCGGATCGAGCAAACAAATCTGAGGGATATCACATTCCTGTTTCTTCTTTTGCCTTCTTGCTTCACGCAGAAGATTTTCTGGAAGAAATACTGATGGTTCGTTATAATATTTATTGGATAAAATATTTTGCACAATTAAAAATTTAAAGTGAAAGTACCGATTGGCGCGTATTTTAAACA
Source organism: Bacteroidota bacterium (assembly GCA_030853195.1). Classification (GTDB taxonomy): domain Bacteria; phylum Bacteroidota; class Bacteroidia; order Chitinophagales; family Chitinophagaceae; genus Ginsengibacter. The sequence goes on along the minus strand of JALYVO010000047.1, from coordinate 24,630 downwards.
TGCGTCAACGCAACTTTTATAGGTGTGATAACTTGTCATAATTATTGATTTTACCTGTTAAGAAATAAATAATTTTTTTTAATAAATATGGTGGCACCTTAATCCTTTTTACATATTCAAAGTTGAATTATCATAATTTTGTTTTTCTTATTCACTTTAGTATAAATTATTACTCCTCCATCTTCATTTCCATGTTATGTATATTATTCATTCCATCATTAGGCCTCATAGACAAATCACCCCAATAGGTGGCTAAAACCACCCCAATTGATAATATAATTATTGACAATATAGCTACAAAAACTTTACTCTTAATCGAAACATTGCTTGCCATTTCCATTTCAGGTTTTTGCAAGCCAGATGTTTTTTCATTATTGATATTATGGATTGAATGCCCTGACATTTCTTTCATGCCCATCCCTTTTAATTTGATCGGGACATTTAATTTTTCACCGCCTTTTCCTAATGCACGTTCTGTGCCCATGCCGTGCTTCAATTTATTTTTCACGAGCCACCAGTTTACGGGAAAAGCAAGGATACCTCCTATTATAGAAGCGAAAGACATAATGCCCCAAAAGCGTAATGATGTTACTTCCATATTTTTCATGTCGCTTGTCATTAAAATTATCATTACAGGCAACATACCAGCCATTACAAAATTCATTGACATAAATTCAGGATACCATGTTTTACTAACTGCTTCTTTGTAACTACCGCCAAGCATGTCTTTCATAAATAAGGCTTGAAATATAAATAACCCAAAAGCAAAACCAGCTATATATTCGAGGATAGCATCTAAACCCATTGGTAAATTGAGAAGCGCTGTAATAATTGCGATAACAATAACTCCGGTCGCATCGCCTGACATGCAATGTATTGTGGAACCAACCGTTTGTTTCCATAGCGGTGCAATAAATTTTTCATGTGTATAAGGAGCAGGTTCACGGCATGACAGAATATAAATTATCAATCCAAATATTCCAGTATAAAGTGTTACTAATACCCATCCCCATTTCATTATTTTCATTTCCGGGGTATTTGTAATAAGGTCATAAGCAACAAATGCCACGGATAGCGCTGTTAATGAAAACCAGATTATGAGAATTGTTTGCATGTTATTTTATTTTTGAAATTGACCTTCTGAAAATGAAATAAAGCCCTATTAAAATAAAAGGAATGCTTAATATTTGTCCCATATTAATCAACAAAGAACTTTCAAAAGTTTCCTGATTTTCTTTTAGAAATTCAATTATAAATCGAACAGAAAAAACAAGTACCAGGAACAGCCCAAATAAAAATCCTCTCTTTAATCGTGTTTCTCTTTTTTTATAAATATTCCATAATAAAAAAAAGATGATCAGATAGCATATCGCTTCATAGAGTTGTGTCGGATGACGCGGAATAAAATCTATTTTTTCAAAAATAAATGCCCAGGGAACATTAGCTGGCTTTCCGATAATTTCTGAATTGAAAAGGTTGCCAATTCTTATTAAAAATCCTGAGAGAGCTACTACAATTACAAGGTGATCAATTACCCATAGAAATGATTGTTTGTATTTTTTACAATAGAAAATCAATGCTATTAATATTCCCAAAGCGCCCCCATGACTTGCCAAACCCTGGTATCCTGTCCACTCAAAATTTCCGTTTGGATTTATAGTAAACGGCAGAAAAATTTCTAATAAATGATTTTTAAAATATCCGAATTCATAAAATAAAACCTGCCCCAGCCTTGCACCAATCAATGTTCCAATAAATACGTAAATGGTGAGTTTATTTAAAAACAGAATCGGAACATTTTCTTTGGTGTAAATATTTGACAAGATCAGATAACTGAAATAAAATGCTAACGAAAACATTACGGAATAATATCTGAGCGCAAACCTCCCAATTCTAAAAATCTCCGGATTAATATTCCAATAAATTTGAAGCATTTTATTTTTTATTTTCTTGTGAATTATAACTTAACTTATTTTCCCTCCTATACCGCGCAACAATTATTCATTGAAAAAAATTAAAAAACTACAAAATGAGTTATACAGCAATTTCATAGAATTTAATATTGAAAGAATTATTAAAAGAAATGCAGGCAAGTAATTACCTGCATTTCTTTTTACCTACGCTGCCATTTTCCTGCATGCTTCAGCACATTGCTTACATACCTCTGCACATTCTTTGCAATGTTCAGTTTTCATTTTAGCACATTCCTTGGCGCAGGCCTCGCAAATGTCTGCACAAATTTTACAAAGCTCTTTTGCTTTACTGCTTCCTATGCTCATTAACTGCGCTGATGCATAACAGATAGCAGCGCATTCCATGTCTAACTGAATGCATTTTGCCATCATTTTTACATCTTCTTCCTGCAAGCAAGCCGAAGCGCAATGATTACAAATAGCTGCACATTTTAAACATGCATCTATACAATTTTTGTACGTGTGATAGCCAGTCATAATTGTTGATTTAATTGTTATGAAATGATTTTATATTTTTTTAATAAATTAAAGTAACACCTGCTCCAAAGCCCATATCGCTGTCGTAATGCGTAGATAAAGCGAACCATTTTCTCAAAATATATTTAAATCCCGCAGCATATTCTTTATCAGTATTTACCATAAAATTGAAACGTAAACGACTGGAAACAGGCACATCTTCGCGGCCTAACTGGAAACGAAACTTTCCTTTTGCATCTATCCTTGCATCTGCAATTACCAACATTGGTAAAGTATATTGCACACCTGCTACAACAGTTTGCCGCTTATTTTTATCACTTATTTGTCCAAATGAATTTTTTTCAATTTCATTTCCTACTTTCTTGTAATGATAATCGAAACCAACATAAGGAAACAACCATTGCATTTTACCAATGTATCGTCCAAAATTTAGTTCGGCTTCGTAACCGTGTTGCGGCATCAATCCCAAATGCCATAAACCTTGCAATTCATATCTGTTGCCTGCAAGCATGAATGTTGCATCGCTTCCATTGCTTTCCAAACCTATGGATGCCATTGCATGTGACATGCGATTATCTTTTCTAAAATCTCTTTTTGCCTTTGCAGTATCAGGCAATTCAGGATTAATTGGTGAGTTTTGATAAGTAAAAACTCTTCCCATGCCTGCCATCATGTGGTATAAAATATGACAGTGAAAAAACCAATCACCGCTTTCTGTTGCGGCAAATTCAAGCGTATCAGTTTCCATTGGCATAATATCAATTACATTTTTCAATGGCGCATAATCACCCTGGCCATTTAATACCCTATAATCGTGTCCATGAAGATGCATTGGGTGGCGCATCATGGAATTATTAGTAAGAATAATACGTACGTTTCCTCCATTTTTAATTAAAATCCTATCTGCTTCATTCACGGTTTTGTTGTTTATCGTCCATACATAACGGTTCATATTTCCCTCTAATACAAAATGCAATTCTTTGGTGGGCACATCAGGCAGGTTAGTTTTAACCGTAGAACGAAGCATGGCATAATTAAGTGTAACCTCATCCCCCGACCCCTTCTCCACAAGTGGAGAAGGGGAGAGTGGCTTCGTATCCCCGTCTGAAGTACGGGCAGGCATTTTCATATCTTTTGAGCTATCCATTTTCATATCATGACCGTTCATCTTCATATTCTCCATATCATGCATTTTCATTTTCTTCATTTCACTCATTACATCACCTTTCTCGTAACCTGTTATTTCGGGATACATCACATTATTCATATCCATCTGCTGCAGGCTCATCTCCATGCCCATATCCTTCATGTCACCATTCATTTTCATCATGTCGTTCATCATCTTCATTCCTTCAAAATATTTTAAATGCGGCAATACTGGTGCTTTCATTTTCATGCCGCTTCCAAGCCATAGTGAAGTAGCTTTACTGCGATCTTCCGCCGTTGCCCTGAACTCATAACTCATGTCTTGTGGAATGGTGATAATTACATCGTACGTTTCTGCGACGCCAACTATCAGCCTGTCAACTTCAACAGGTTCCACATCGTTTCCATCATTACCAACCACTGTTAATTTCCCCCCGGCAAACTGTAGCCAAAAGTAAGTAGATGTGCCACCGTTAACAATGTGTAGTTTTACTTTATCACCCGCTTTAAACTGTTGTGCTTCATTTTCGGGTTTCCCGTTTGTAAGAAACCTGTCGTAATAAACATCGCTGACATCCATTGATTTCATTCGCTTCCATTCGTTGATGAATTTCGTTTTGAAGTAACCTTTTTTTATTGCTTCCGCATAGCTTTGCGTGCTGCCTTTTTCAATCGCATACCAGTCATTGGCTGTGCGCAACCTGCGTGAAACTTCAGAAGGTTTCTCGTCTGTCCATTCGGATAATACTACTGTGTATTCTTTCATCGGTGCTTCATCCCGTTTTCTAAATATCAAAGCACCGTTCATTCCTATTTGTTCCTGCAGGCCGGAGTGTGAATGATACCAATAAGTGCCATTTTGCACAATAGCAAATTTGTAAAGATGCGTGGCGCCAGGCGGTATTACTGCTGTGGTCAAATTAGGAACTCCATCAAACTGATTTGGCAAAAACACGCCATGCCAATGGAATGAGGTGGATTCGTTTTTTAGTTGGTTGTGCAAATAAATTTCTGCGGTATCACCTTCGGTAAAATACAATGTAGGCATAGGTATGCTGCCATTCACGGCGATAGCACGTTTACTTTTACCTGTATAATTTACCATGGTATCTTTCACATATAAATCGTAACGAACGGTTTTGCCCGGTGTTAGATTTACTTTTTCAAAAGAATTAACTGATGTTGTTGACATCATTGAGCCATCTTCTTTAGGCGTGGACATATTTCCATCCGACGGATGATTCATATCCATCTGCATTTCATGCTTTTTAGAAGGCACCGTATCCATTGCCACAGGCATTATCTCTTTCTTTTGAGAAGATAGTTTTGTGGTCATTTTTGTGTTTCCTTTTGTGGCGGATTTTTTAACCTGTGCCGGTTTCGTTTTATCAGTCATCTTCATGCCCGGCATATCTTTCATATCATGTTGCGCAAAAGCAAATGCAGAACTGCAAAGCATTATGGCAAATAGCATTATTTTGATCATTTTTTAATTTCTTTTGATGTTATTGACAACATTTCTTTTTTCGAATGAATACCGCTTTTAAAACGCTTATAATTCCTTTTCCAATTCGTTTCAACATGGGTTTAATTTTTTAATGACAGACTATCCTTTGTGGCATTTGCCCAATCAATTATTAGAGCCTTTTCCTCTTTTGTGAGGATGGCATTTTTATGAATTAGTGTATAAGTTGACAATGGCATTGTCCCATCTTCAATCGTTTTAGCGATACTGTTTAATTTGCTTCTTTGTTTGCGGATTGAATAAACGCCAAACTCATTATAATTCAATTCAACTTTCCCATTTTTTATATGCCTGGCCAGCATCCAGCCTACAGGTTGAATGGTAGCGTACCAGGGATAATTTGTATTATTGCTATGGCAATCATAACATGCATTTTTTAGTAAAGATTGAACCTGACCGGGCATGCTATATACTTTTGAAATATCAGTTGGCAATACCTGCCCGCTTTTATTGCGGGCAGGCTGAATGAATTGAATTGCAACAATTACAACTAATGTTACCAACAGGATTTTCTTAACCCGGCTCATTCTTTTTTAATTTAATTCTTCTTTTACTGTGCCGCAGGTGTTCATGCCTTTTCCGAAATAGGGATTTGTGATTTCCTTGGTTTCACTAAGCCATGTTGCGCCCTTATTATCATTGTACATGGGGCAGAAATCAACATATATTTTTTCCCCTGCGCCAAATTTCTTAACCATGTCGTACATGTCCTTGCTAAGCATATCAAAATGTTCACGCTGGTGTTTGATATTGCCTGCGTTCATTCCAATATGTTCAGCATGCTCTTTGGCATCATCTCTTATATCTTCAAACGATTTTTTATCCGCTTCTTTCAATGATGATTCATCAAAATCATTGAATGCTTTAAGCATTTTGTTGCCAGCATCTGCAGCGGCTTTATCATCATCTTTTGCAAAGTCATTTTTCATCTGTAGGTAGGTTTGCAAAATGCCTCCTACCGGTGATGCTGATGCAGTCGCGGTTTGCACAACGGGTGACGGATTATCAGCTGGTTTATTTGATTCTGTTGGTTTATTGTTGCTGTTATTACAGGCAGTCAATGAGATTGCACTAATTGCAATTGCAAAAATTATATTTTTCATTTTCCTTAATTGATTACTGGTAAATAATTACTGTATAGTCTCTGTAACCTTGCCGCAGGTAAGCATTGCGCTTCCGTAATAAGGGTTTTTAACTGCCTTATCACTGCTTAACCAATAAGCCTTTTTCATTGGGCAATACTGATAATAAATGGGCTCCGTCGTAAGTTTTAAAGATTTAGCCAGCGCATACATATTGGTAGAAAAATTTGCAAAAACTTCTCTTTGTTTTTTCAGGTCTTTGCTATCAGAAATAACGCCGGCATCTTTTACAAGGGCATTGCGGCTTCCTTCCGAGATGGTGCGGTTGCTGATGCCATTGGCTGTCTTTAAGAATGCTTCTGCCTGTGAGGCAGAGGTGGTTGAATTACCTTCTATTAAAGCGTCTTTTACCTGGTAATATGTATTTAGTAATTGAGTTAATTGTGCCTCATTGTTTGAATCCTGCGCAAATGATTTTTGTGTGAAAGCGGTTGCAGAAATTGCAACGAAAAGAAATAACTTTTTCATTTTTAATAATTTAATGTTGTATAAAATAATTACAAGTCCCGAAGATTTTCGGGAAGAAATACCTCAACATTAAATCATATTTGAAAGCTCTGAATGGCTAAACGTATATCCGGTATGGGTGGATGATGCCTTCTGGCTAAATACTTGATGTGTGAATCTGCACCGTTAGAAAGCAGGGTATCTACATTATAAAATGAAGAAACTAAAGCAGTAAAAAACACGGGGCTGATAATGCTCATGGATGGAGCTATTGCTTTATCCTGTTGCGCAATTTTTGTAACCTCATCATTGCAGCAATTGTCTTTGTCACCGGTGTTATGGTGAGATTTTACTTTTTTGTCGTGATGATTTGTAGCTTCATTACTATGAAGAAGTTTTTTACCATCTGCATGCATATGAACAGCTGCTTCTGTTACTTCTTCTTCGTGATGATGTGAATTAAAACCCATATCTAAACCAACAGAACATGCAAATCCAATGATCGTATTCAAAGAGAATACTACCAAAAGAATAGCTGTTTTAAGTTGTATGGATTTAATTTTCATCATTAATTTTCTGCAAAAGTGAATTACTTATACCACAAGACGTTTTAAAATACTAAAAATCGTGCCTTATTTCAGGCATTTTTTAACCATTTATTTCTTCCGCTTTGTATCCGGCCTTTTCGACTGCATTTATTATTTCCTTTACACTGGTATCTCTTGCTGAAACAGTAAGGATTTTCTTCGGATTTTGTGTGTCCACTTTCCAGTTTTTTTCTCCAAAAGTCTCATTTAATACAGGTGTAACTTTTGATAGGCATGAACCGCACATGATGTTGGTTTTGAATTGTTTAGTTTCCATTTGTTGAGAATATTTTTTAAGATGTAAAACTAATTTTAAATTGGTGAATATAGTTATACAATTATGTGAAAAATGTATATCTTAAAGTGATACTTTACATTTTCATTCCGCCCATATCGCCGCCCATTGGACTTGCTCCTTTTCTAAAAATGTATTCGCTTTGCAAAAGGTAAGCACCGGATGTTACCACTTGAGCATTTTTATGAATACCGGATTTTATTTCAATCATATTGCCACTTTCCATACCTGTTTCAACCATTACACTTTTGAATTTATTTTGAGCTGTTTGAAGCCACACCATTGCCATTTTTCCATCTCTCAAAACTGCATCTGATGGCAGAAAAAGCGCATTAACCCCGTCGGTTTTTACGGTGATATATGCAGACATACCTGGTTTAAGCTGATGGCCTTCATTTTGAATACTTATCCTGATGAGATTTATTCTTGTAGCTGGATTTAATTCGGGGTTCTCAAATGAAATTTTCCCGGAAATTCTTTTTCCTACCATATCTGGAATTTCTACCATCACTTTTTTTGCATTGTTCAATTGTGAAAGTTGGGTAGCATATACCTGCGCTTCTACCCAAAGGGTGGAAAGGCCGGCGAGCTTTATAATGCTACCGCCTTCCGAAATATAATCGCCTTCCTGTAAATTCAGTTCTGTAATATACCCGGAAGCTGTGCTGAAAAAAGTAGTTCGGGGATTTGCCATAACATCCTTATTTATATTTTTTATTTGCTGCTCACTCATGCCCCAAAGAATTAATTTATTTTTGGCAGCCGCAATGACATCATCAAAATTTATAATCGAATTCCCAAGTGTTTCTTTCTTTTGTAATGCCAACACATATTCTTGTTTTGCATTGTTTAGTTGTTCACTATAAATATCATAAAGTGGCGCTCCTTTGATAACATGATCACCTATTTTTTTGAAATATAATTTTTCAATTCGGCCGGCAACCCTTGCACTAACATCATTGACTTTCGTTTGGTCAAAACTTAATGTCCCTGTCAAAATCATTTGGTTGTCAACGAATGCGTTTCGAATTGTATCGACCTGGATATTTCCTACTTGCATTTGTTCCGGGCTAAGTGCTATCTCGTCGTTATTTTCCTGTTGGCTGCTTTTCTTAACCGGTGTTAAGTCCATGTGGCAAATTGGACACTTACCCGGCATTGATTCCACTACTTGCGGATCCATTGAACAGGTATAATAAATATCTGGGTCAACAGTTGCTGTTTGAGTTTTTCCTTTACAAGAAGTTACTAATATAGCAACTGACAAAATCAAGGATGAAAAAATAATCAAACTTCGGATGCTCCCGATTGTAATCCAATTTGAATGAAATGTATTTTTCAAAGTGTATCTTTTTTGTGGTTGATTGCAATCTTTAAAAACATTTTTCATGATTATTGTTTTACTTTAATAAACCCTTCACTATCTATTAAAAATTGTGCATTTACTGCTACGCTATCTTTTGTACTTAAGCCATCCGTTATCTGTATTAAATTGTTAGCAGAAATACCTGTATTTACCCGCTGTGCTTTAAAAACATCACCCTTTTTAAGAAATACAAGTTTATTTAAACCAAGGGAAAGTACTGCCTCTTTGGGCAACCAATTATTATGCGTAGTATTTATATTTATTGTGGCTTTTACCTGGCTTCCTACGGGTATCATTAACTTTGAATTTTTCAAATAAACTCTTGCAGATAATGTCTTTGAATTATTTTTATAAAAGGGTTCTATAAATCCTATTTTAGAAAGAATCTTTTTATCGGGTGCCGTTTCCGGGATGATGGTTACCGGCAAACCGACTTTTATCAAAGAATTTTCTCCAGGGAAAAAATTCAGGTTTACCCAAACTTTGTCCATATCATTTATCTGGAATACCGGCTGACCTTTTTCAACATACATACCTTCTTTTATAGATAATTCATTGGTCACATTCATTGGAATTGTTTGTTGAGATGTACTGGCTATATTTCCTGCTTCATGCACATGACCCGAATAGTCGCTATAAACAGTAACCGACAAAAGAGCTTTACCTGAAGATATAATCTTTTGCAATTGGTTATTATTCATACCCAGCAATAACAATCTTTGTTTTGCTGCATTAATCAGTGATGTATTCGTTGGATCATTTTTCACCAGGAATATAAGATTTTGTTGTCCTGTTAAAAGTTCGGGGCTGTAAATATCCATGATTTTATCGCCTGCACGCACGGGTTGATAACGGTATTTAATATACAGCTTTTCGATTCTGCCCGAAACTCTTGATGAAATAGTTTTCATGAATCTTGTGTCGTATTCCACACTTCCCAAAGCTTCTAATTGTAGCTGCTGATTTGCAAACTGCATTGTTGTAACGGGTATAGAAGATAAAACCGAATTATTAGTGGATTGAAGTAAAGTTGAAAGATCGACTTCGGAAATTTCGCGGCTTGCATTTTCCGTCTTAACCAATGGCATTCCGCAAATAGGACAATTGCCTGGCTCATGCCTTATTATTTGTGCATGCACCGGACAGGTGTAGGTTTCTTCTGTGGCTGCTTTTGCGGAAACTTTTTTATTATCCGAATGGCTTTTGCATCCTGTCAATGTCAAGGAAGCACTAGCAAAGCCAAATAAAAAAAGTTTAAGTATGATTGAGTTTCTGATTTTCATATTCATTTCATTTTTGCTCCAATATTTTATCCATCTGTACTTGTAGATTTAATAATTCCTGCAACTGATCGAGATAATCCAGCTGTGTCATATTCAGCGTTTGCCAGGCGTCAAACAATTCAAACAGTTCTCCTGTATTCTGTTCATACGCCAACTGCATAATTTGATAATTTCTTTTTAATGCAGGAATGATATTTCCTTCAAATAATTGCAACTGCTTTTTTTTGCTTTTAATAGAAGAAAGCAAACCATTAGCTTGTCCGGTAGCCTGATTGACGATCATTTGCTTTTGCATTTCGAACGATTGGGCCTTCCATTCTAAGCTTTCAACATTCGCTTTATATGCGCCGGAAGACCAGGGTGCCAGTGGAATTTTTACAGTTGCGACCAGAGAGTAAACCCAGGGGGATTTTCCGAAACCGAACATGTGTTCATACATCAAGCCAAACTGTGGTAATTGTTTCGTTTTTTCCAGGTTCAATTGAAGTTGATTGATTTGTAGTTCCTGCGTTACCGCTCTAATATCACTTCGTGCGTTAATTATATAATTACTGTCAATTGCGTTGTAATCTTTAATGGTATAATTCGTGTCAACTATAAAATTTTCATTTTTATCGCGGTCCATTAGTGTGTTCAATAAAATTTGTTTTTGCCTTACTTCGTTACGCAATACCTCACGCTGATTTTCAATTTTTCCTAATTCTGCTTTTGCTTTGTAGTATGCATTCAACTTGCCGAGATTATTCTTATAACGCAGTTCAGTACTCTGTATCATAAAATTGAGCAACTTTTCATTATCATCAAGTACAACCTGTTTTTTTTCAATAATCAGCCAGTCATAATAATTTTGTTTCGCTTCCGCATACAATTCATTCAATGCGACTTTTTTGTTTTCCTTACCTACTGTTGACATAGCCTGCATATAATTTGCATTGGCATTTTGTTCTTTTTTATTGGGGAACATTTGCGATGCAGAAACCATGTATGAACCCATCCCTTTTTGAGTGCCCATTGCTTTTGTGTAGCCAATATTATAAGGCATCATAAAAAATCCTGTACCAAATTCAGGTGGCATCCAGCTTTTGGCGCCTTTGGCGGCTTCGTCCTGCGAACGGATCTGTGCATCATAAAGCTTCATTTCCGGATGATTTGATTGGATGATGGAAAATATATCCTCAAGGCTGATCTTTTTTTGCCCATACACATTTGAAGTGAATAAACCTGCCTGACCGGCAGACAGGCAAATAATGAGTATTTTAATTAGAAAACGTTGCATAATTTTAATGTTTTGTATCAGACAAAATAATTCTTCCATATTTTTTCAATTCATATTCTTTGCTCAGTAAAAAGATAATAGGCGTTACTAAAAGAATATGGATAGCTGATGTGAATACTCCGCCAATCATTGGTAATACAATAGGTTTCATAATATCACTACCTACTCCTGAACTCCAAAGAATAGGAATTAAACCAAAGAGTATAACACAAACGGTCATTATTTTTGGCCGCAACCGTTTGGCCGCACCTGCAATAACGTATTCACGCAGATCCGCCCTGGTAATAGTTTCCCTGGAATTGCCTTTTACCGCTATTAGTTGTTGCATGGCATCATTGAGATATATAACCATTACAATTCCCGTTTCCACGGCCAAACCAAACAAGGCAATAAAGCCCACGGCAACCGCTACTGATAAGTTTACTCCCCAGAAGTAAATCATAAATGCGCCTCCAATTAGCGCAAAGGGAATAGAAATTAGACTAAGTAAAGCTTCTCTTGCAGAATTAAACGCAAAATACATTGAGAAGAAAATAATCACCAATACAATAGGTAAGATGATCTTCATCGTTTTCTCACTACTTATTAAATTTTCATATTGCCCGCTCCAATCTATAAAATAACCTTTGGGCAATTTGGTAAGCATAGTGTTTAATCTTTGCTGTGCTTCCTGCACGGTGCCTGCTAAATCCCTGTCTCTTACGTTAAACAAAACAGTGCCGCGCAATAAGGCATTTTCAGAATTAATCATTGGCGGCCCTTCAGTAATCGCAACGTCCGCAACAGCCTGTAATGGAATAGGTCCAAATTGTGTGGTTTGCACCTGCAAACTTTTTAATGCTTCTATGTTGTCCCTGAAATCCTGCGCATAGCGGGCATTTACTGAAAACCGTTGGCGGCCTTCAATTGTGATCGTAAGTTTCATCCCGCCTAACGCACTTTGTACAACTGCATTCACATCATCTATACTTAATCCATAGCGGCTTATTTCATCCCGCTTTATTTTAATGTCAATATATTTTCCGCCGGTTATTGGTTCCACATACAAATCTTTAACGCCGTTTATTCCCTGCAATTCATTTTTTACCTTTTGAGCAAAGTCATAAATGGTATCCAAATTTTGTCCATACACTTTTACCCCAACATCTGTACGAATGCCAGTTGACAGCATATTGATACGATTAATGATTGGCTGTGTCCATCCATTGGTTACGCCAGGAATTTGCAATTTGCTGTTGAGTTCATTGACGATATCTGCTTTTGTTTTCCCTGCTCTCCATTCTGCTTTTGGTTTCAGTAAAACAATGGTCTCAATCATACTGATCGGTGAATTATCAGTAGCGGTGTTGGCTCTTCCTGCTTTGCCCAGTACATTTTTTACTTCCGGAACTGAAGCAATAATCTTATCCTGAACCTGCAATATTCTTTTCACTTCAGAATTAGAAACGTCAGGCATAGTAACCGGCATAAACAAGATGGATCCTTCATCCAATGGCGGCATAAATTCCCGGCCCAAACTTAAAATAAGTGGAATACTTATTAGTAATGCGATGATGTTGATTCCAATAGTGGTCTTTCTCCATTTGATGCACAAGCGAATGAGCGGTTCATATATTTTCCCCAATCCTTTATTAATTGGATTTGAACTTTCCGGTGTAAACCTTCCTTTCAAAAAGAATGAGATCAATACCGGGGTCAGGGTTAAAACTAAGATGGCATCAACTGCTATAATGAAAGTTTTGGTGTAAGCCAATGGCCCAAATAATTTCCCTTCCTGCCCTGTAAGCAAGAATACGGGAAGAAATGAAGCAATAATAATAACCGTTGAAAAAAATACGCCCCTTGAAACCTGCTTGCACGAACTTTCAATAATACGCATTCTTACATCTTCCGGAATTTTTAAATAATTCTTCTTTGGTAATATTTTTTTGGTAATATTTTTCATGTTTATTTTGATTTATTGGCAGGATCATTTTGCCATTGAGATAAGTTATGATAAGCATTTTCTGACATGATGATTCCATTATCAACGATAACTCCAATGGCCAGGGCAATTCCTGTCAGCGACATAATATTTGATGAAAAGCCAAACGCATTCAACAAAATAAAACTGATGGCAATCGTGATAGGTATTTGAATAATGATGTTCACAGCGCTGCGCCAGTGAAACAGAAAGAGCAAAACGATGAGTGATACTGCTATCATTTCTTCGATCAATTTTCCTTTGATATTTTCTACGGCGGCTTCTATTAAAGTGCTTCTATCATACGCGAATTTAAAATGAACACCCTCTGGTAAGCCTTTTTCTACATTTTTCATTTTTTCTTTTACCGCATTGATTACCTTATCAGCATTCTCTCCATACCTCATTACGACTATGCCGCCGACAACTTCCCCTTCTCCATTGTCATCAAAAATGCCAAGCCTTTCATCGCCGCCTAACTGAACAGAAGCGATATCTTTTACTCTAACCGGTATGCCATTGTTGTTAGCGACACCTATGTTTTCGATGTCTTCTTTATTCTTTATATATCCTAATCCGCGAATGATGTAAGACATATCGCTCATCTCAAATTTTCTACCACCAACATCATTGTTATTAGCTTTTACTTTGTTCATCACATCCATTAAAGAAATATTGAAATACTGTAGTTTCAATGGGTCCACTACTATTTGATATTGCTTTTCAAAGCCACCGAAAGAAGCTATCTCGGCGACGCCGGGTACAGTTTGCAAGGCAAATTTTATATACCAATCCTGTAAAGCCCTTTGCTCACCGAGATCTAATTTTTTAGCATCTAAAGTGTACCAAAGTATGTGGCCCACTCCTGTACCATCTGGGCCCAGCGCAGGTGTAACGCCTTGCGGAAGCAATCGTTGCGCATAATTCAATCTTTCCAAAACTCTGGTGCGTGCCCAATAAACATCCACATTATCATCAAAAATTACATACACGAAGCTCATTCCAAACATAGAGGTTCCTCTTATGTTCTTAACTTTTGGAATACCCTGAAGATTAGATACTAATGGAAACGTGATCTGGTCTTCCATGACCTGTGGGCTTTGACCGCTCCATTCTGTAAAAACAATTACCTGGTTTTCTGAAAGATCAGGTATGGCATCAATCGGATTTTTTTGTACTGCAAATATTCCCCATATAAACAGGCCTAATGCTAAGGCCAAAACAATAAACCTGTTGCGAAGTGAAAGTTCAATCAGTTTCTGAACCATTGTCGATTATTTAATTCTTTCGTTTTAAAATTTTCAATCAACTACATTTATTCAGTAGTAAAAATGAAAAAGGAATAATAGTAAATGAAAGTGGAGTGTGGACTTAGAATGGCTTGTGAAAGAAGCCTTGTCCTATCGAGAGAGAAAAAAATCAAATTCTGAAAACGCAATTGAAAATATAATCAGGAACCCTGTGACGTAAGGGGGGCGCGTTGCTTTTGTTAGCAACATAAATTTGTTCAGAAGGATAATTAACTATTTGAAAAGTAGAAGTAAATAAATTCAATTCGACAAAATGCTTAACAGGACTGCTTAAATGATCGGCAACAAAATGATTGTCTTTTACTTTAAAAAATTGGTATTTTGTTTTGCAGCAATCGTTGGTGCCATCGTCATTGGCGCACTTCTGTTGTTCATCCTGTGGAAGTGTAACAGTTACTGATTTTAAATTACCGCAACAATAAAAACTTTTGAGGCTTAGCCCTAATGTTGAAATGGAGTAGATGCTCAGAAGTAATATGACGGTAATTTTTTTCACGCCTGACACAAAGGTAGAATTATTTATAAGACTTCTGATGAAGAAAAAATTTTACAGGTCAGCATAGTACATTGAATAGAAATTATTCACAGAATTTTAGATGGCAACATTTCATCAACATGTTTCAGAGTTGATTCACTAATGAAAGGGAAATATTCTTCCAAAGATGAAAGTATTATCCTTTCCGTTGATTGTTATTCATCGTTCTAAAAAGCAAATTGAAGTAAAAGAATGCTCATGGAATAAAGACAAGGGAATTAAATGGTGGCAAAGCAGGATGATTCAATTTTAAAATCTCAAAGGTTTTCAAGTAACACAATCTTAATGATAGCATAAAGATTTGGTCATATTAGAAATTGAAATTGTTTTACAGTATTCGCTTGGTTTTACACTTTTTATATAAAGAATTGATAAATAAATCTGGCTTTAGTGCTGGCGAGGCCACAAATAGCAGGAAATAGTGAGACTAAAACATCTCGTCTTCTTTTTACTCTATCTTATGGCACGATTATTATTAATATTACTAAAAACTTTTTAAAATATGAACAATTTTTTGAGAACAATAATAGCTGGATGGGGAGCAAAAAAATTAGGTGGTGGATGTTTAAGCACTATCCTTGTTTTTGTAATTATATATTATGCGTTGGGTACTTGTAATTCACATCCTGTACAAACTGCTCCGCAAAATCATTCAAGCATTCAAACACCTTCCCGCACGACTTCAAATTCTCAGAGTTCAGTTGCTAAGCTTTAATAGAAACATCGATTTAAATTGCGGGAATATTGCTGAGTTTTATTTGATTTAATCAAGATAAGGCAAGCCCAGGTTTAGAAGCAGACAATTTCTTATTCCCAAAGTTTTGTAAGTAATTCAAAAGATGAATATTTATTTAAGTCTCTTTGTGCAAGAGCAACGTTCTATGAAATCATCCTCTGCAATGTCTTCTCTTCTTATTTTTTCCCTTCATAATAATTACATTGTTCCAACGATCCCAACCTGATGCGCAAAGGAAATTTAATTGATTTTTCTACCATTAATTCCTGTCTGCAAAAAAATCCATATTTGCTGGTTGAGAAATTTTCCGGAATTGAAATGGGCATTTTGAATTGATCATTCAAAAGAAAAAGGGAAGATGCGGAAGAAATTATTGAATCAGGAACTGGCGCCCGACTTTCTGCGGGAAAAGTAATTTTATAGATTTTCGTATTTAATGAAAATTGAGCATACAAAGAATTGCTCAAAATAAAAAATAGAATTCCGAGACCACAAATTTTATTCCAAAAAAACATATCCTTACATTTGCCTGTAAATTTACTATTCATAAACGAAAACAGGAAATGTCTTTAAGCCAGCGATTACAACAAAAGCTCTTGCAAAAATTGTCGCCCCAGCAGATTCAGTTAATGAAATTGCTACAGGTGCCTACAGCCCATCTTGAAGAAAGGGTCAAGGAAGAGTTAGAAGAAAATCCTGCATTAGAAACAGGTGAAGATGGATTTGACGATAATCATGAAGAACCAAAAGATGACTTTGATGCGGCAGAAGATGATTTCGAAAATGATGGCAGTGAAAATGAATATGACAATATTGATATAAGTGAATATGTGCATGACAGCGATGATGAGCCGGGTGATTATAAATACCGCGATGATAATTATGGCGACCAGGAAGAGACGAAAGTAATGCCGCACAAGGTAGAAACTTCTTTTTACGATACGCTGAAAACACAATTATTAATGCTTAACCTGGATGAGCGGGAAAGAAAAATGGCTGAACAAATTATTGGAAGTATCGATGATGACGGATACCTGCGGCGTGAAATCACTTCAATTGTAGATGACCTGGCTTTTCGCCAGAATATTGATAGTTCAGAAAAAGAAATCAAAGGACTTATAAAACTAATACAACAATTTGATCCGCCCGGAGTGGGCGCCAGGGATTTGCAGGAATGTCTTTTACTGCAATTAAAAAGAAAGGAACTGGATGGACAGGAAGTGGAGATCGCCATTGAGATCATTGATAAATATTTTGAAGAATTTACTAAAAAGCATTATGAAAAAATTCAGCGTGCTTTGAACCTTGATGATAGTGGAATCAAAGAAGTGATCAACCAGATCATTAAATTAAATCCTAAACCGGGCGGCCAGGTGGGTGAAACCAACAAATTGCAAAGTTATGTGATCCCCGATTTTTTTGTATTGAACAATAATGGAAAACTGGAAGTTACCCTCAATTCAAAAAATGCCCCTGACCTGCGGATAAGCGAAGGATATAGAGATATGCTGAAAGATTATGACCGCGGAACAAAAAAAGACAAGCGGCAGAAAGAAGCGGTGCTTTTTATCAAACAAAAAATTGATTCGGCAAAATGGTTTATTGATGCGATAAAACAAAGGCAACATACTTTGTTGAGTACTATGACAACTATTGTAGAATATCAAAAAGAATTTTTTTTAACCGGAGAAGATACCGATCTGCGTCCAATGATATTGAAAGACATTGCCGAAAAAACTTTTCTCGACATTTCTACTGTAAGCCGTGTGGCAAACAGTAAATTTGTGCAAACAGAATTTGGAACCTATAGATTAAAATTCTTTTTTAGTGAAAGCCTTGTTACTGACAGCGGAGAAGAAGTGAGCACGCGCGAAGTGAAAAAAATATTGAGCAACCTGATAGAAGAAGAAAGTAAACAAAGGCCGCTGAGTGATGAAAAGCTCACGGAACTTTTACAGGAAAAAGGCTATAATATTGCACGACGCACGGTAGCTAAATATCGCGAGCAACTAAACATTCCAGTGGCTCGTTTAAGAAAAGAACTTTAAGCCCCTGAATCCCCAAAGGGGGACTTTAAGAAAAAAACTAACTATGGAAAACTTATCAATTCCACGGGAAAATATCAATCAAACTGCGCCATTTAAAAATCCCGAACAATTCTTTTTAGTAAAATGGGTCGCTTATTTTTTTTCTTATATATTTCACCCGCTTTTTATTCCGGTAATTGCTACCTGGTATTTGGCATTTATTCAGCCGGGGTATTTTACCGGAATTCCTCCTCATGATAAATGGCTGATTGTAGCCCGCGTTGGCTACAACACTATTTTTTATCCAGCATTAACTGTATTATTATTGAAAGCTGTAGGGTTCATTAAAAGCATTTTTTTAAAAACGCAACGAGAGAGAATCATTCCATACATTGCCACCAACATTTTTTATTTCTGGACATATCTGGTTCTTAAAAATCAGGAAGAAGTTCCATTCATTCTTACCGGTTTTATTTTTGGAATTTTCCTGGCTTCTTCTGTAGCGTTGATCGCCAATATTTATTTTAAGATAAGCATGCACGCTTTAGGCGTTGGCGCATTGACAGGTTTGATGTTGATCATTATTTTCTCATCAGTTTCTTACGCGCTTTTTTTACCGGCTATGTTGGCTTTTATCATTACAGGCATAGTATGTACTTCAAGAATGATCGTAAGCGATCACACTCCATTTGATATCTATGCAGGAATATTTTTTGGAATTATCAGCCAGTTTATTGCGTACGTTTTTATCGGGTAGTGAACATCCAAATTTTATTTAACTTTTAATTTGATGAGATAATCAACAATCTTTATCGAAAAGGAAAAAATACAAATCAGTTTACCCCATATTCAGGATCAATTTTGAGATAACAACAAAAAATATTTTTTTATTTTTCTAAATTTTATAATTATTTTGCAGCGTTTCAACAACTTATTTTGCCTTCTGTTTGAATATACTTTTTTATAACTATTAACGTTTCTAATCAAAAGCTCACAACATTCAAAGTCTCTGTATGTGAGTAAGCTTAAAGTATGTTTTAATGGTTTAAAATGACAACTATACTCTCCGTAAAAAGTGATACAAAAAGATCAAAATCAAAAAACACATAAGAAGATTTCGGACACCACTCTCCAAGAAAGAACCCCCATTTTTAATCATCTATAAACACTAAACCAGTAACACATGAGAAAAAAATTATTACTTTTATTCTATTTCGGAGCATTTTTATTTGCCGGTAAGACATTCGGACAAAATAATTCAGTTACGGGTGTGGTTAAAAGTGTAAAGGGAGAAACAATCCCATTAGCTTCTATAAAAGTTAAAGGAGCATCTGTGGGAACAATTGCTGATGAATCAGGTAATTTCAAATTGCAGGTAAAAGAAGGAGCTACTTTAATTATTTCTGCTGTAGGTTATTCACCTAAAGAAGTAAAATCCCCTCGTGGTTTCCAAAGCATTTTTTTGGAGTCAAATTCCTCAGATTTAAAAGAAGTAATTGTTGTTGCATACGGCACTCAAAAGAAAGCAAATATAACAGGGTCTATTTCCACAGTAAGTGCAGATAAAATAGAAAATAAACCATTTGCGTCTGTTGATAAAGCACTTCAGGGTGCAGTGGCAGGCCTTCAGGCCTCATCCCCAGATGGTACGCCGGGTTCTGGTACTGACATTCGAATTAGGGGTACCGGGTCCATTAGTGCTGGTCAAAATCCACTTTGGGTTATTGATGGTATCATTGCTACTACTGGAGACCTTACGACAAATACAGTTACTGCAAATGCATTAAGTGGCCTTAACCCAGACGACATTGAAAGCATTTCAGTATTGAAAGATGCATCGGCTACTGCTATATATGGTTCAAGGGCTGCAAATGGAGTTATTCTTGTCACCACAAAAAGTGGAAAGTCGGGAAAAACGAAAATCAATTTTTCTACTGAGGTAGGCCAAAACAGCATTGCTTATAAGAATAGCCATAATCGACCCATGACAACTGCCGAGAATCAAATTGTACTTAGGCAAGGGCTGATTAATGCAGGAGATGCTGCGAACAATGCCGAAGCCGATTCCTTCATCATTGATCCTGTAAACGGTTTAGGTTTTGATCCAAATTGGTTGAAAACAAATACTAATTGGTTAGATCAGGTTACGCATAAAGGTAGTCAGGAACAATATAATTTAAGTCTAAGCGGGGGAAATGAAAAAACACAGTTTTATGCTTCCGGTGGTTATTTCAACCAGCAAGGTACAACGATTGCTACTTATTTTAAAAGGTATAACGGAAGCATGTCTTTATCTACTAAAGTTAATGATAAAATTGTTTTCAAAGGCGGCTTAAATGGGAGTACCAGTACACAGCTTTCTCCGCCGGGGAGTGCGGCTTATGCCAGTCCGGTGAGTGGTTCTTTCTTTTTACAGCCATGGTTTTCTCCTTATAATGCTGATGGTTCTTTCCGTTACCATGATCAGGAAGGAGAGTTTCCTGACGGTTCCCAGTTTAATCCTGTTTTGTTAGCTGCCTGGAATAAATCGACAGATAGGCAGTTGGAATTAAGGGGATA
Source organism: Bacteroidota bacterium (assembly GCA_030853195.1). Taxonomy (GTDB): domain Bacteria; phylum Bacteroidota; class Bacteroidia; order Chitinophagales; family Chitinophagaceae; genus Ginsengibacter. Next base: position 3,983 of record JALYVO010000047.1, on the reverse strand, counting down.
TGTATCCGGTGAATTCCAGATTTTGAATGATTTAAAATTTACCAGCAGGTATAGTGGGGAATACCTTGATATAGATGAATATCAATATTGGAACCCATTATATGGAGATGGTTCTTCCACGAGTGGATTAGGACAGGCAAATGACAGGAAAATTTTTGACTGGACATGGACCAACCAATTAAATTATCATCTTAATCTAAATAGGGCAAAAGATTTTTATGTCAATTTGTTAGGCGGTACAGAAGCATATGCTCTCACAAATAATCTATCTCAATTTACAGGGTCAAATTTCCCTTCAACACTGGCTTTGCAATATTTAGCTTCATCAGCAAAACCTACCGCGGCTTATAATTTGCCTACAGAAAAATCGGTTACTTCTTATTTTTCAAATGCTGTATTTAATTATCAAGACAAATATGTTGTATCCGGAAGTTTCCGTCGTGATGGATCTTCGGTTTTTAGTCAGAATCATAAATGGGGGAATTTCTATTCAGTTGGTGGAGCATGGAATATCAATGAAGAAAATTTCCTTAAAAATGTATCTTTCTTAAGTCTGCTCAAATTAAGGTCTTCTTATGGTACAAGTGGTAATACCAATGGATTTGGTTACTATTCTTCACTTGCCACTTATGGTTACGGAAGTGCTTATACCGGAAATCCGGGAAGTGCACCTAATAATGTAGGTAATCCCAATTTAACATGGGAGAAAAATAAATCTTTTAATGTAGGATTAGATTTTGCATTGTGGCGAAATCGATTAACAGCTACAGTTGAATATTATAAAAGAGTAACATCAGATTTGCTTGTAACAATTCCATTGTCGCCTACATCCGGTTTTTCTGGCGGGCAGTTAACTAATGTTGGCAGCATGTATAATAAGGGACTTGAAATATCCATCGGCGGAAGGCCGATTGTAGCTAAAAATTTTGAATGGCAATCCAACTTTACATTTTCACATAACACAAACAGGGTAACTGCTTTGTATAATCATGCACCTATTTCACAAAATACAAGATTCAATATTACTGAGGGACATGATATTTATGAATTTTATACCCGCCTTTGGGCAGGTGTAGATCCGGCAACCGGAGACCCACAATGGTACACTGATGATACCAAAGCTACTAAAACAAACAAATCTTCTTTAGCAAAGCTTTCATTAACCGGTAAATCTGCAACTCCTAAATATTATGGTGCTTTCTCTAATACATTCACCTATAAACGTTTTTCTTTACAAACTCAGTTGTTTTATAATTTTGGAAACTATATTTTCTCCACTTGGGAAACTTACTTATCCAGCAATGGCACATATTTAGGAGCCATGAATCAATTGAGCAACCAGTTGACCGCGTGGCAGAAACCGGGAGATATAACTAATGTCCCTAAGATCATTTATGGTGGCAATAAAAATTCCAACCGTCAATCTACAAGGTATTTGTATAGTGGAGATTATATACGATTAAGAAATGTTGAATTGGGCTACGCTATACCGCCATCGATTTTAAAAAAAGCAAATATTTCAAACGTGAATGTTTATGTAAGGGGTACCAATCTTTTTACATTTGGAGCGGATAAAAACTTACCTGTGGACCCTGAAGTAGGAGCGCAAAGCATAAGCGATTTCCAGGTATTTATGCCAAAAACAGTTTCGGTTGGCATTAAGGTAGGATTGTAAAAAGTTTCTTCAATTTAAAAGAAAATAGTCATGAATAAAATATTATTTAAAATCTTCATCGTTTTGAGTGTCTCAGTTCTTTTACTAGAATCCTGCTCAAAAAAATTTATTACTAAAAATCCAAATGATTCGGTTGCATCCAACCTTGCGATCACGGATGCAAGTTCAATGCAAACGGCTCTTAATGGTGTCTATGCTCAATTGCGTTCAGTAGCCTTATATGGTAGGGATTTTCCAATAACAGGGGATTTAATGGCAGACAATACATTTGTGGAATCTAAAAATTCGGGTCGTTATTTAGCCCAGTTTAATTATACACTTACTAATTCTGATGGCGTGTTTGGTGAAATATGGAATGCAGCTTATTCAGGCATACTTTATTCAAACCTGATCATAGATGCCAATGTTACAGGCGCTGGTATTGATAAAATAAAATCCCAGGCTTACGCCTTGCGGGCTTTATTGTATTTTAAATTAATAAACATCTATGCACGTCCATATACGGATAATCCACAAGGATTAGGAGTTCCATTAATTCTTCATTATAAGCCTTCGCTTCTTCCTACACGCGATCCTATAGCAGCGGTATACACTCAAATAATCAGTGATCTGAAAACAGCTTTTCAAACAGCTCCCGATTACACAAATTCTGTAAGGCTTAGTAAATATGCAATTGAAGGCCTTTTAGCACGCGCTTATTTTTATATGGGTGACTTTACAAATGCAAAAACAGCCGCTTTGGATGTTATTAATAATGGTGGATTTACTTTAGTAAATACAGCGACGGCATACAAAGCTTTTTGGAATAATCCCGGGATACAAAGTAATCAATCTGAAGTTATGTTTGAAGTGGATGTAGACGCGGTAAATAATAATAGCTCTGATGATTTAGGCGCTATGGTAAATGGCGGATATCAGGATATTTATGCTTCTCAACAACTCGTAGCTTTATATAGTACTACAGATATAAGAACGTCTGTTTTAATTCCGGGTTTCACTAAATCGGGTGCACCTACTACTATCATTGGTAAATATCCTAATTACAATAACACTGCTGATAAAGATAATTTGAAAGTAATTCGCCTGGCCGAATTGTATCTTATTGCTGCGGAATCTTCTTTGCCGGCAAATGAATCAGATGCCAAAAAATATTTAAATGAACTTATGTCTTTTCGTGATCCAACATTTGTTGGGTATTCTTCTACCGGTAATCAACTTTTACAAGATATAGTTACAGAAAGAAGAAAAGAATTGGCTTTTGAAGGAGATAGATTTTATGATTTAAACAGGTTAAAATGGGACATTTCCAGGGGGCCTGTGAACGCGGGATCTATACCCCAGGGATTAGAGACTATACCTTACTCTGATTATCGCCGTATAGCCCCGATTCCACTGGGTGAGATACAAGCGAATGCAAACATAGCTCCGCAACAAAATCCGAATTATTGATTGATAATTTCAATTCCTCAAAAAATTATTAATTCAAAAGATAAATTCCAGGTGTAAAAAACCTGGAAGTTTTTTTTTAACCAATCCTGGAAATTGGAGAAAGCTACAAAATAGTTTATGTGGCTTTAGAGAATAATTTATTTTATTTAAATGCAAATAAATTTTAAGTTCTACCTTTTATTCAGCCGGGGAATTCCTTAAGAGAAATTGAAAAAACTATAATCTGGCTTATACGGCATTATAGCAAACTAAATTATTTTTTGTATAGATTGTTTGTAAATAATTGCAAAAACATGAATTTTATTTCACATTAGACTCAAACAAATTTCCTGGCTCACCTTTCTTACCTTCAGAAGAAATGTATAATTTTCCTTCGGGAGAAAAACAAATGCCTTCGGGCTGCGGTATTAATTCTTTATCAATGAACTGAAACACTTTTAATAACCATCACGATACGCTTTTATTTCTTCTTAGCGTATTCTTTAGCCTGATTATCAAAGTCATTCAAGTAAAATTGCAAAACTATATTATAACATATTTCGTTGTTATTGTATACCTAATATCAAATAATTTGATTTGCGCAATTGCGCCTAGCAAAATGGATTCACTTCTATCATGCCATAGAGCAAATCATCACTGAAAAATATATCGCTGATTTTCTTTCTATTGAAACATATAACGATTGGAGGCGTACAGGATTCCCCAAATTTTCATTAGCTCAAAATCCGTATGTAGTCAATCCTTAAAAAGTCTTTTCAGAAAGTAAAGTAAAAATATTTTGAGGTAGCAAGCGATTTTGAATGATATAAATCACGCGAATAATGAAGCCAAAAAACATCTCTTTGTAGATGTTCATCAT
>JALYVO010000020.1 GCA_030853195.1 Bacteroidota bacterium | reverse complement strand
ACCAAGTATTTCTTTAGCATGGATCATTCAGAATCCTTTGATAACCGCGCCAATTGCGAGCGCCACCAATGAAAAACAATTAGATGAATTAATGAAATCTGTAAATATAAATTTAACAAAAGAGGATATAGATTTGCTCAACAAAGCCGGAACATAGATTATTAGAATAATTTAACTTCAATCTTTAACTCACATAAACTATCAAAATCACAACAATAATTTAATCAAAATGAAAAAGCAATTTTTAATTCCCGTCATGTTGAGCGTAGCAGTTTTTTTAGTGTTTTCATTTACTAATATTTCTTCTCTGCGAAATAATTTAAATGAATTACCCAAACCAGATGCTGACAATGCAGGTTTGACATTGCCAGCTGGTTTCAGCGCTTTGAAAGTTGCAGATAATACCGGACAAGCAAGGCACATTGCTGTTACAAAAGAGGGAAATATCTATGTAAAGCTCGCGCGGCCAAAGGATGGCAAAGGAATTCTTTATTTACAAGATGCCGGCAAAGATGGTAAAATGGATAAGGAAACAGGATTTGGAAATTACGGAGGTACAGGAATGTATATTAAAAATGGCTATTTATATGCTTCGTCCGACGAAGAAGTTTTTCGGTACAAATTGAACGATAAGAATGAAGTTATCAATCCTGATCAACCCGAGAAAATTATTACCGGCTTAATAAACAGAAGAGAACATGAATCAAAATCTGTCGTGCTGGATAACGACAACAATGTTTATGTCAATATTGGCGCTTATTCCAATTCGTGCCAGGAGAAAGACCGCCAGCCAGGTTCTATGGGAAGAAAAGGCTGCCCGATACTTGATTCTGCGGGAGGCATTTGGAAATTTAAAGCGGACAAAGAAAATCAAACTTACGGAGATGGTGAACACTATGCAATCGGATTGCGCAACGTTGTTGGCTTAGATTGGAACCAGCAAGACAATGTATTGTTTGTAATGCAGCACGGCCGCGATCAACTGCACGATTTATTTCCCCAATTTTATGATGAGAAAACTTCTGCAATCCTTCCTGCAGAATGTATGTATGAAATCAAAAAAGGTGACAATGCAGGCTGGCCTTATATTTATTACGACCAAATTCAAAAGAAAAAAATTCTTGCTCCTGAATATGGTGGTAATGGCAAAAAGGAAGGAGATAATAAATTCATCAATCCTGTAATAGCTTTTCCCGGTCATTTGGCGCCAAATGGTTTATTATTTTATACGGGGAATCAATTTCCTGAAAAATATAAAAATGGTGCGTTCATTGCTTTCCATGGCTCATGGAACCGTGCGCCGGAAAAGCAGGCAGGATATTTTGTAGTGTTTGTTCCTTTTAAAAATGGAAAACCGGAGGGAGCCTGGGAAGTTTTTGCAGACGGATTTGCGGGGACAAAAGATATTTCTTCACCGCGCGATGCACAGCATCGGCCATGTGGACTGGCGCAAGGTCCTGATGGATCGTTGTACGTTTCTGATGATGTAAAAGGGACCATATACCGGATCATGTATAATAAAAAATAATACAGATTGAAAAAACTTATCATTATTTCTTTTTTTGCTATACCTGTTATGTTTTTAGTGATGGGGTTAAAAGAAGATTCACGGGGGAAATATTTATTGCCAAGAACAATCATTCAGCAATCAAATTCAGCAGGCCTGAAAGTTTTTAAAAAGTATTGTATCTCCTGCCATCAGGCCGATGCGGGCGGCGTGCCTCATTTAAATCCTCCCCTGATAAAAACAGTTTATGTATTGGGAGATAAAGAACGGTTGATCAAAATAGTTCTGAATGGGCTCAATGAAAATATAGAAATAGAAGGTGAAACTTTTTCTAATCCTATGCCGCCATTGAAAATATTAAAAGATCAGCAAATCGCAGATGTCTTATCTTATGTGCGCAGTAATTTTGGGAATAAAGCGCCTGCAATTACAGCTGCTGAAGTGAAAGCGGTGCGTTCAAAAAAATAAAAACAAAAAAACTATAATTTAGCTTTTTACAATAAATTTTCAGTTGATGCCATAATTTCCAGACCATTTTTCACTGAATGATTTTTCACTACATTATATAAAGTATCCCGTTCCACAGCCTCGCGGCGCGCCTGGGAAATCAGCATTACCAACTGTTCCGTACTCATTGCTGGCGTTTGTTCTTCGCTGCCGGCCATAGAATATATCTTTGTAGAGTCATCAATGGTTCCATCCATATCATCCACTCCAAAAGATAAAGACAATTGCGCATTTTGTCTTCCAAGCATTGGCCAGTAAGCTTTTAAATGTGGAAAATTATCCATGTAAATTCTTGCTACCGCATACATCTTCATATCTTCTGCAATAGAAGATTCATGAACATTGCTCATGTCATTATTCTGATTACGGAATTTAAGCGGAATGAAAGTATTAAAACCGTGTGTTTTGTCCTGTAGATTTCTTAGCCTGCTCATGTGATCAATTCTATGTTCGTAGTTTTCAATATGGCCATAAAGCATGGTAGCATTGGTATGCATGCCGAGCATATGCGCTTCTTCATGAATTTTGAGCCATCCATCTGCATCAACCTTATCAGCGCAAATCTGCTCTCTGATGCCTGCATCAAAAATTTCAGCGCCACCACCCGGCAATGATTGCAGGCCTGCATCATTGAGTTTTTTCATTCCTTCTTTTATTGACAGTTTTGCTTTTCTGAACATATAATCCAGTTCAACTGCGGTAAAGCCTTTTATATGAAGCTCCGGCCTGTGCTGCTTTATCTGGGAAATAAGATCGCAAAAATAATTAAGATCCATTTTTGGGTGGACACCGCCAACAATATGAACTTCAGTAACAGCTTTTTCATCATAGCTTTTTACAATGTCCATCATTTGTGGAATGCTTAATTGCCAGCCTTCATCGCGATGAGAATATAAACGGGAATAAGAACAGAATTTGCAGGAGAAAACACAAACGTTGGTTGGCTCAATATGAAAATTTCTATTGAAATAAGTTTTATCACCATGCTTTTTTTCTCTGATATAATTTGCCAAAGTTGCTGCAAGCCCGAGGCTGGCTGCTTCAAAAAGTAATATTCCTTCTACATTGGTAATTCTTTCATCAGCGGCAATCTTTTCTGCAATTTTCTCTAAACCTTTTCCCGGATTCAATGCATTTACAATCCTGATCAATTCTTCTTCTTTATTCGGTGTCATCATCGTGCAAAGTTAAACGAACGAGATAATATATCAATTACTGTCCAGTGCTTTCAGATTGACTGATCGGATAAATCAAATACCTCAACAGGAATCTGAAATATTTCAAAAGACTAGATTTTAGCTTTCCAGGAGATTTATTGCTTTACAATTCTATCAACTACAGTTCTGTTAGAGAACTGCAATTTTACAATGTAAACACCGGCTGCAAGATTTCCAAGGTTAACCGTCATTTCTGTGTAGGCAGTTCCATTGTAATCTTTTTTCCAAACTAACTGGCCAACAGAATTATAAATCGCGGCACTCTGAAGTGTTGTTGGCACCTGGTAATTCCGTATTACAAATTGTTGCCTGAAAGGACTCGGATAAAACAGGTAGCCTTGTTTTTTCAGAAGCGGGGGAACAGTTACTCCATAAATATTTATATTATCAACGTATAAATTATTCTGGGCATTACTTTCGGCCACAAAATTTATCTGGAAATCATTGTTGCCTGTGGTCGGCGATAAATATATTTTAACATGTGCCCAATCACTTGGAAGTGGGGTAAATCTCGCACCGCCAATATTTGTAGATGTTTGCAGATCAGTTCCCCATTTTTTCCAAAGAGTTGTATTAGTCTGGTTGCAATCAGCAGTAGACTGGATCTCAAACGTGTCCGGCAGACTTGCATTCGTACCCACCGCATAAGCATAATCAAAAGACAGGAACACTGAATCAAAAGCAGGATTACCGGTGATCACAGAGGAAACAAATTTATCGACAGTTCCTGTGGATGTATAATCATAATTCCTTATCACCATTGACGCAACACCTGTCTTGGCTGTCGTCGTTGTTCTTTCCCAGGTAATGCCTCCGTCAGGATTGCTTATTGCCCAATTTGGCGGAGGAAAAGTAGTTTCTTCAAATCCTTCTGTTATTGGAAGGGAAACTTTTCCAAAAACATAAAAAGATTTTCTGATAGTATCATTGGAAGGAAATTGATCATTTAATCCGTTTGGATTAGAAGTGAAAACTGTAAGAGTATGGTTTCCTGCTGTTAAGCCTGCTAAGGCAGGAAGACTAATTTGAGCAGTTTGGCCTCTTGTTAAAGTTCCTGTCCAGCTGATAGTGTTCACGTTTCCATTATCCAGCAAATAATTGATTTTTAAAGAATTCAGGGTAGTTCGGCCATTGCTTGCGAAGACCACTGTTGGCGTAGGTTGTGCGCCAACACATAACAAATCAGAAAGATTCCCGACAGACACAACCGATGCATCCCTGTCTACCGAAATATAGCCGGCAACATTGATATCATCTATATAAGTATTGTTTCCATATGCATTTGTATTCCGGAATTTGATCAGTAAATTTTTACCGCGCACGAGATAAGGAGTCAGGTTGATTGTTTCCAGCCTCCAACTTGACGGTTCTGATGGGAGCGGAACAAAAGAAGCCTGCATTGGAGGAATCACCGTTCTTAACTGGTCACCTGTTTTTTTATAAACTAAATGATACGTCATTCCGCCATCACCCGAAATATACACCTCAATTCCGTCCCAAACGGAAACGTCAACAGTGTCATACACTGCATAGGCCACCTTGAACGAAAGCACTGAAGAGTCGAACCCCTGAACGTTTATAGGGGGAGATATAAGATCATCTAATTGTCCACCACCCTGGTAATTATTATTTTGAATAGTAGCAGAGCCCGCGGCGGGAAAGCCTGATGTAGCGCTTCTTGTCCAGGTAGTGTTTTTATTTGGATTCCATATTTGCCATCCCGGCGGTGGAAATGTGGCTTCTGAAAAATCTTCAGTAAAAGGAGCATTTAGAAGGCTTCCATTTATATAAATAAATGATTGGATCGTGTCGTTATTAGTAAACTGATCCGTACCATTATTTGGAGCACTGGTGTATATCGTTAGGGTGTGCGTTCCGGGTGAAGCAGAGATCACTCCAAGAGATAAAACAGTATCTTCTCCTGCACTAAGATTCAAAGGAAAAGGAGAAGTGGCAGGAGACGAACCATCTATCATTACATTTATAGTAACATTATTCAACGCCGCGGTTCCATTATTGCGGATGGTTGCCGATAAAGGAGTATTATTTTCCATGTAATGCCTGCGTTCGGGAATGCCCCGCGGGGACACAGTTACAAGGTAGGCATCTGTTACCGGCACGGGAGGCGTAGCACCATTCGAATTTTTTAGCCCAGGCCTGTAGAGATCAATGCAGCCCTGAACTCTTTTTCTCATTCCATCAGAAAACATAAAAAGGGCGCGGTCATCAAAATAGTTCATAAAGCTGCCATACATTTCACCAAAAGATAAACTGGTGCAGCCGTCAGAATAATTCATACTTGGGTTTCCAAACTCAGCATTTGCAGTATCTCCCTTTTCTTCGGGGGTGTCATCGCCTTCGGGCCCAGCTCCGGCAGGCAGAGGCCATCCGGCCTCGATTCTGAAATCATCATTGTTACAATATGTCTGATCTCCGAAAGTATGCCATAAATAAAAATAGTGACCCAACTCATGACAAAGTGTGGCTCCCTCTGAGTAAGCCGGATAGTAGCTTCTTGAAACATTGCTTGCGTAAGGCAGTGTAGCAATTGAAATCACAACTCCCTGCGGGCCTTCAGTCGTTGTGAATGGAAATGTAGCTATGCCAAGCAATCCATCATCGCCGCCGGTAAAAGTGCCACACCACACGTTTACATATCTTGTAACATCCCACGCATCTAACCCTCCGCTTGAAGTCGATTTAATTCCTACGCGATCAGGCGTTGTATTTACTCTCCGCTCAATACCAGTGGTTAACGCTCCTGAGGGAGTGCGCCTTGCTAACACAAATCTTATAGGAATTCTTCCGAGCCTGCTATAAATTTCCCGGGGGATAACGTTTCTATAAAAATCCGCTTTGATGCCGCCGTAAGCCTTGTTTAGAATTTCCACCTGCTCGTAAATGTCCCTGTCTGTGATCCAGGATTGCGCAGCAGCGCTATCTATAAGATGAAAAACGATCGGGATCACGATTTCAGCTTGCTCAACTTGCGCGCCTCTTTCATTCGTTTTTCGTTGTAAATAAGCATGGTATTGCTTCTCGCCTTCAATCTTCCATTTTGCTGGAAGAGAAGGGTCCTTTTCTATAGCTTCGTTCAAACGTACCATAGTTGCGCAACGAACAGCTTTCCTGGCATCTAAAGGTTTTGATGGAAGCTGCCCTAATGAACTGGCGATCATCATAAATAAGGCAACAGAAAACAGAATTATTCTTCTCAATGCGTGAGGCATTTAATAAAAGTTTAGAAATGAAAACAAGAGAATATTTTCAATATGCAAATTAGGATTTTATGTTGAAATGAAAACTTGCATTAAAAGATTATTAATTCTCTTATCTTTCAAAAACATTTCAAGATCACTGTTCCGGAAATAAACAGGAGCGCTTATTTTACTAATAAATATTTATTCATAACATTTATTTATTTGCATTAAAGAAGAATCAATGAATATTAGGTTGCGTCTTATTATAATGAGCTTTTTGCAATTTTTTGTGTGGGGATCATGGCTGATCACCATTGGCGCTTATTGGTTTCAAACCTTACCCAAACTTTATCCCATTATTGATGCAACGACTCATTCGAGCATTTGGACTGGCTCAGCATTCGGAGCTCTTTTTTCAACCATGGGAATCGCTTCACTTTTCATGCCGGCCATCATGGGGATTATTGCTGATAAATGGATCAATGCAGAAAAACTTTACGGCATTTGCCATATTTTAGGAGCTATTGTACTGTTTACCCTGCCAATGATCAATCAGCCAAAAACTATGTTTTGGGTTATGCTGCTTAACATGATGTTTTATATGCCCACCATTTCTTTGTCCATCGCGGTAGCTTATTCAGCCTTAAAAAGAAGTGGTAAAGATGTGGTGATACATTATCCGCCGATAAGAGTCTGGGGTACGGTTGGCTTTATAGCTGCTTTGTGGGTAGTGAGCTTGCTTCATATTGAAACTTCCTCTGATCAGTTTTATGTGGCATCGGGGGCCGCATTGTTACTTGGCTTATATGCATTCACCTTGCCCAAATGCCCGCCACAAAGGGATCGTAAGAAAAATACTTCTTTAATTAATGCTTTGGGATTAGATTCATTTTCTCTTTTTAAGAACCGCAAAATGGCTGTATTTTTTATTTTTGCTATGTTGCTTGGAGCGGCTCTTCAGCTCACTAACGCTTACGGTGACACTTTTTTGCATGACTTCGCCAATATTGATAAATACAAAGGGTCAGCTGCGGTGAAATATCCTGCGATCATCATGTCCATTTCGCAAATTTCAGAGACTTTATTTATCCTTGCCATTCCATTTTTTTTGAGAAAATTTGGAATAAAACAGGTGATGCTGATCAGCATGATGGCATGGGTATTCCGGTTTGGCTTATTTGCATATGGTAACCCGGGCGATGGCTTGTGGATGATTATTCTTTCATGCATTGTGTATGGAATGGCATTTGATTTTTTCAATATTTCAGGTTCTCTTTTTGTGGAAACACAAAGCGATCCCTCGATAAGAGCCAGCGCCCAAGGGCTTTTCATGATGATGACCAATGGCTTTGGAGCTGTGTTGGGAAGCTCTGTGAGTGGAATTATTATTCAGAAATATTTTACTTACGCCGACAACAGCAAGGACTGGCATGGCATATGGATCACGTTTGCTTTATATACCTTAGTAGTCGCAGTTTTGTTTGTTTGTCTTTTTAAACATAAGCATGTTCCGAATGAAATAAAAGCTCTCGATCCCGGGCCACTTTTGGTAACGGAAAAATAAAAGTATCAATTTCTACTTTTTGGCTTTTCAGAAGATAAAAAAAATTTTAAAAAATATCATCTTAAAAATATTCAGTGATTGAAATGGCAACTTTTGACACGCGGGATTTTGATAAATTGATTTCATGGATTGATAGTGAAGAAATGCTTATGCAATTTTCGGGGCCAACTTTTTTATTTCCACTTACGAAAGAACAACTTGAAATCAATCTGGAAAACAAGAATAGATTTGCATATAAAGTTGTTGATTTGGCAACAAACTCAATGATCGGGTATTCAGAAATTTATTTACAGGATGCAAGTTCAGCGCTGCTTGGTAGAGTAATTATTGGCGATGCCAAATTTAAAAGAAAGGGAATTGGGCAAAAAATTATGCAGAATCTTTTGGAAATTTCATTCCTTCAATTCAAAGTTCAGAAAGCCGAATTGAATGTTTTTGATTGGAATATTATCGCAATAAAATGCTACGAAAAAGTTGGATTTGTTATCAATCCCGGGAAGATCAAGAAAAGAAAAATAAAGGGTGAAACCTGGACAGCTCTGAATATGTCAATTGAAAAGAATAGTTGGAATAAAATGCAAGAAATAGCAACCCCAAAACTTTGATTAAACCCGCTGGGTTAATCAGGATTTCTTTTAAAGAAGTCAGAAATTGCTTGAAAAATACTCAATAGTAAATTTTTATTCTCTTGCACTTTAAATAAGTTAGAAATTGATCAATTTTAATTGAGGGGAGTCCCCGGTGTAATTCAAACTGGCAAAAAAAATTGTGTAGTTAAATAACTACACATATATTTGTAGTCAAATAACTACACAATGCATTTGAGAAGAGATGTTTTCCAGGCCATAGCAGACCCAACAAGAAGGGCCATACTTCTGTTGGTAGCTTCACAAACCATGACAGCAGGTGCGATAGCCACCAACTTTGACACGGCAAGACCGACAGTTTCAAAACATTTGCAAATTCTCACGGACTGCAAATTACTTGAACAAGAGCAAAAAGGCAGGGAGATTTACTATCACATAAATGCAAAAAAAATGAAAGAAGTAGCCGACTTTATTGAGCCATTCCGCAAAATGTGGGATGACCGGTTTAATAAATTGGAAACCATAATGAAGAAATACAAATCAAAAAAATAGAATAATATGGAACAAAAAACAAAAATTAGTGCCGAAGATGGCAAACAGGAATTAGTGATCACAAGGGAATTTGATTTGCCATTGGAATTACTTTTCAAAGCGTATGAAGATCCTGAAATTGTTGAAGAATGGATGGGGACTAAAGTGCTGAAACTCGAAAGCAAAAAGCATGGAAGTTACCAATTTGAAACAAGCGATGCTAAAGGAAACGTAGCATTTCTGGCAAATGGGGTAATACATGAATTTATTGCGAACCGGAAAATCACCCGAACATTTGAAATGGAGAATACGCCTTATGGTGTTCAGCTTGAGATTTATGAATTTGAAAAACTTGCTGACGACACCAGCAAGCTCAATATGCATATAATATATGAATCGGTAGCACAAAGAGACCAGGTGCTGAAGTTACCGTTTGCTCAAGGCATAAACTGGGCACATAACCGATTACAAGAAATAGCCAATAGATTAAAATAATACATTATGACAAAGAGAAATAAAATTATTTATTGGATCGCCACAGCCTTATTGGCTTTGGGCATGTTGCAAAGCGGCATATTTGCGGTGCTTAGAACAAAACAGTGGATTGACCTGGTAACTGCCTTGGGTTATCCAATCTACCTTTTAACTATACTTGGCATTTGGAAAATTCTTGGAGTTCTAGCTATTTTAATTCCAGGGTTCAAACTTCTTAAAGAATGGGCTTATGCAGGTTTCTTTTTTGCGATGACGGGCGCGCTGATTTCGCATTTGGCATGTGGCGATTTCGCGGTGAAAGCAATCCTTGGGCCTGTTTTTCAAATTGTTTTTATTATTTTGTCATGGTATTTCAGGCCAGCCGACAGAAAAATTATTCCACTTAATCAATAAATAAATATTATGAATCCTAGGGTTGATTTTTATTTCAATAAAAATAAAAACTGGCAGAAAGAGATTGAGCAATTGCGAATGATCGTTCTTGACTGTGGGCTATCCGAAGAATTGAAGTGGGGTGTTCCTTGCTATACGTTTCAGGAAAGCAATATAGTATTAATACATGTTTTTAAAGAATACTGTGCGCTTTTGTTTTTCAAAGGCGCCTTATTGAATGATACCAATGATATTCTAATTCAACAAACGAAAAATGTGCAGGCAGGGCGCCAGATACGGTTCACCAATGTTCGGGAAATAGTTGAGATGATGTCGATCGTGAAAGCCTATATTTATGAAGCCATCGAAGTGGAAAAAGCCGGTTTGAAAGTAGAATTGAAAAAGACCTCCGAATATAAAATTCCAGATGAATTTCAGAATAAATTAGATAAAAATCCTGCCTTTAAAACTGCTTTCAATGCATTGACTCCGGGACGGCAAAGAGGCTACATTTTTTATTTTTCTCAACCAAAACAATCTAAAACAAGGGAATCAAGGGTTGAAAAATGTACGCAGCAAATTCTAAATGGAAAGGGATTAAATGATGAGTAAATTCTATTAGAAAAAAGAGTATCCAACTTTATCATTCACAAAGTTTAATCATGTTTGCCGCCTGATTACTGAACTGTATCTTATTAACTTTAGATTCTTTATTATAATACAGGATCAATATTCCATAAGAAGTTTGAAATGCATCCCAGCTCACATCTTTTATTTCAGGCGTTCCAAGCCATTTGAATAAACCATCCCGTGGGGCTCCCATCAGCGGAATGCTAAGTGTTCCTTTAAAATTCGGGCCGATTTCTACGTAATTACGGGTAGTATAGAAATACAAATCTTTGTCTTTATAAAAGACACCAGCGCCGCATTTAGCTGAAGTGCCTTCTTCTTCAAAAGAGGTAAAACAGGGCAAATTAAGTTTGATCTGCCCAACTGTAGATTTAGGGTAAATGTTTTTGTTTACTCTTCCGTCAAGTATATCAATGTTGAAGTCGGGGCATTTGGGCGTCGTCTTTAACTGGGCAGATGCAACAACAGATAAGAGGAGCGAAGAAATAAAAATAAATATCGTTTTCATATTAATAATAGTAAAAAAGGTGTGTACAGGAAAACCATTATCAAGCAAATTCCTTGCTAAACTTTATGCATCTGTGCGCAAGATTTTTGTAGATAGCAATCTTGTGCTATCTGAAATTGGCTTTATGAAAATCCATATAAGCAATAAAGTAGTTTATTGACTTTTAAAATCTATTTCATTCCTAAATATTCATTGCTAATGAGTTCAATTTTGCTTTATTTATTAAGCTAATAATTAATATCTTTATAATTAAAACAATTAGCTATCTTTCAAGTAGGGAAAAAACTTTCCGGAGATTGCAAAATTTTGACAACGAATTTGTATTATGATGAGAGGAATATATCATAAGTGCGGTGACAAACATAGCATAAGCATATCTTCACGAATTCTTTTATTACTTTAATTGTAGGGCATTTTGGAAAAAAGGATTTCATAGTAATCGTAACAATAGTTGAAGCGGAACTCTTATTTATAAAGCGGTTCAAGACTTATATATTAATTCTAATTTTTTATTCACACTCAAAAATCATAATAATGAAAGCAAAATTATTGTTCGTGGTTTTTGTTACATTTATGAGTGCAACATTGTTTTGGCCAGAAAAATGAGAAACAAGCCATTTTGGAAGCAGCACGAAATGAAACAGATTCCTTTTACAAGCGTAATTAAACAGAATGGCAATCTTACCGGATTCAAAATACCGATGCATCTGATATATGAATCTTTAGAAACAAATGTGAAAGCCAATTAGCTATGAAAGCAATTGTTGATGCGGGAATTGTTGAGGATACAACTTCATTCAAAAGCACGATTAGTGCGGATTTTTATAAGCTACTAAATCTTCAAATACAATCTATGAACCTCCAAATGAAACTTCAATTTTTATTAAGCAGAATCATTATAATTTTTTTCCTGCTTATCAACCTTCAATCTATAGAGGCACAAAATTTTCACCTGGTAAAGGATATTAATATCAATACTAATAGTAATCCGCACAATTCCTATAATCAAAGTAACGTATGGTATAATGAAACTAGTAATACCGATTTTGCTGTTTTAAATGGTATTGGTTATTTCTCTGCTGATGATGGTGTAAACGGCTATGGGCTTTGGCGTAGCGATGGCACTGCACAGGGAACTTACGAGATAAAAGATAGTATCAACCCCGTCAATATTACTGTATCTAATGGCAAGATATTTTTCTTTGGGCAAAGTACAGGCGCAATAGGCTTATGGTCTTGTGATGGCACTTCTGAGGGGACCTTCCACATATTTGATCCTGTCCGTGAAAACCTAATGAGGGATCCTACGCCTGGAAATCTGACCGATGTAAATGGAACGCTCTATTTTACTGTATCAAATACTTCTGGGGTTGGAAATCTTTGGAAATCAGATGGTACAATAGCAGGAACTATTTTAGTCTATACTTTTGAACGATCTTCTGTTATGAACCCTCAGGTTAATTTCTCCAATTTTACATCTGCGTATAATAAACTCTATTTTGGTGAAAATTCTTATATATGGGTAAGTGATGGGACATCATCAGGTACTTATGCAACTACTATAGCTGGTCATACTTTAACTCCAAGATCTTCTAATATTTCAGACTCCCTGCTTTATTTTTTAGGGAGTGATAGCTCAACACGTGTTTGGGTATATAACGTAAAAGAGGGTAATGCTACTATAGTAAAGGGGGTTAATAATATAGCAATTGGCGATAATATAGTAAATGTATCAGGCACTCTTTATTTTACTGGATATGCTCATCAAACGGAAAATTTGTATAAATATGATACCTATGCTGATACTGGTGTGGCTTTAGTAAAGGCAGAGCCTCCAGGAAGTTATGGCTTTTATGATTCTCACATAAGCAACGTTACAAACATAAATGGTTCTTTATTCTATAATCTGTACGATGCTCAAAATAATAAAAATCAATTATGGAAAACGGACGGAACAATTATTGGAAATACATTATTAAAGGATAATGTTTTGTTTGATACCATGGTAAATGTAAACGGCACCTGCTTTGCACAAGCAGTGGATAGCGTTCATGGCAACGAACTATGGAAATCTGATGGAACTGCCAACGGAACCGTTTTGGTAAAAGATATTTTTCCAGGTGAAAATTCTTCGAGTCCTCAATCACTTACGAACGTAAATGGTTCATTGCTCTTTTCTGCGGAAGATAATTCTCATGGAATAGAATTATGGAAATCTGATGGCACTGATTCGGGTACCTTTTTATTAAAAGATATTAATCAAAGAGCAACCGATGATGCTCACCCGGATTTTTTTATCCCTTTCAGAAATGTGCTGCTCTTTTCAGCAACAGATGGAAAGAAAGGCTATCAACTTTGGAAATCTGATGGCACAGAAGCCGGAACAACAGTAATATCAGACAGCATTTATGCGTCTTACCTGAACGGCATTCCGAACGACAAGAATGAATTTTATTTTTTTGGATCAACTACGTCCGGCTTGTCAGGCCTGTTTAAAACTGACGCAACCGCGAATGGTACTGCTTTAGTGAAAGATTTTACAGGTACTGATATAGACACTTATTTTGATCCTTTTTTTAGTGGAAGCGAGCTTACCTATTTTATAGTTAGTCATCATTCGTCCGCTGGCTATGAACTTTGGCGTACTGATGGAACGGACGCAAATACTTTTGCAATAAAAAAAGGTATTAGTGATTTCCAAACAGCATTCCTGGGAAATACTTTCTTCTTTAATGTTAATAACGATTTGTGGAAAACAGACGGCACCGTGGCAGGTACATTACTTTTAAAGTCATTCAAGCAGCCCGTTTACGATCTGACTGCTTTTAATGGCGATGTATATTTTGGCGCATCCAACGGTACGGTTGATGGCCTGTGGAAAACAGATGGAACTCCATCTGGAACTATAAATATCTCTAACGCTGTTACCGGCATTTCTAATTTAACTCCTTCAAATGGGATGCTTTATTTTTCAGCCCAACAAAGTTCAGGAGTAGAGGGATTATTTAAAACAGATGGTACTTTTGGGGGGACCTATTTAGTAAAAGGTATGTATTATGTCCCATATAACAATCAGTATGCATATCCAAATAATTTGATTTCAGTCAAAGATGTACTTTATTTTTTTATGAATAATGATCTTTGGAAAACTCAAGGAACAGATTCAAGTACACAATTTATCAGTACTACTAATAGCCTCCAATATAGTCAAATCAACAAGGTGGTAAATGCCAACGGTGAATTGTTTATCTTTTCGGATTCTCTTTTTTACCAGTCTGACGGAACCAAGGCGGGTACAAAACTTGTTCAGGACGATAATCTTGCAGGGGTTATCTTAGGGATTACCATCGACCCATTTCGGCAAGTTGTTGCAACAGTTGGTGATAAATTGTTTATTGCTGGGGAAAATTATAAATATGGTTCCGAGTTATATGCCGGGTCAATAAGTGGGGCTTTGCCTGTAACCCTAATATCTTTTTCCGGCATGCTCAAAAATGATAACAGCCTTCTAAGATGGTCCACGGCAAACGAGCAAAACAGTAAATATTTTATTGTAGAGCGCAGTTTTAATTCAATAGATTTTTTACCTGTTGCAAGTATTGCCGCGAAAGGAAATACAAGCAATAGAACGGAATATTCTTACATAGATCCTGACGTGGTGAGCCTGGGAGCAGAAAAATTATATTACAGGCTAAAGCAGGTAGATATAGATGGGAAATTAAATTACAGTAATGTGGTAGTAATTAGCCTAAACGATTTAAAGCCCGAATTTACTGTTGTTCCAAATCCGGTAAAAAATACTATAAACATTCTTTCCTCCACTAAGGCGAATGATATACAAGTAAAGCTGCTGGATGTAAGCGGTAAAGTACTTTATAATTCAATCAAAGATTTTTCGCCCGGTGAGCAATTAAGTATTGATGTATCCCGCTTCTCTAAGGGCCTTTATATCGTATCCATTCAGAATAAAAATACACGGACAAAAATTAAAGTTTTAAAGGATTGAAGAAACAATTTCTCGTGGCTCTGTTAGCAAAAGTTTGGTGTAAAGGTTTTGCTAGCAAGCTATGCACCTGTCTACCATGGCTCATGTCCGTGAACCATTCATAAAACATTGTCGAAACTACAAAAACTACAAAATGGCTTATTATAAACCCGCAAGGGGGATTTTGGGATTGCGAAAATTACCAAGTTGCAAACTCCATATAGCACCATTTTTACAGTCAACGCCTTGAAACGGTTATTATAATATGAGCCAAAGCTCTGCATCTTTCCACCCACTTATAGTAGTTTGATTTGAAGGGGCAGAGCAATGAAGATTTTGTCTAAATCATAAAAAACTACAAAATGGCTTGTTTGACAAACTGGATAGAACATGGCTTCGTCTTATGCCAAATGGTTATTTATCATCATTTCAATTTATCCGGATCGGCTGAAATCAGGATACTCAAATTGATCGTGAAGATCATGCAACAAGGACGAAAGAAACCCACCACTGACGTAAAATTTGTATGTTACGCGAATGCGATTATTTTTTGCAAACCCTACACCGAAACTATGCATTTACAATACATAACAACCAATTATACATTCTGGCTATAACAATGATTTATTGGATGGTACTTTTACTAAGTCGAAACTATTTTTAAACTTTAAATCATTTTATGAAACGAAAATTTATATTGCCATTGGCAATCGCTGTGTTGCTTTTTAGCTGCAACAAACATGATCATTTTCCTGGAGAAAACAAATATTCCGCAGATGTGGCTAATGATTGGATGCAATTGCAATAAGACTTACCAGGTCTACTGCCGGTTACAATTCGGTTGTATCAGACAGGTCTTTTGCGTATGCTGGTATTACGCTCTACGAGTCAATATCCGCTGGTGTTCCAGGCAGCATATCCTTATTACCTCAAATAGGTGGAACTTCTATAGCGCGAACTAAAAGCCGTGAAGATTATTATTGGCCGGCATCGCTTAACGCTGCTATGGCATCTATTACTAAACAATTTTTTGTAACCACTTCAGCTGCAAATATGGTTACGATTGATTCTCTTCAGAATGCATACAAAGCCAAATTTCAAAATCAGGCTGATGCTGATAAAATAAGCAACGCAGAAGCGTATGGCTTGCAGGTTGCCAACTCTATTTTTGAATGGTCAAAAACCGATGGCGGCGATGAAGCCTATAAACACATTGTTGATCCTTCTTATGTTCCTCCTGTAGGGCCGGGTTTATGGGTACCTACACCAATAGCAATGGCACCACCCGTTCATCCTCATTGGGGAAATAACAGAAGCTTTATTGCAAATAGTGCAGCACTGACACAGCCAGGGCCCCAACGCAATATTCTGAACTAGTTAAATCACCTTTTTATCAAATGGTGAATGAGTTATATACTATTTCCCTTTCCCTTACTCATGAGGACTCAACCGTAGCTAAAATTTGGGGCGACCAGCCCGGTAACCTTAATGTGCCGGCACATGCTACCAATATTTTAACTCAGCTAATAGTGCTTAATAAAATGGATCTATACTCGGCTGCAGCCGCTTACGCATTGCATGGTATTGCCATGAATGATGCGAGTATATCCACATTCAAAACGAAATATACATACAATCTTCTCCGGCCTATAACTTACATCCGAAATGTGATGCAGCATAGCACCTGGAATAGTGTGTTACCCACACCACCGCATCCTGAATATAGCGCAGCACACGCAGTAGTATCTGGAGCAAGTGCAGCAGTATTGGAAAACATTTTCGGAAGGAATTATAAGTTTACCGACTATAGTTATGAGAGCAGTTATGGAACCCGATCCTTTAATTCATTTCAGGATTATGCAAATGAGGCAGGCCATTCCAGGCTATTAGCGGGCATTCACTACGGCCCGTCCATTGCAGCGGGACTAATTCAGGGTAAAAAAATAGGAGAGATGGTAAACAGGTTAAAAGTAAAAAACTAAAGTTCATAAAATATTTATCAGCCGGGAGATTTCCTGGCTGATTTCTATTTATTATTTCGGTTAAA
The DNA here is from genome assembly GCA_030853195.1 of Bacteroidota bacterium. GTDB lineage: Bacteria > Bacteroidota > Bacteroidia > Chitinophagales > Chitinophagaceae > Ginsengibacter. Next base: position 59,539 of record JALYVO010000020.1, on the reverse strand, counting down.
AAATGGTTTAAGTTTGAGTCAGGATAAAACTTTCAAATAACGGGATTGATGTAGCAAACCGATGGTTTCAAAAGTAGCTGGAATAAAAATGTTTTTCTGCAACTTTAGTTAGTATAAATAATTTTCGATGAAATACAGATGGGTCATATTGCTTTTATTGGCTCATCATCTTTCACTATCACAAAGCCGGCAAATAGATAGCCTTAAAAAAGTATTGCTCATTTCAAAGGATACTGCCAGGATAGATTGTTTAAATGCATTGGGTTCTGCATATTTTATTAATGCTCTCAATGAAATCTATGATTACGTGCAAACCGACACGGCCAGGTTGTTTGCCTTGGAAGCTTATGAACAGGCTTTGTTATTGAATTACAAAATGGGTATGGCCGAAGCTTTGCAAAACCTCGGAGAAATAGAAAGGGACCGCGGCAATTTTATTGCTGCGGAAAATTATTTGCGCAGGGCTTCTTCTTTGTTTGAAAACATGCACAAAGTAAAAGAAATGAGCTGGTCTTATCTAACATTAGGCTGGAGTCTTTTTTGTCAATGCAAATTTTCCGAAGCAAAAGTTTGTTATAAGAAGTCGATGCCTTATTATCTGGATACAAAGAATAAGGAAAAACAATCAATGTTATATAGGATGATTTCTTACACATACAGTTCACAAGGTTATAACGAAAAAGCTTTTGAATATGTGTTGGAAGCGAACCGGATAACTCAAAAAATAAACGATTTCAGGGGTTCTGTTTCTTCACCTCAAAATCTGGGACTTCTATATAGAGAGGCAGGACAACTTGAAACAGCACTTGGCTATTACAGGGTATCTGCGCAAAACGCAAAAGCAAAAAATCAGCCTGTACGGTTTAATAAAACAATGGGGTATATATGCGATTACACGAACAAATTCGATTCGGCTATATATTACTTTAAACAGGCGTTTTATTTTGTAGAGTTGAGAACGCGGGATACTTTAATCAGAAAAAAAGAACGGATGGAAAGAAATGGAAGAATTGGTGAAATATTCATGAAGCAAAAAAACTATGACATGGCTATCGCAATTTTCAGGGAGCCCATGTTATTTTATGAAAAAGGAAATGACCGGGTAAGATTGATGAAAGTGTTGCTTGACATAGGCAATGCATATCAGGCGCAAAAGAAAGTAGCTGTATCTTTTTTGTATACAAACCAATTAGCCGTCATCGCCCGTGCATCTAACGCCAGGCCATTCATCCGTGACAGCTATGAATTATATTGGAAATTATATGACCAGCAAGGGAAGATGGACAGCGCTTATAAATACTATCTGAAATACATAGCTATAAAGGATTCTATATTAAAGGATGAATATCTTAGAAATATACCTTTATCGGAAATGAAAACCGCTGATGAACAGCAAAAAACAAAAATTGACTTGTTGCAAAAAGATCAGCAGATTAAACAACAACAATTGATGTATCAGCAGCAAACAATGAAAGGCGAATCTTTTATCAGAAATATTCTGATTGTAAGCATCATCTTGATCCTGGCGATAGTAATTTTTATTTATAGAAATATTTCACTTAAAAGAAAAAATGAAAAACTTCAGAGTGAGCGAAAGCATTCGCAACTGCAGCAACAAGCTACCGAGCTTGAAATGCTGGCCCTGCGGTCTCAGATGAATCCGCATTTTATTTTTAACTGTTTAAGTTCTATCAACCGTTTTATATTAATAAATAATACAGAAGCTGCTTCTTCTTATCTCACTAAATTTTCACGGCTCATAAGAATGGCGTTGCAGCATTCTGAAAAATCAATGATTACATTAGAGAAAGAATTGGAAATGTTGCGCCATTATTTAGACCTGGAAAGATTGAGATTTAAAAATGCTTTTGATTATAGCATAACATTTATCAACACGATTGATACGGCCACGATATTTGTTCCGCCTTTGATACTGCAACCTTTTGCCGAAAACGCTATCTGGCATGGATTAATGCATAAGAAGGGAGGCGGCCATCTTGATATTGCCTTGAGTGTCGAAGGCAAAATTCTGACCAGCACTATTACAGATAACGGTATTGGTAGAAGTAAGGCTGCTTTACTTAACAGTAAAACCGCAGAAAAAGATAAATCGATGGGGATGAAAATTACCGTGGAAGATTGGCTTTGTTGAACCAAACAATTGATCAAAAATCCTTTTTTGATATAGATGATATTGTAGATGAAGACGGCAATACGTCGGGCACAAAAGTAGAACTGAAAATAAATTATAAGGATATAATTGAGACGCTTTGAATAAAAAAATTAAAATGATCACCGCAACTATAGTAGATGATGAACCCGATTGTTGTGAAGCCCTCGCAACATTATTAGAGCGCTATTGCCCCGAAGTAAAAGTTCTGGACATTTGTCATTCTGCTGATATTGCTATCCGGTCAATTAAAGAACACAGGCCGCAAATTCTTTTTCTTGATATTGAAATGCCTTTCATGAATGGCTTTGAGCTATTAGAACGGCTGGATAATATTGATTTCGAATTAATATTCACCACAAGCTATGATCAATATGCTATCAAAGCCATACGCTTCAGCGCGCTTGAATATTTATTAAAACCAATAGATTTAGATGAATTACTGGAAGCTGTAAAAAAAGCAGTAAAGCGGAATTCATATCCGCATCCACAACAATTGGAAATTCTTTTGGAGAAACTAAAGCATCCTGCCGTTCTTTTTAATAAGGTAGCTATCCCAACCATGGAAGGATTTCAATTTGTACTTGCAGAATCTATCATAAAATGCGAAGCGGAGAACAATTACACGTCCTTGTTTTTAAAAGACAAAAGAAAATTGATCGCTTCCCGCAACCTGAAAGATATTGAAGAAATGCTCGAAGACTACTCTTTTATTCGCGTTCACAATTCTTATCTTGTCAACATAAATGAAGTTGAAAAATATGTAAAAGGAGAAGGAGGTTATTTGGTTATGAGCGATGGCTCAACGGTTAATGTTTCCCGGAGCCGCAAAGAATTGCTTCTGAAAAAAATCACAACAAAGGATTGAAAAAGGCGAACGCTGCATCTACTCTCAATGCCTGACTTTGAAAAGTAAAAAAACTACATAATGGCTTTCCACGCTTTGTTTTAGCTATTGAGACCTGGATTTTCTATAGACAATTAAATAGCCTTGTCATCGCATTGATAATAAAAACTGACAGCAAAAAAAACGTTTTCGTTTGTGCCATCCCGTTATTTTATTCGTTTATATAAAAGTGCGCTTACCTATTATTGTAGTTAATTTTTCTGAACTCATCAAGCATTTTTGATTGCATTTTAATTCATAGTTTAGCTTGTTGATGAAAACTCAATGAAGAATAATTGATATCAAAATATAAGTCTCTTCATCTTAACCTAAATAAATTATTTACTTTTAGTTTTACGGCATCTTACAAAATATATGAGTCTTTATAACAAACTACTGCAAGCAAGAAGTGAGGAAGATGTAAAAGATGCTTACATAAAAGCGCTCGGGCTGAAAGACTATTCCAAAAACTTATACGATATCCAGACCAAAGAAATATGGTTTGAAGCAAAAGACGGCTATAAGCACAGCAGCTACGAAATGTTTACGCAGCTATTGCATTATGTGCAGCAGGCATTAAACAGGGGCGAATATGTGCCACCATTTTTGTGTGTGATAGATACCAGGAAAGCTGCCTTAATGAAAACAGCGGATGCATTACCACTTTTAAATGATAAAAAGCAACCCATAAAATGGGGTAAAAGCGCCAGCGGCTACACACAGGAAGCGTTGGATGTAGTATCTGCCTATATTGGTACGTACATAGTAAGTTTTAAAATAGAGACTCATGAAGATGAGTTTATCAGTACGATAAAAAATGCCATTAAAAGTGGTGAAATTATTCGGGTACAAATAACTCCTGATAACCTTAAACAGGTATTTGATAAGTGGGTAGTAATGATAGGCAATGAAATAAAAGGCATAGACGCCGAGGATTATGCACTATTGTTTTTTGCAGATATTATGAGTGATGGCACGGTAAGCACACACCAAAATTTACCAGCAGAATTATTACATAAAAACAATGCACCTGTTTTTATGCTAAAAGGGAAGCTATACGAACTCGGCAGCAGGGAAGGCTATCGGCAGTTTTGGGCCATTTACCATCGCCCACCAAAACAAGAATATAGAAATTATTTGCTGGAACGCAGAGACAGCCTGATACCATTGGATGAGCGCAGTTTTAAAGGCGCTTACTATACGCCGCTTGCTGTGGTAGACAAGGCTTATGATAAGCTCACAGAAACACTTGGCACTAACTGGCAAAAGAATTACATCGTGTGGGATATGTGCTGCGGTGTTGGCAACCTCGAAGTGAAACACAGCAACCCACGTAATATTTACATGAGTACATTGGATAATGAAGATGTAGATGTAATGAAGGCTACAAAGACTTGCGTGTCTGCTACAAGATTTCAATACGATTATTTGAATGATGATATAACCGATGATGGCAACATAGATTATTCACTTACTAATAAAATACCGGAAGGTTTACGAAAAGCAATTGCAGAAGGAAAAAAGATTTTGGTGTTGATGAATCCACCATATGGTGAAGCAGCAAATTTTGAAAACATTGCGAATGATGTAGATGCAGAAAATAAGGAAGGTGTTGCAAAGACAAAAATTGCTGTTACTGCAATGAAAAGTTATGGTAAAGCAAGCAATGAATTGTTTACACAATTTTTAGTTCGAATTGCGAAAGAAATCCCCTCTGCGATTGTTGCGATGTTTAGTACTATGAAATATGTAAATGCTTCAAATTTCGAGATGTTTCGAGATAATTGGAGTGCGAAATTTTTAGGAGGGTTTGTTGTAGATAACAAAGTTTTTGATGGATTAACTGGTAAATTTCCTATTGGTTTTTTGATATGGCAAACTAATCAAACAGCAACTAATAAAAATCGAATAGCAGAAATTTCAGTTGATGTTTTAAATAAAAAAGTTGAACCAATTGGAGAAAAATTATTTTACAATGTTTCTAAACATTCTTTTTTAAATGTTTGGTTACCGAGAACTAAGGCTAACAAACTAAACGTTTTGCCTTTAAAAAATGCAGTTTCACCTGCTTCAACCAAAGCCTCCATATCTACATGGGCAGATGATGCTCTTGCTTATATGTATTGCGGTGGAAATGATTTTCAACATGCCGAGCAACAAACAAGTATTTACTCATCAGTTTATAGAGGTGGACATGGCTATTATGTTACACCAAAAAATTTGTGGCAAATTGCAATTATCTTTTCTGTTAGAAGACTAATTGCGCCTAATTGGTTAAACGATAGGGACCAATTTCTTCAACCTACTCAACCATTATCTGAAGAGTTTAAAAATGATTGTTTGATTTGGATGTTATTTAATCGCACACAAAGAACCGCAAGTGCAAATGACTTAGAATGGAATGGCAAACAATGGAGCATTGTAAATCATTTTATACCTTATACCGAAGAAGAAGTAAATGCTCCCGATCGGTTTGAAAGTGATTTTATGGTGCAGTATTTAGCAGGCAAAGAATTATCCAAAGAAGCACAACAGGTATTAGCCGAAGGCAAAAAACTATGGCAGGCATATTTTGAACATACCGATATTAGAACAGTAAGAGATGAACTCAAACTAAACCGTGCAGATGTAGGCTGGTATCAAATACGCAAGGCATTGCAGGCAAGAAACAGCAGCAGCGATTATCTTCCAGTTAGCTTTAAGCCTTTTGAAGATGCATATAAAGCATTAACTGAAAAGCTACAGCCAATGGTTTATGAATTGGGTTTTTTGAGGGTGTAGCAACGTTGTCGGTTATAAGATTTCTTCACCGCCATTGAAAAATCTTTGCATGTAAGCAAAAATCAGTTGGTCAATATCGCCAGCCCTCTGGATGGTTTATTAAAAAGAGAGAATAGAATAGTAACGACTCGTACGGCGAACTAAAAATCTAAATTTTGTATTGGCGCAACAAGAATTGAGAAAAGCGAAGATTAATTATTTGAAAATCAACTTCTATTTTCTATCTTGAGTGTAAAATGGGTGCCATATATTTACGTGTTGCCTTAACCTTGACAGCATGAATTCAGACATGGTTTCATATTACAAAGACAGAGCGAAAGAATACGAAAGAATTTACAGCAAACCGGAGCGCCAGAAAGACCTATTACTTGCTGGACAACTTTTGCAAGATATTTTTTGTGGCAAAGAAGTTTTTGAAATTGCTTGTGGTACTGGTTATTGGACAGAAAAGATTTCAAAAACTGCGCATTCAATTTTAGCAACAGATATTAATGACACAGTAATTGAAGTTGCAAAATCAAAAGAATATTCACCGGCATTAGTTAACTTTCAGATAGCAGACATTTTTAATATGACGAAGATTATTAAACATGACAGCTTGTTCGGGGGATTTATCTGGAGTCATATAAAACTACAGGACTTAAATAATTTTATTGACATAACTAATCGTCTTGTTAAAGGTGACGGGACAATAGTTTTTATGGATAATAACTATGTTGAAGGCAGCAACCTTCCCATAACAGAAACTGATAATTTAGGCAACACTTATCAAACAAGAAAACTTGACAACGGGACGACACATAAAGTTTTGAAAAATTTTCCTACCAAAAATTTCATTCAGCAGTTATTGGCAGACAAGTTAAATAACATAGACTTTATAAGTTTGCAGTATTATTGGATTTTAAAATACAAACTGAATTGAGGTATGCTGCTAACATGGGGTTTTGCAATATACTGGCAGATATACTGCAAAGTCTTGTCAAACCTTGCCTGATCTTTTATTCAAGCGGTTTATTATGCTGTTGCCAAAACTGCCATGACGCAAGCATCCGCTTGTGCCCATTTCAGCCGTTGCGGGTGTTCCAAAAAAGGTTACTAAATTGGGAGTAGAAGACCCCGCGAGTGGAAAAGAAGATTCTATGTGCAACGTTCGACCCACATTAATTGTCAAATCTAAAATAGATTTTATGACAGCTTTTAAACCAGTATTTATTTTCTTACTTATACTAACTTTTTTTAGTTGCAAAAAAAATTCTTCAACTCAACAAACGATAGCAATACCAAATGGCGATTTTGAGCAATGGGATGTAATGTCAAATTTGCAAATTTGGCAAACTAACAGTTGCCCTCTTTGTGTACCTCCGTATGAAACTTATGTCGTACAAAAAGTGACTGATGCTGAACATGGACAATTTGCCGCTAAATTTGTTTACAATGGTGTTTATAGCAGTTCAACCTCCAATAAATTTAAAATTTCTTTGCATCCCACAATGTTGACAGGATATATTAAATCGAATATTGCAAATGGTGACACTGCAATTATTCATATTGACTTATATTCAGAAAATACTGTCATTGACAATGGAAACTTGTTTGAGACAAATTCCTCCTTGAATTATAAAAAGTTTGAAATACCTATTTCTCAAGCATCAATTACTATTGATTCTGCTTTGATTAAAATTGTTGGTGGGAAAAAACAAGGCACTCAATTGTATGTTGACAATTTGGTTTTTATCAAAAGTAATTAACAATCGCTACCATCATGCTGCTGTTACCGTCCCCTCCAACAGCGTTGTTTTTATAAGTTGATTGAAAGAGTATTGGAGCTAGCGCCAACAGCAGCGGGAAAATATTGTATAAGCGCGGTCATTTGCATGCCATCCAAAAATTAATAAAAACTATTTTTTCGCTTATAAGCCATTTTATAGTTTTTCACATTATTTATTTTTGAAAAAAATATTATTTCTCAGCATGTACAAAAATATTATTTCTGAGCCTGTACCGTAACATTTTGCCCGGAAGACATTGTTTATTCAGCGGTCGTTGTTCCTGAAGTATTTTGTGTACCCATCTTCCAGCCACGGCCACCACAGCGGTTCTTCCATTCAGCTTGAAATTTCTCTTTCTCTTCAGGGGTCATGTTGCCAAATTTTTCCTGCATTTTAGCCCTCCATTGATTTTGCCTTCCTCCTCTCCAGCCGCCCCTGTGGCCAAAGCCGCCGAATAATATTTTACTTAATAAAAGAATGCCTAATGCCTGGAAAAATGTTATCGCTTTTACTCCAATTACCGCCGGTAATATGGCATTCCATAAGCCCATAACTATTGCGCCGAATAATAATACTGCCGCAATAAAAAATACTGGAAACAAAAACCTTATTTTGAATTTACTTCTTTTCATTTTGTTTGTTTTTTTGTGATTAAAATTTTATTTAATTGAGAATGAAATAACCTGATTAATAATTTAATAATTCATCTTTCATTACCTGTAACCTTTCCCTTAAATGCAGCACTGCGTAACGTTTGCGGCTGATAAGCGTTCCAATGCCCAATCCTGTTTGCGCAGCAATATCTTTAAAAGAAACATCTTCAATTTCATTTTTTACAAAGACATCTCTTTGTTCAGCGGGCAATTCATCAAGTGCAAGCTTCAGCTCTTCCCAAAATAAATTGCGCAAATATTCTGTCTCCGGGTTTGCATCAGATGGAAGCAAAATTTCCTTCCAGTCAAAGCTTTCATCCTCTGTTTCTGATGTCCCAAAAACATCATCAGCCAATGGCAATTTATGTTTGCGATACTTATCTGTTATTTTATTTCTTGCAACTTTAAACAGCCAGCTTCCCACTTGTTCTATCGGTTCTGTGTTGCCTGCAAGCTGATAGAAAACATCCTGCAGAATGTCTTCAGCATCTTCATTACCTGAAACCCTTTGTTTGATAAAACCAAGCAACCGCCTGCTATATTCCTTGATTGTTTGTGAAATTTTATTGCTGCGGTCGGCTGCCATTTGTGTTGCTATGTTGAGTGCATCATCCATGTATTGAGGAAGACGAACAATAAACTAATTTGTTTTAAAGATGAGAATAAAAAATGAAAGCAGCTTTGAGTCATTGCTATCAGTTTTAAAACATTTCTTTTGCTCAAACGTCTATCTCAATATTATTCACTTAAAAAATAAAAGACATGAACTACAATCAGTCGAGTGCCGCAAAAGGCAATTATGGAGGCAGGCAACAGCACCTGTCATTACGATCCATGCAAAGAGCCGCTGTAAACATTTTCAAAACAGATAGCAGCTATGAAATGCTGGTATTTGCCCCGGGCCGCATCAGGGGAAATTTTAAGCTTGATGTGCAGGGAAATGAACTGGTAATTTCTTATACGCCGCCGGAAGGTTTTCCGAAATCTGAATGGATAAGGAGAGAATACAGCCGCGGAGGGTTTGAAAGGACATTTACGCTTGATGAAACTATTGATGCGGGAAATATTTCTGCAAAGTATGTGGATGGTGTATTGCAGGTAAGCCTGCCCGTTATCCCCGGTAAAGAATCATCAAAGCATGAAATAAAAATCAGCTAATCTTTGGCGTGCACAAATGAAAAGGTAATGATCAAGGTCATTACCTTTTGTTTTTATAGGAGATTCCTATAGGCTAATTTGCTCAATTATCTAAGCTTATTTGTTATATAAATAAATTAAAAAGAAATTTGTATATATACAAAAGACACAATCCATGATAGGCAAAGTTCTAATAATAGATGATGAGGAAAAATTGCGAAATTTATTAGGGCGGCTGATAAAGCTCGAAGGATATTCTGTTATAGAAACTAATAACCTCAAAACGGGCATGCATTCAATTGAAAAAGAAGATCCGGATGTAATTCTTTGTGATGTGAAATTGCCTGATGGAAGTGGTGTGGATTTTCTCAAATCGGTGAAATCAAAATTTCCATTAACTGAAATAATCCTGCTTACCGCGTTTGGCAACATACACGATGGCATACAAGCTATGAAGAACGGAGCATTTGATTATTTAATAAAAGGTGATGACAATGATAGAATAATTCCGCTTTTGAGTAAAGCATTCGAAAAGGTAGCGTTACAAAAACGTATTCAGCAATTAGAAAACCAGGTTGGTAAAAAATATAGTTTCGAAAGCATACTTGGCAAATCAAAAGCTATTCAATCAGCAATTTTGCTTGCAGAAAAAGTAGCGCCCACAGACGCAAATGTTTTATTATTGGGCGAAACGGGCACCGGAAAAGAAGTATTTGCGCAAGCGATACATAATGCCGGCAGCAGAAAAAATAAATCTTTCATGGCGCTCAACTGCAGCGCTTTCTCCAATGAATTATTAGAAAGTGAGCTCTTCGGGCATAAAGAAGGCGCTTTCACCGGCGCAGTAAAAGATAAGAAGGGCTTGATTGAGGAGGCGAACGGCGGCACTTTATTTTTGGATGAAATTGGTGAAATGCGTTTGGATCTTCAAAGCAAATTATTAAGAGTGCTTGAAACCTCCGAGTTTATAAAAGTAGGCGATACAAAATCTGTAAAAATAAATGTGCGGATCATAGCAGCAACTAATCAAAATCTTGAAGAAGAAGTAAAAACAGGCAAATTTCGTGAAGATCTTTTTTACCGGCTAAATGTTTTTACTATTTTACTTCCTCCGTTAAGAGACAGGAAAGAAGATATTCTTCCTTTAGCTAATTACTATATTTCCTTTTTTGCAGCTAAGACAAATAAAAAAATGAAAAGTATTTCTAAAGAAGCAGAAGCATTGTTGAAGCAATCTTACTGGAAAGGAAATGTCCGTGAGCTTAAAAACATTATTGAAAGGGCGGTTATACTTGAGGACAGTGAAGAAATTACAGTAAGCTGTTTGCCTTTAGATATTCAATCTTCATTTGAAAACACTGAAAATATTTATGATTTATCGCTAATTGAAAAGTTTCATATTCGTAAAGTCTTGTCTCATACACATGGCAACAAAACAGAGACCTCAAGATTATTGAATATAGGATTGACTACGCTCTATAGAAAAATGGAAGAATATAATATCAGTAAATAAGCAGAACCATTTTTTCATTTTGAAAAGCCACCCTTTCATTTCGGAAGGGTTTTTTATTTTATGTATAAATCGTATTCAGAACAAAAATTTCCTCAAAGCCTTACTGGCTCTGCATTATAGAATAGCAAGCTGATTTATTTTTTCAACAGGCACTTCTTTAGCACTATAGATTGCCATGAATAATAAACAGGAGCGAATGACAGATATTTTTTTTATTGCAATTGCATGGTTATTCGCTATTACAATTATAATCATGGTTATTTCAAAAATCAAAATACTACATTAAAGTTTTTCACTACTAAACAATTAATATGATAATCATTTTATTATTTCTTGCAGGCCTGATATGCTTCTGGCTGTTTTTTAAATCAATCGATTTTTTTGAAAAGGTTTAAAGTTTAGCACATTAATTAAAAAAATTAAATCTAAAAAACTATGTTTTCGATTCTCTTTATTCTTTCCATAGCGGTGTTTATTTACCTGCTCTATGTGCTATTAAAACCAGAAAAATTTTAAATCTTTTAAACAAGCAATCATGAATTCAGAAATAACAGGCATAATTGTCACTTTTCTCATAACGCTGCTTATCGGTTTTCTATTGGGTAAATACATTGCAAAAGTATTTAGCGGTGAAAAAACCTTGCTTGATTTTATGAAACCTGTTGAGCGTTTCATTTACCGTATATCAGGTATAAACCCCGCAGAGGAAATGAATTGGAAACAATTTCTGAAGGCGATGCTCACCATAAATTTGTTATGGTTTGTTTATGCCTTTTTTATGTTTCTTAACCAGGCGCATTTGCCATTAAATCCGGATGGTAACCCTAACATGACACCCGATTTAAGTTTTAATACTGCAATCAGTTTTCTTGTGAATTGTAACTGGCAGGCTTATTCAGGAGAAACGGGTGTTACTTATTTGACACAGCTTTTTGTAATTACTTTTTTGCAGTTTGTAAGTGCCGCAACAGGTATTGCCGCTGCAGTAGCATTATTTAATGGCTTAAAGAAAAAAACTACTGATAATCTTGGTAATTTCTGGCAAATTTTTACTGTAACAATTACCAGGATATTACTTCCCATTTGTATTGTCATTGCAATATTTCTTGCCTTTAATGGAACGCCTGCAAGCTATGATGGGAAGGACTCAGTTATAACAATGCAGGGCGATACCGTTCAGGTTTCGCGCGGTCCAGCTGCGGGTATGATTGCGATAAAACACCTGGGAACAAATGGTGGTGGTTGGTTCAATGCCAATTCTGCACATCCATTGGAAAATCCCAATTATTTCACCAATATGATTGAGGTGATTGCACAGGTTATCATTCCGGTAGCAATGATATTTGCGTTGGGCTTTTATATCAAGCGTAAAAAATTTGCTTACGTTATTTTCGGTGTAATGACTGTGGGTTTGCTTTTCCTTTTAATTCCAACCGTTATTACTGAGATACATGGCAACCCTGAAATAGCGAAAATGGGAATTACGCAGGTTACCGGCGCAATGGAAGGGAAAGAAGTAAGATTTGGTCCGGCCGCATCAGGTTACTGGAGCATTGTTACAACCATCATTTCTACAGGATCAGTAAACTCCATGCACGATAGTTCTATGCCACTCTCCGGTTTAATGCAATTGCTTGGAATGTTGGTGAATGCATTTTACGGAGGTTGTGGGGTCGGCATTTTAAACTATTTTATCTATATCATTATTGCTGTGTTTATATCAGGATTAATGGTAGGCCGGACTCCCGAATTTATGGGGCATAAAGTAGAAGCGCGGGAAGTAAAAATCGCCGCATTGGTTACATTATTATCCGCCTTTCTTATCAAAGGAGGTACGGCATTGGCCTGTTATACTTTGCTGCATTACGGCAATGCCGCCTGGGCTGTCAAACCCAGTGCATGGCTTAATAATCCGGGCTATCATGGTTTTTCGGAAATGCTTTATGCTGCTACTTCTCAAAATGCTAATAATGGTAGCGCCTTTGCAGGTATTACAGCCAATAATACTTTCTGGAATGTAATGGGAGGCTTTATAATGATAATGGGAAGGTTTCTGCCAATCATAGGGCCCATAGCGATCATCGGAATCATGGCAAAAAAGAAATATGTACCCGAATCTGCAGGTACTTTAAAAGTTGACTCAATAACATTTGGAGCAATGACTTTTGCGGTCATTGTCATTATTACCGCATTATCCTATTTTCCTCCACTTGTGCTAGGCCCTCTTGCAGAGTATTTCAGTATGCATTAATAATCATAAGAAGTAATAACAAGCTAAGATTGAAAGATGATAGAAGGGATTCAATGATCTCTTCTTTAAATAAAAAATTATGGCAAATAATAAATCAAACAGACTTTTCGAGCCTGCACTTGTAAAAGAAGCACTTAAGGAATCCTTCGTAAAACTTGATCCACGCATCATGATTAAGAACCCTGTTATGTTTACAGTGGAAATAGGAACAGTCATCATGCTGGGCGTATGTATTTGGATATTGTCTGGCGAAAAAGCTCAGGGAAGTTTCGCTTACAATTTCACTATATTCTTTATTCTGTTTATAACTGTTCTATTTGCAAATTTTGCAGAGGCAATAGCAGAAGCAAGAGGCAAAGCACAGGCAAACAGCTTACGGAAAACAAGAGAAGAAACACCTGCGAAATGGATACAGCCGGTGGGCGAAATTTTTACCAATGAAATAAAAATTGTACCTTCTTCCCAATTAAAAAAAGGCGATGTATTTCTTTGCGAAACCGGCGATACAATACCCATGGATGGTGAAATCATCGAAGGCATTGCTACTATTGATGAAAGCGCAATTACGGGTGAATCGGCACCTGTAATCAGAGAATCCGGCGGCGATAAATCGTCTGTAACGGGCGGTACGAAAGTATTATCGGATCAAATAAAAGTAAAAGTAACCACCGAACCGGGTGAGAGCTTTTTAGATAAGATGATTGCTTTGGTAGAAGGTGCTTCCCGGCAGAAAACGCCCAACGAAATTGCATTAACCATTCTGCTGGCAAGCTTCACGATCATCTTTCTTATTGTTTGCGTAACACTGAAACCTTATTCAGATTACGCCAATACACCCATTCCTATTTCTGCGTTTGTTGCATTGTATGTGTGCCTCATACCCACCACAATTGGTGGATTGTTAAGTGCCATTGGTATAGCCGGAATGGACAGAGCGCTGCGGGCAAATGTAATTACCAAAAGTGGTAAAGCTGTAGAGACGGCTGGCGACCTGGACACATTGCTTTTAGATAAAACCGGCACCATAACCATTGGTAACAGAAAGGCGACTAACTTTTATCCTGCCAACGGGATAAATGAAAAAATCTTTATCGAATCTGCTGTCCTTTCTTCTCTTTCTGATGAAACGCCTGAAGGTAAATCTATTGTTGAATTGAGTAAGCTAAATCCAAATTCTTTCAATACACAAAACTCCAGGTTTATAAAATTTACTGCAGAAACGAGAAGCAGTGGCATGGACATGGCTGATGGAACAAAAGTGCGTAAAGGTGCATTTGATTCTATTCGTAATATGGTGATAAAAGCCGGCAATAGTTTTCCTGCTGAAACTGAGGAGAAAGTAAAAGAAATTGCATCAAACGGTGGCACTCCGCTTGTAGTCAGCCGTAATAATATTACACAAGGCGTAATAGAATTGCAGGATATTATCAAACCTGGTATCCACGAACGTTTTGAGCGCTTACGCAAGATGGGTGTAAAAACAGTTATGGTTACCGGTGATAACCCTTTAACGGCAAAGTTTATTGCGGAAAAAGCAGGCGTGGATGATTTTATTGCTGAAGCAAAACCCGAAGACAAAATGAACTATATAAAGAAAGAGCAGCAAGGCGGAAAGCTGGTAGCCATGATGGGTGATGGCACTAACGATGCGCCTGCATTGGCTCAAGCCGACGTTGGTGTAGCCATGAACAGCGGTACGCAGGCTGCTAAAGAAGCCGGCAACATGGTTGATCTTGATAATGATCCAACCAAACTGATAGAAGTGGTTGAAATAGGAAAGCAGTTGCTGATGACAAGAGGCACGCTTACTACATTTTCTATAGCAAATGATGTTGCAAAGTATTTCGCCATCGTTCCTGCATTGTTTATCGTTTCTATACCGGGACTACAAGCCTTAAATATTATGTATCTCAAAAGTGCAAATAGCGCAATTCTATCTGCTGTCATTTTTAACGCGATCATCATCCCGATTCTAATTCCGCTGGCTTTGAGAGGGGTAGCTTACAGACCCATAGGTGCCAGTGCTTTGCTACGCCGGAACTTATTGATTTATGGATTGGGGGGCGTTATCGCGCCTTTTATTGGAATCAAGTTAATTGACATGCTCTTAGCATTATTTATGTAAAAAAAAACTTAATTATGAAAAAATATATTCTGCCTTCTCTGAAACTTACACTGGTCTTCATTATTTTATGCTCCCTTCTATATCCCTTGCTGATAGCCGGCATTGCAAAATTTGCACCCGGTGGTGGCAAAGGTGAAACCTTATCAGTAAATGGTAAAGTAGTAGGTTATGCGCTCATCGGCCAAAAGTTTACGGCTGATAAATATTTCAACAGCCGTCCTTCTGCCGCTGATTACAATGCGGCAGGCTCTTCAGGTTCCAATAAAGGCCCTTCCAATTCTGATTATTTAAAATCTGTTCAAAATAATATTGACACTTTTTTACTACGAAATCCATCTATAAAAAAAGAAGATATTCCTTCCGAGTTAGTAACAGCGTCAGGCAGCGGTTTAGACCCGAATCTTTCTCCGCAAGGCGCTTATGTACAAGTAGCAAGAATTGCAAAAACCAGAAATATTCCGCAAGAAAAAATTAGATCATTGGTTGAACAACAAATTCAAAAACCATTACTTGGCTTATTCGGGCCGGAAAAAGTAAACGTTTTAAAGATGAATATTGAATTAGATAAAATAAAATAAAAATTCCTATTGATTTATTTTAATCATAGATCAAAGTGAAAGAATACATTTTTAAAATTAGAAATTGACTCATCAAAAAGAAAGAAATATTATTTTTCTATATTTTGGCTTATCACAACTTTATTCCATAATTTATCAGATAACATTATATTTCTCACATTGTCCATTAAGTTTTAATTGATGCCTGAGCAAGAAGATAAAGAAATAGTAGAAGAGCAGTTTTTAGAACTGTACCAAAAACCTGGAAGAGGCAAGCTGAAAATATATCTGGGCATGAGCGCGGGTGTGGGCAAGACTTACCGCATGCTGCAGGAAGCGCACAATCTTATTCGCAATGGCGTAAATATCAAAATTGGTTTTGTAGAATCGCATGGAAGAAAAGATACACAGGATTTAATTGAAGGGCTGCCGGTTATTCCGCGAAGGGAAGTTTTTTATAAGGGAAAAAGATTGGAAGAATTAGATGTTCAGGCCATATTATTATTACAGCCGGAGGTGGTTATTATAGATGAATTACCACATACAAATATTCCGGGAAGCAAAAATGAAAAACGGTGGCAGGATGTGCTTGATGTTATGGATGCAGGCATAGATGTAATATCAGCATTGAATATTCAGCACATAGAAAGCATACAGGAAGATGTAAAAAAGATTACAGGTATTGAAGTAAAAGAACGAGTCCCCGATAAAATACTTCAGATAGCGGATGAAGTGGTAAACATAGATTTGCCCGCCGATGAGCTGATAACAAGATTGAAAGAAGGAAAGATTTATGACCATGGCAAAGTGCAGCAGGCATTACAAAACTTTTTTCAGCCTGATAAAATTTTACAACTTCGCGAGCTTGCCTTAAAGGAAGTGGCGGGCCAGGTTGAAAGAAAAGTGGATCATGAAATAACAGCTAAGCAAAATCCTTTTCGGCATGAAAGATTGTTAGCCTGTGTTTCTTCGAACCATCTTATTGCACAGCGTATTATCCGCAAAGCGGCGAGGCTTGCTTCTTACTACAACAGCCAGTGGTACGTCTTGTATGTTCAAACACCAAAAGAATCAACTGATAAAATTCCGTTAGCTTCACAAAGGCATTTAATTAATAATTTCAAAAATGCAACTGAATTAGGAGGAGAAGTAATACAAAAAAAAGCGTCAGAGATTGCTTCAGCAATTATGGAAACAGTTGAGGAAAAAAATATTACTACCATTTGTATAGGCAAGCCTCATCTTAGTTTTTTCCAAATTGTTTTAAGAACAAATGTGTTCAATCAATTACTAAAAAAACTTTCCAAAAATAATATTGATATTGTCATTCTATCCTGATGCCTCTAAGTGTAAAAAATAAAATTCGCCTGGGGACTTTATTCCTTTTTCTATTAATGTTACTAATAGGCGGTGTAGGAATATTTTATACAGCAAAACTGAAAGAAGAGGCTAAAGCAGTATTAAAAGATAATTATGAAAGTTTGATCTATTGCCATTCTATGCAGCAACAGATAAATGATCTGCATGTAAATTATGACTCATCAATAATAAGGTTTAAGAAAGCGTTGGATAAGGAAAGCAGCGACATCACAGAGCCAGGAGAAGCGGATGCTGTTCATTTTACAGAAATTTATTTTGATAAGCTAAAAGCAGGCGACACTACGCAACAAAATATTCATGACTTGCAAGTAGAAATACAAAAGATACTTGCAATCAATTTAAACGCAATTCAAATAAAAAATGATAAGGCAAAAGCGATAGCAGATAAAGCGCTTGTGTATATTATCACTTTGGCTGGAATTATTTTTCTCATCTCATTTACTTTCATTATTAATTTCCCTTTTTTTATCACCAATCCTATCAGGGCATTTTCCGAAGCGATCCAACAGATAGCGAATAAAAATTACAGGCATAGGATACATATTGACAGTAAAGATGAATTCGGACAACTTGCCGGATCTTTTAATCAAATGGCAGAAAAATTAGAATATTTTGAAAGCAGCAACCTGAATCAATTGCTATTTGAAAAAAGCCGCGCAGAAGCGGTGATCAACAGTTTAAAAGATGCAAGTATCGGAATAGATAAGAATAATAAGATCCTTTTTGCAAATTACCAGGCATTGCAATTATTGGGCTTGCAAATTCAGGATATTGTTGGAAAGCCTGCCGGAGATGTAATGAGAAAAAATGACTTGTTTCGGTTTTTATTAGAAAATGAAACTTCAGTACCATTCAAAATTGTTTTAGAAAACAGGGAAAATTATTTTGTAAAAGAAATAATTGAAGTGGCGCAGGATGAAATGAATAGTAAAGTGATCGTTGTTAAAAATATTACATCTTTCAAAGAGTTGGACCTGGCAAAAACAAATTTTATCGCTACCATTTCACATGAATTAAAAACTCCTTTGGCATCCTCAGATTTTAGTTTGAAACTCTTGGAAGATAAGAACACCGCCCTCTCGCCCCAACAAAAAGAACTGGTTGAAAATCTCAAACAAGATAACCAAAGAATGCTGAAAATTTTAAGTGAGCTATTGAATATGTCGCAGGTAGAAGCGGGACGAATTCAATTAAACATTCAAACAGTAGATCCTTTGCAAATAATTTCAAAAGCTCTGGAAACAGTGATTGTTACTGCAAAAGAAAAAGGAATCCAAATAAAGAATGTTTCTGAAAAAAAATTGCCATTGATAAATGCGGACGCAGAAAAAACCACCTGGGTGTTAAATAATTTTTTAACCAATGCTATTAAATATTCAAATACAAATAGTGTAATAGAAATCTCCGCGCAAAACCATAACAATAATATCCTTTTTTCAGTGAAAGATCATGGGCCTGGAATTGCTCATGAATTTCAAAATAGAATATTTGAAAAATACTTCCAGGTTCCCGGCGCTAAAGAAAAGGGAACCGGATTAGGCCTGGCGATTTCCAAAGAATTTATCGACGCACAGAACGGAAAGATTTGGGTAGAAAGTGAGATAGGCTTAGGCGCCATGTTTTGTTTTGAATTGAAGACAAAATAATTTTTAAATATTGTATCCTGTGACATGAGTTTGAGCTTTAAGAAACTAAATTCTTTTATTACTTAAACAGTTTTGTAAAACACAAATAATAATTTAAGATAGCACCAAAAAAATAGAATTATCTACATTTTAGCTTTCCAGTCAATTCAACTTTATTTTTATCATTGTAAAAGAATGAGGTGGAAACGAATACATGAATCCATCTTTTTTTGCAGTGATTTCCTTTTGATTGATTTTTACCTTTTGTTCGTTTACAGAATTTTCATCAGTGATTTTTGATGAGTTGATTTCATAAGCAATTCCCCTCGCGGCAAGGTTTCCAAATTGATTCATTATTGTTGTTTCAATCGCTTTATCCAAATGACGGTTTACAACATTTATTATCAATTCATTTTCTTTGCCATTATAAACCGAGGACACATCGAGGTAAGGAACTTTTTTATAATCACCTGCATTATAAGTATCACAATCAATATAAGTATCAATCGCATTCCCATAACAATTTTTAGCAAAAAGCGCAAATGGATAATAAATGGTTTGTTTCCATAAAGTGTCATCGGTTACCATCATTGGTGCAATTACATTAACCAATTGAGCCATGTTGGCCATTTTTACCACATCTGCATTCCTGATAAAAGTATTGAGATAAGAAGCCACCACCAAGGCATCCTGCAGATTGTAATGTTCTTCCAATTGCTGCTCGCCGCCTGAGCGATACCATACATTATATTCGTCGAAAGCAATGTAAATTTGTTTTTGTGATTTATGCTTTTGTTGTTCTTCTTTTATAATTCCTCTTGTAATGTCAATCACATTATTTACCATGTTGATGGAAGCCATAAAACGATAATGATCTTTTTCGTGATTGCCTGCATAATGATGTAAAGAAATATAATCAATATAATCAAAAAGCTGGTCTAAAACAGTGCTGTTCCAGTGTTGCCAATCAGCGCCATAGTTACTGCTTCCCGATGCGATTAACTTTATGCTGCCGTCGCTCCATCTCATCAGCTTCGCAGCTTCCATGGCTTTTTTGCTGTAGTCTTCAGCATTCAAATGCCCTATTTGCCACTGGCCATCCATCTCATTTCCCAGTCCCCAATATTTTACTTTATATGGTTCGGAATGGCCATTCGTAACTCTCAAATCACTGTAATAAATTCCTGCCGGCGCATTGCAATATTCTACCCAATTGCGTGCTTCTTCAATCGTGCCGGTTCCCATGTTCACACACACATAAGGCTGAACATTCGCTTCTTTCGCCCATTTCATAAATTCATCAGTGCCCACACGGTTTGTTTCGATAGCGCCCCACGCCAGGTCTTTTTTCTTTGGGCGTTTTTCCAAAGGGCCAATACCATCCATCCAATGATAGCCGCTTACAAAATTGCCGCCCGGCCAACGCACCTGCGAAACGTGTAAGTCTTTGGTAGCCTCAATTACATCTGTTCTAAAGCCATTATTATCCGCTTTTTTAGAAGCCGGATCAAAAATTCCTCCATAAATACATCTACCTAAATGCTCCGTAAAATTTCCATAGATCATAGAATCAACCTGGCCGGTTTTTCTTTCTATATCAATTTTAATTCTTGCTTTTAAATTCTGGGAAAAAAGAGAATTGGCAAAAAATAACAAACAAACAAGAGCAGTAAATTTTAAGCGCGCCATAAATTAAGTTTGATAAAAAAGAAATTATTGATTTATTGATTTTTTTTAAGTGATATTGTATAAAGGCACTTTTTATTTCTGTTAGAATATCAATTTTCTATATTTTAAGTTATGTGGATGTATCATATTTCATATTCACTTCTTTTGAAAAGAACCAATTATTCTTTTTTCATTTTCAATTTTTGAACTATTAATTTTCCTATCGCATCGCCAGCAATAAAACCATTTTTTATTGCCGGCATATAATGTATTCCACCATAAAAACGGCTGATGGCCGCTTCATGAGCAGCCGCATTAAAAGAACTAAAATTGCGCGGAGGCAAGCCGAATTCGGATTCTGTTGAATCAGTATAAGAAAAATTATTGCCAAATAATTTCGTAAGCACCACCGATGCGCCCGCGGAAACAATACTGTGGCCGCTTGTATATTCCGGGAACGGCGGAGTTTGCAAAACCGGAACCCACGCTACATCAATATAACGATTAATATAAGTTTCCGGCCTTATCAAAACACTGCGGTATTTTTCATCCCAGCAGCTGATAAAACAATCAGCCATAGTAACTGCTATGCATGCGTATGCTTCCGCGGATTGAATAGGATCTGCATGTGCTTTTTCGCAAATAATTCTTGTTATATTCATCCAATGCCCGTTGGGTGAAATTTTTTTTGTGGCATACATTACATGCCCTCTCACATTCATTTTAAAAGGATTGCAATCCCAGAAATTTGAAACGCTTATTTCATTTGCAGAATTATCTTTTCCTTTTTCATAAACGGCAAAAGCGATTTTGTAAAATGCGCTTGATGTGTCTTTTGAAAAAGATGGCGGGCGTTCTGGTTTAAACTGTTGCGCGGAATCAATAATAAATGTCCTTAATTTATTCCAGTTAGGCTCTATTGCCCTGATATACGCTGGTGGCGTAGGTTTCCACGAGCCTTCATCATTGGTAACTGCATATTGTGACAGGGAGCGTAATTGTTTATAATTATCTTTTGCCGCCCAAGCCAGAATATGATCGGCAACCTGCAGGCCATAAGCAACGGAGTTATCATAAACCTGTTGTGGAATACCATCGACTAAAAATTCTTTCTCAATAGTTGTTTCAAAATCTGCAATTTTATTTTCAGAAATGACAAGAGATTTTGCCACCGTTAATATGGCTTTTACCGCCGCCAAAGTAAAGCTGTATTTTTTTCCTGCTTCAGGGGCCGGCAATGTTTGCAGGCCATGTAACTGCCCTGCAAGGCTTAGGTATCCTGACTTTTCGTGAATGAGGGTTTCATAAGCTGCAACAGAAATATAGGCGTAGGTTCGGCTGGTTACGGGCGGTGAATAGATATCGTAAACCATCACATCAGTTGCTTCTTTTATTGCCCTGTGAATATAACGCGCATTTTCAGTTTTACTTTCCCACTGTCCATCTGCGTTTATTGAAAAACTCAGTGAAATAAAAATTATACAAAAAAGGTTTTTTATCATATCGATTCTGAAAATTGAAAATTGCAAATTTCTACTTTTCGGCTTATAACGGTCATTTTAATTCTTTAATATGGTTCGTGGGGACACGAACCATGGCGCCGCTGGGGACACGAACCATGGCGTTTTGAAATTTATTCATTTTTTTGAAGACGAAATATCAATAAGTTTTTTCTTATAAAACATTTCTTTTTATTCCTTTGAAATTGGTAATGATAATCTTCTTCATATTTTTTTCTATTGCAAACTTCCGCGAAGATTGGGATAAAAATGTAGAGCCATAATAGAATTCAACCCGGGTTTTTCTACCATCATTCAAAATCACGTCTGCACAAAAATCATCCGGCTTTAAGGAGATCCATTTCAGGATATTTTTCTTGTATTGATCATTTTTGCTATAAACCATCAGGCTGTCCTGGTTTTGCGTTGCTACTATAATATCTTCATTCTTTGCAGTATGTATTTTAGCCAACCCTTTCGCATCTCCCTTTACAAAAAAACCGCTTTGGGCAATGGTTGTGCTGCTGAAATTTCCTTTGCCATCACCTTTCAAACATAGCCCGTTAAATGCATCATGACGGCCACTGTAGGGATCCATTCCATAATCGTTGCCTACCATCAGCACATCAAGGTTTCCATCTCCATCCACATCTTCACTCACCATTCCATAAACTGGCGCCATCTGCGCTTCAAGCGGCATAGGAGTTATTGTAAAATGTCCATTGCCTTTATTTTCAATATAGCTCGTTTGCATGTCAGTGGCTTTCATCACCAATGCATCTTTCAAATCTTTTTCACTCCAGATATCCTGCATAGCGGCAAGCCCATACGATTTATAAGTAGGGAATTTTTTCCGGAAACTTATTACCTGGCTCACCATATCATCTCTCGATGTCATTGGAAAAGGCTTTTGAGTGCCATCGGTAGCTTCCATATAACAAAATACCATTGGATCAACAGAGCCATTATTATCAATATCTTTTGCAATGATGGTCATTGGTTGATCCGGCGTGGCTTTGTAATTAGAATTGAGACCCAGGTTTCCGACTATATAATCCATTTTGCCATCGTTGTTAAAGTCACCGGCGACAATACTGTTCCACCAGCCGGTATGATTCTCAATTCCGGTTTTTACTTTTACAAATGAAGTTCCTGTGTTTCTAAAAAAAGTTACCGGCATCCATTCACCCACCACTATCAGATCTATTTTTCCATCATTGTCAAAATCTGTCCACAAAGCATCTGTCACCATTCCAATATGTTTCAGCCCGGGGCAATATTTTTCAGTAACATCAACAAATTTCCCACCTATATTTTTTAATAAAAAACTTTGCGGCGCGATGGGATATGCGCCTGAAACTACTCTTCCACCAACAAATAAATCCAGTTTTCCATCGCCATCAAAATCAGCCGCTCGTACGCATGACCCATTGGATGAATCGCGCGGAAGGGCATTGGTGGTTTTTATGAAATGGCCTGTGCCATCATTCAAAAACAAACGGTCGCTGCTTATCGGATGGTTTGGCGGAATTTCATAGCTCCCGCTCGCAATATAGAGATCAGGAAACCCGTCATTATTTGCGTCAAAAAGAATGGCTCCCATATCTTCATAAAGCGGATCATCTTTTTCCTTAAAACGTGAGGAATCTAAAGTGAAATGCCCTGTGGCATCCTGCATAAAGAATACTCCATGGTTGCCGGACGAGCCACCGATATAAAAGTCTTCAAAACCATTGTGATCTATATCGCCAACCGCAATGCCGGGCCCATACTGGCTTAGCTTGTGAGGCATGCTGGGCTGAATATTATAATCCACAAAATCTTTTTCCTCTGGCTTATAATTTATGTTGTAACGCGTTGCTGCATTAATAAAATAAGAAGAATCAAAAGGGTTTGATTTTTTTTGATCTATATAACGGGCATCCTTATACGAAATTGTTATTGCCTGGTCTGTTTTGATGTTGGTAAGAAGTTGTTTTTTGCCATCAGGCCACAAGATTAGCAGAGAATCAATCAGGTTAACAGAACCTAAACCAAAGTGCGCTCTCGGATCATCGTTTGACAAATAGCCACGTGTAGGCTGATGTTCATAATATTGCTGCTTTCCCGCGTAATATAAATGTAATGAAGTGCCTATCCCGTCTACATTTGCTGCGGGCCCGGCAATATTTACTGTAAGAGTGTGCTCCTTGCTTTTTTGCCCGTTATTGTTTAGCATATTTTCATAAACAAAAGCAGGCCCGTTGATATTATTAATAATAATATCCAGGTCGCCGTCATTATCGAGGTCTGCATAAGCCGCTCCGTTTGAAAAAGATGGCTCTGTAAGCCCCCATGCTTTTGTGGTGTTTTCAAACTGAATACCATTGATATTTTTAAAAGCATAATTTGCTAATTTAACCACTGGTAAAGAATCTGTCATGGCGAGTTTATAATTACCTGTGTTGCCGCGCTGGCCGTTGCCGTAATCAATATAATCCAGATCAGTAACGTCACGCGGCAATCCATTAGAAATAATGAGATCACGAAAACCATCATTATCAAAATCAGCGATCAACGGGCACCAACTCCAGTCAGTTTGGTAAATACCGGCAAGGAGGCTTACATCGCTAAACACGGGATGCCCCAAAGGCGTGATTCCACTATTCAATTGAAACATATTCCTTACATATTGCGCACCATAATTATACAAACCGCTGTTGATATAGTTGTAATATTCATTTCCACTAAGCATCCTTTTTTTACGAAGATTATCTTCAGGAAGCATTTCTAAAGAGACAAAATCGACCATGCCATCATTATTAATATCTACAGCATCGGTACCCATTGCATTCCACGATGTATGTTTAAAATATTCTCCCAGGCGATTGGTAAATGTCCCGTCTTTATTATTGATATAGCAAAGATCATTTGATACAAAATCATTGGATACATAAATATCCGGCCAGCCATCGCCGTTGATATCTGTGATGCATGCAGCATGTCCCCATCCTTCTATCGTGATGCCTGCTTCTTTTGATACATTGGTGAAAGTGCCGTTCCCATTATTGCGATAAAGCCGGTCGGTATTTTTAGCGCTTCCATCAGTAACTTTTGGCCTGAATTTGATAGGCGTTTTCGGATCATAAATTTCATTGGTGACAAGATACATGTCGAGGTCTCCATCTCTATCGTAATCAAAAAAATATGCCTGCGTGCTAAAGCCTGTATCGGCAAGTCCATACTCAGCGGCTGATTCCTTAAACACTGGAATACCATCTTTATTCAGTCCCTGGTTGATATATAAAAGATTGGTACGTATTTTAGGATCGCTGCTAAATGATGCGCATACATAAATATCCGGCCATCCATCGTTGTTAATGTCAACAACTGAAACGCCCGTACACCATCTTCCCTCGCCACCAACGCCTGCAGCGTCGGTTACATCTTTAAATTTCATCGCACCTTTATTCAGGTATAATTTATTAGATACCATATTGCCTGCAAAATAAATATCCATTAATCCGTCGCGGTTAAAATCGCCAATAGCTACACCGCCGCCATTATAAATATTTGCCTGGTTCAATATGTTCAGTGAATCATTTTCAGTGATCTGGTTCTTAAAATCAATACCGGTTTGGGAAGATGGCAATAATTTGAACAAAGGACTGTTTTGGCCAAATCCTTTATTTGAAAATAACAAAAGGAAAATTATAAATGCGAAGCCTGAAAGTCTTCTATTGGCAATCATTCGAATAGAATTTTAGAAGATAAATCTTATCTCAATATACACTCAATCTAACATAAATTTTCACTTATTGTTTCAAAACATATTCATAGTGTTTCTGTTTTCGCTCAAGTGGTTTGATAAAAAAAAAGTTGATGGTTGATATAAGCCTAAATGTAGAATTTTAGATATTTCGTGTTTCTGCTCGCCGTCGCCAACAGCCATGTAAGTCATAAATCTGAAGGGCTATTACTGTAAAACAAATGAAATAACAATCAAAAATGGATACTGAAAATTGTTGGCGGGAACGCAAACAATCTACAAACCAAACAAGTCAAAATATAGAAAATCTATTTTCCTTCTCTAATATTTTTTCAAAACCACCGGCCATCCATTTCTATAAACCACCGGTTCTATGCACATCACTCTTTTCAAATAATTATTAGTGCCAGTGGGGTTTCCTGCCATTTTTTTATCTTTCCAAATGGCGTGATAGGCAATCCAAATATTACCTTCATTATCTTTTACAATTGAGTTATGGCCGGGCGCATTCCATATATTATCTTTCTGTAAAATAACACTGGAGCCGGTTCCATTGAATTTCCCTAATCTCTCAAACGGGCCAAATGCGTTGTCGGCCCTTGCTACCATTACGGCATAATTGGCATTATCGCCACAACAGTTATCACCTGAATAATACAAATAATATTTACCATCATAATAATCTACCCAAGCACCTTCAATCAATTTTGAATAGCTGTTTTCCTTTCCCGGAAAAACGAGCGGTTTTTCAACAGAACCTTCTTTAAAACCTTTCCAGTTATCATTTAATTCACGCACTCTTATTGGTTTAAACCCAGAACCCCAATATAATAATTTTTTCCCTGTCTGCGGATCAGTCATTGCCATCGGATCTATGTCTGTAAAAGTTTTCCCTTCAATTAATGGACTGCCTTTATCAATGAAAGGCCCTGTTGGTTTTTTTGCAAAAGCTACTCCAATACATTTATCAAAATTTTTGTTATCATTTTTTGCGCAATAGAACATTACATATTGGCTTGTAGCTGAATCATACAAAACATCCGGCGCCCAAAAACTTTGTGTATGACTTGCCCACACTGGTTTCTGAGGCAATGCATCTCCTTCATAGTTCCAGTTAAATAAATCTTTAGAAGTAGCCACCTGGATGTTAATCATCTTTCCATTATGCTTTGATTGCGTTGCATACGCGTAGTAAGTGCCATTAATATTGATAACCGTCGGGTCGGCAAAATCAATATTTAAAACAGGATTATGATGAATGTTTTCAACTTTTGTTCCTGAAGGAATAGGAAGTTCTTCGCCTTCAGGCACAGGTTCACCAAAAATGGGAGTGCCGGTTGAAGTCCATCTAAATTTTTGTGCGCGCGGCGAGCGATGAGAGCCACAACCTTCTCCTGGCGCACTGTTGGCGTGATATAAAATATAATTTTCTCTTCCATCAGGTGATGTGAAAAAAGAATTATGCCCGGGTGCATAAACTTTATTTTTTATGGATTGTTTGAAAACCGGTGTATCCGATTTCGTCCATGAATCAGCATTCAGCAAATCCGCATTTACGGTAGTGCTGAGCATTCCCAGAGCATACGTATCTGTCCAGCAACCACTGGCGGAATAAATTAAAAACAAATTATTTCCATGCTTTAAAATCTCGGGGCCTTCATTCACATTCACATGGCTAACATCATTTGGATTATTTAAATCTCCATTCTTTTCCCAGGCAAGAGAAGGAGTGGAAAGCAGTGTGCGAGTGCCTTCCGCTGTCCATGGGTCTTTCATTTTTGCAATAAAAATATCCTGTTCTCCATTAACTTTTCCCTTCCATCCGCTCCATATTAAATATAACTTTTCATTATTCTCAAATACGCTTGCGTCAATTGCCCATTTGTCTTCAGGCGTTTTCAGTTCACCTTTCATTATCCATTTTCCTTTCAGCGGATCCTGGGATGTATTCTCTAAAACGTATAACCTGTGGCTCTCATTACGGCCTCTATCTGCAGCGAAATAGATATACCATTTTCCTTTAAAAAAATGAATTTCAGGCGCCCAGATATCGTGCGAATAAGCACCTTTGGAAGGCGGTATCCACACTATTTTTTTTTCCGCATTGATGAGATCACTTATATTTCTAGTTTTCCAAAGCGTAACATTACTCCCTGTTGTGTTGGTGTAATAATAATATCCATCTTTTTGGATGACCCACGGATCAGCGCCAGCCGGCAATAAGGGATTAGTGAAGGTTTGTTGTGCACAGCAAATTTCCGAAGCGAACATTAGCATGCCCAGAAAAACATTTTTTGTAATTGATGAGATCATTTTGAAATTACGAATTACGAATTCGGAAAACCTACATTTTGGTTGATATGGTATTTAAAAAATTATTTTTTCTGTTTCATTGCGGAATTTAAATCACCGGAATTATAAAACAAGCGGCATCCATCATTAGTTCTTTTCAATGCAAGCTCCAGCACTTTTTTCCCATCTGTTGAAGGCAACAATTGAGAACTATAATTTTCGCATGGATTAGAGCCATCAGATGGAGAAGCAACAGGCACGTGCATTTCAGTCCATAATCCTTTTCCGTTATTACTGTTCATCATAAATATTTTTCCATTATTTTCAGCAATAGCATTATCGCTATTCTTGTTCAATACCTGCCCAACAATAAATAATTTTCCATCCTCAGACAGTGAAATTGTTGGCGCATGAGAGAAATGATTTCCTTCTGTTGATTCCACTCTCGTGCCTAAGTCTGCCGGATTACCCCAGTTATTTCCATCGGATGAAGTGCGGATATAAGTATCGCAATTTCTGCCACATACTTCATAGCACATGATGTAAGTGCCATCCTGTAACCTAACAACCGTAGGCATTCCAGGCCGCATCTGATTATCATTTATCGCAACATCATACACGTCGTCGCTCCACGTTGAACCGCCATCGGTTGAAACTTTATGAGCAATTATTTGGTTATATCCTGCAGATTTATATTCTTCACTTGAAAAAAACATAACAAGCTCGTTTTTATTATCCATAAAAAATGATGGCTCCCACAAACCTATAGAACCTGTTACCGCAATAGAAAAAAAATTCCATGTGCGTGCATGGTCTGTGCTTTTATAAATACGGATTGAACAATTGCTTCTTTGCTTATGGTCTGTGCCTACTGATGTTGCCCAAAATAAATCGCCTTCAGAAATATTGTTTTGCTGTTGCGGCACTTCATATATATCACTGCAACAGTTGCGTGGTGGCGTGTTTTCAGATATGCTGGAAATATAATTCCATGTTGCGCCGGAATCTTTGCTTTCATAAAAAGTTCCCTTATTGCCGTTATCAAAACTGGCAATTAAACGTCCATTAAAATCTCTGCTGTGTTGTAATCGGATCACTCTAGGATAGTAAGCTGTTTTCTCAGAAAGCATGGTCTGTGCTGAAATAAAAAAACATGGTAAATTCATAAAACTTATTAATAACAATAATGCCTTCATACTTTGTTTGTGTGAATTTGTTTTGAAGAAAATTGTTATAAACGAAAAAATAGTATTTTATTTTTCAAATAATAAAATTGAAAACGTTATAAACCCAAAAGTAGAAATCTGCTATTTTTTTTAATAATAGATTTTCAATTTATTTTGTTGTTGAAAATTTATACACACTTACTGTCTTATAAATATCTCCTCGTTTCAAAACAGTTGATGGAAATGAGGGCTGGTTGGGCGAATCAGGAAAGTGTTGTGTTTCCATTGCGAAGGCAGTTCTAAAATCATCTTTGCTGCCATCGCTAAAAGTATTTTTGCTTTGCATAAAATTGCCGCTGTAAAATTGAAGGCCCGGTTCCTGGGTATATACATTCATTATAATTCCTGATTTATCACCGGTTACTGTTGCTGCATGATAGAGCCCGTCTACCTTTGTTTGGTTTAAAACGAAATTGTGGTCGTAACCTTTTCCATTTTTCAATTGTTCATTGTTGTCATTTACCCTTAGGCCAATTGTAGTTGGTTTCGTAAAATCAAAAGGCGTTCCTGCAACAGGGGCGAGCTTGCCGGAAGGAATTAATCCTGAATCAACAGGCGTATATTTATCTGCATAAATCTGAACTGTATGGTTCAATATAGAACCACTTCCCTCGCCATTCAAATTAAAAAAGGCGTGATTGGTTAAATTCACCACCGTTTTTTTATCAGTGGTTGCTTCATATTCACATTTAAAACCATTATCGTTTGTGAGCGAATAAGTTACTTTCACATTCAGGTTTCCGGGAAAGCCTTCTTCCATATCCTTTGATAAATACGAAAGTTCCAGCGTGGAATCATTCAATTGTTTGGCATCCCAAACAACAGACTGGTAGCCTTTCTTTCCACCATGCAATGTGTTGACGCCGTTATTGGTGAACAATGTATACTGTTTGCCATCTAAAGAAAATTTTCCTTTGGCGATGCGGTTTCCAAAGCGCCCAATCGTAGCTCCAAAATAGGGTTCGGTGGAGTTTACATAATCTTCTACTGATTTAAAACCCACCACTACATCAGTCATTTTTCCATTCTTATCAGGCACCCATAATCCTGCTAAACGACCGCCATAATTAGTGATAGCGGCTTCCATGCCATTGTGATTTTTTAAAATATACAAATCAGTTTTCTTTCCATCAATGGTTGATTCAAAATTTTTTTTATCGGGCATCGTATTCGTTTTGGGAGTAATAGAATCAGTTGTTGTTTTATTCACCGTAGAATCGGTGGCGGTAGTATTTGTGGAAGCACCATTGCAGGCAGCAAATAAGGTAGCGATCGCAATAGAAAAGATGTTGGTTAATTTCATGCTTGAATTTTTATTATTTTGAAAAGAATTTTTAAATCACTATTTATCCAGCTGCGTTAATCTTTTGTAAAGTCCGATCATAGCGGCTTTGTGCTTTCAGCAAAACGTTTCCTGCAAAGGCAAGAAATAAAATGAATATAATCTTTATTGGTATAATGCTTTGTTTCAAATGCTTATTCATTTAAAAACCAAATAAATATTTCTCCAAAAATATTTTTATTCAATTTGCTTTACGAGTGAGATAATATCATCCCTTTTTGAAAAGCTTGTTTGGTTCTTTTTTATAAGCTCCTCAATCTGAATTTTCTTTTCAGGAAAAATTTTTATCAATTGTTTCGCGCTTCCTGCTTTCAATAAAACGCCATCTTTTTTTATCCAGTAATTATATCCGGGAGTTACTGTAAAGCCATCGGGTAATTTTAGCTCGTATGCACCACCGCTATTCACCAATGATTTGTATGATGTAGATGCCGTTGTAGTTGAAGTTACTCCATAACCTGTAGATACGCCAGGCTCGTTGATACTACTGGTAAATTCAAGCAACAATGGTATGTTTGAATTGACCAGCATTTCAAAAAATTTATTATTTAAATAAATAAATTTTCTGTCATTAATATTCACAGTATCTACATTTTCGGGGCTGGCGATCGCCATGTATTTTCCGTCGCTGTTGAATATCATTTCGTTCGTTAAAATATTATAGTTCAAATGACGGTTAAACGTTTCACCGGATTTCATTGTAACGGTGCCATTTGCAAATTCATTAAACACATAGTGAGTTAATTGAACGCCGGAATTTACATGCTGTGCATAAATGGCTGTACTTAAGAGAAACATCGATGCAGAAAATAAATTAATCATTTTGAATTTAATATTCATAACCTATATTAATCGATTAAATATCATTTCACAAATCATCGCATTAAAAAATCTCAAACGGAAGTCTTATTATTTATTCAATTTAGCATAGAGGACTTTCATGAAATAACCGCCCACCACGCTTCTTGCCTGGAAGCCAACCTGCTTGCCATTTGTCGTTTCATGCCAATCGCTTAAAGGTACGCGGGTTGGCGTTTCTGTCGCGAATTTATAAATAGGGTCAACCAAAGCTTCAAAATCTTTTTGATTATCAGCAAGCGTTGCTGTCCACATGATCCAATCACTTTTAGTATAAGTTTTTCTGCTGTCGAGCGGCAAACCAAATTCATTTTGTTTGGTGAGATAAAATTTTATTTCCTTTTGGGCCACTTCTTTTGGAAAAATATTAAGATCCAAAACTTTGTCCCATACCATATTGTACTTCTGGCTCCATGTATTATTCTTATCAAAGGTTAAAGCATAATGATCGCCTTCATCGTCCATTTGCATCCATCGTTTGGCCATATTTTTTGCTGTGTCGGTGTATCTTTCTCCTGTGGATTTTTCACCAATCATATTAGCCAGCATTCCATAACAACCAATGCCTACAATAGCTTTCGCAGAAAGATTGGCATTGCGCGCGAGGTGCCCGGCAAAATCATCCGTGCATAATTGATTGGCGGGGTCGAAGCCTTCTTTCACTAAATAATTTGCCCAGGTGGTTAAGGTTTTCCAGTGCTTCTTTGCATAATTGGCATTCCCCTCTACCTTGGCGATGGCAGCGGTTAAAATGACCATATTTCCTGATTCTTCTACGGGCATACCTTCTCCATAAGTTTGCCCGTTTGCAATGGGATAAGTGCCCAGATCATGCGCTGCAAATGGCTTTGTCCATTTACCACTCTCACTGAAATAAAAAATTCCGTTCAGCATGCCTTTCAACAATTCAGGGTTGTATGCAAGATATAATGGCGCTGATGGATAACTAATATCAACTGTATTGATAGAGCCATTGCTGAAATTTTCTTTTGAAAGAAATAATAATTCTCCCTGCGGGCTTCTTATTAATTTATGCGCTGAAATGCTTTGCCTGTAAGCAAGTACGCAAAGACCGGCGTAAGTTTTGCCGCCTGCTTTTTCTGCATCACTATAAATTTTCTCATTAAGATCTGCACATTTATGCATTACGTTTTTATAATTGTCAGAGGCGAGCAAAAGTTGTTTTTCTATATTTTGGCTTGTATCGTTTTTCCACCAGGGTTTCAAATTTTGATGAAAATATTGTATGGAATAAATATCATCATATCCTAATAAAAAAAATTGTTCTTTTGGCGTGGAGCCTACTTTACCCAATGAAACAGCAGTATTCAAAATCAAATTTTTACCTGAAGTAATATTGGCGTTTGAAACATTTTGAATGAAAGATGCCAATGCACCTGCAGCGCTGGTAATGCTTTGTTTTGCTTTTGCCGAAACGGGCGTAGCCACATACATATAGCCCCAGTCAATCCTTAAATTGTCCCCTTTTTTTTGAAGAACAGGTTGCTCTATAGTACCTGCTTTCAAAATATTTAATTGAGAGGTACTGTATTTTTTTGCAGTCACTTGTTGGGAAGGCGTGTTGGTCGCAATGTTTGTGGACGCACCAAAATATAATTGCACATTGTGCGATTTACTGTCATTAGATTTTACTGAATAAGTAACATAAGAAACCGGCCTTGATAATAAATCTAAATCTGTAATTATTAACGGCGAAGTAAAAGTGATCGTAGCATCGATCGTTCCGCAATCAAAATTATAAATGGTTTGCGTGGCATTTATAGTAACATCTTTTTGAACTGCATTGGTTATACCCGGATTATTTTTTATTTCTGATTCTGCTACTAAACCCGCATCCAGGAAAGCTCCGCCGGCTGTATTGGCAATATGTATTGCCAGAACATTTTTACCTTTCTTTAGTTTTTGTTTTTCAATTGGAATGTATTCATATTTTTCAACCCATCCTTTCAGGCTATAAATTTTTTCGCCATTTAAATAAACTTCGATATTATCATCATGTTTTATTTTCAGGTACGCATCGCCGTTAGTGATCTTGTTTACATTAAATGTTCTCCGAACCCATAAATTTTTACTAAACCAGGGTGTTCCTTTTGTGGATTTATCGTTGGCAAATGGAGCCTTTCCTGTCTTCCAGTTTGCATCTTTATAATCAGCATCTTCCCAACCATCAGCAGGTTCTTTTTCTGTATATTTTACGGAATAATTTTGATCGTCACTTGTAGCAGCAATGCTTTCGTAACCTTTGGCTTCGTTACCAATTACCCGATAAGTTTCTCCATCCACTTTTATTAAGCCGGTTAGCGCCTGATCCACACCGGTCCAGTGTTTGGTAGGGGAGGCATTCAATGTATCGCTCATAGACCAGATACTGAAATAAGGATCATGAGATATCAAAGGATAAGCTGGCGCTTCATGTATCTGCGCAAATGTTTGTTGAGAAAAAAATAATATCCATAAGAGTTTCAACAATTGGGTTGGTTTCATAGTTTGTGATTTATTTTTCAATTAATTATTTTTAAGATTTGATGTGAATTAATTTTCTTGTAACACTCTATCATGCAATCGCTTCTTCGGTGCATTTTTACCGGTCAATGATTTAATAAATTTTACTTCTTCCATGCTGTAGGGTGTGCCATCTTTCCGGAATATATCATGAAACCAAACTTTCGGCTCAGCTCCGCCAGGCATCGGGGTGTCCCATGCATAAATGGTATTTGTCTTTCCTGATACAAAACCCCAATTAATAGCACCGACGTTATTTTGTTTGAGCAAAGGCATTATATTTTGAAATTTACTTCTGCGGGGCCTTGCCATGTATTCGGTGCAGATCAATGGGCGGCCATATGCTTTTAAGGAATCAATAACCTTTTTATGTTCCGCTTCATCACTGTAATTATGATAAGTGATCACATCATCATTTGCCAATTGAAATCGATTTAATTCTTTCAAATCTTTATTCCATAGACCTGCAGAAACTGGCTGATCAGGATTTATCTGCCGAGCCCAGGAAAATACTTTTTTTAAAAGATCCAGGCTTTGATTACCATAAGCTGAATTTCCCGGCTCATTATACAAATCCCACAATAAAATTCTTTTATCGTTTTTAAAAGTTGTAAGAATGTCTTTTACATATTCTTCCAAAGTGTCGCCCAGCGCAGGTTCTGTATGGTATAAAGTGCCGGGGTCCCTTAACCAACCTGAATTGTGGATGCCCGTTTTGGGCGCCGGTTGCTTGCCTGCTTTATAATTATCATTCCAGCAATCATCAAATATCACAAATATGGTATTGACATGGTGTTTGTGAGCAATATTCAAATAGGTGTTCATCCTTTTTTTAAAACCTTCCGCATCAACCTGCCATGCCACATGATGTAGGAAAACCCTCATCGCATTAAATCCGATGTTTTCTGCAAAACCTAATTCGCGATTAATAGTCGCGGTATCAAAAGTCTCCTTCTGCCACATCTCTAATTGGTTGATTGCCGAACTTGGTATAAAATTGCTCCCTCTTATCCATCCTTTTGTAGCATACCAGTGATTAGCTTTTTCTTTACTCCATACCGGTCTTTGAGTTTGCGCATTTAGGTTTGTAGATAATAATGTACATGTCGAAATGACTAAGAATAATAATTTCTTCATAATAATTGCGCTTTAGGTTTTCGATACAGTGTCTTTATTTTATTGAAAAAAATGAAGATGGTTTAATCTCAAAGAAAATTCAAAATCTACATTTTAGTTTACCACAGGAAATGCTGAAATACGTAACCGCGCTGCGCCCATCGGTATCAGTACGATTGGCTCTGCTTTTGTTGAAACGGCTACGGGGCTTTGCGGCAACACACCGCACAATCCATATTTATCAATCGTCCATTGCGGAATAATTTTTCCTTTGGTTTTTAATATTATCGGAACATCTTTTTGCGTAAAAGGAAAATTGCTTGCTGGCCATGGTTTTTTAATTATTTCAAATTCGTTCGTAAGAGATTTATTATTTAATTCAAGGCCATAATTCCAGGCGCTTGCCGGGTAAATTTCATAAGCAGGCCACTTTGTTTGGTCTGCGCCTGGTTGCCATTTAGAATCGCCAATAGCAGATTTTTTAGCGTCCATCAAATGATACGATTCATCAATTTTTAAAGAGAAAGTAAGCGGGCCATAATTTACGCTTACACTATTTTTATTTGCCGTCCATTTTTGCAAATTCAATTTCATCGGGAGATTTAATCTTATTAGATCTCCCTGTTTCCATTTATTTTCCAAACGGATATAAGAGCCGGCTGTAGCGTTAGCATTGATGGCTTTTCCGTTAACAGTAACGCTTGCTTCATTACACCATCCCGGAACACGCAAATAAATAGGAAAAGTTACTGCTGATGGCGTGTGTACTTCAATTTTTATATTTTCATCAAAAGGGTAATTAGTTATTTGTTTTAGTATAACCACATTGCCTTTGCCACTGCCTACTTTTGCGGTTACTTCACTGCTGTTGTATAATAAAGCAGCGATGCCATTGTCTGGAGTTGCCATCCACAAATGCTCAGCATAATAAGGCCATCCCTGCGAATGATTGTGCTGGCAACAACGGCTGCTGAATGGATTCATCATCAAAAAAGGGCCTTCATTCTGAATACCGGGAGCATGATTTTTACTATCGCTTACCACCATATTTGGCGCGGTTAAATATCGCAATCCTTTAAAGTCCGGCATTACGGCGGCAGGATATGTATTGAAAGCTACATCTTCGCAATTGTCGGCCCACATAGGATCTCCGGTGATGCCGGTTAATAATTCATCAGATGCCATTTGCTCTACCATCCCGCAGGTTTCCACTGCCTGTCGCGGATCGTTATAGCCTTTGCGTGCATCTTCATCTGCGCCAAACATGCCTCCCGGAACTTGCCCGTATAGTTTTCTTATGAGATAAAAATCATTGTAAGTAGCATCTAAAAAACTGCTGTCTTTTGACTGCATAAAATATGTAGCAGGTTCCCTGAAACACTGGGCTACGTTTACATTGTGCCAGTTGGGTAAATTATTTTGCTGCGACCAGTTGGCGGTATTTTTATGAATTTTATCGGCGAGGTTCAGCAACCATTTTCCACTGGTACGATCGTATAGCCAATAAATGCTATAAAGATTATCGCCGCCGCGGCTGTTTTCCCAATAGGTTTTCAAAAGAATGCTGTCGGGCACGGTAGTTTGCCATTTAAAATATTTTGTCATGAAAGGGATCACGCGCGCATCGCTACTGTATTCATAGTACGATTGCAGGCACCAAAGCATGATCATATTGGGCCAGAGGTCGGGGACTTTCACTATTTTATCTTGCTGATTTCTTTCTGTTTTACCAGGCCCAAAAAAACCGTCGGCACGCTGGCTTTCAAAAACTTTTTCCAGCCATGATTTTGTTTCCGCAATTATTTTTTTATCCTTCAAAAGATAACCTAAATCGCCGTAACCTTTCAACCAATAAGGCACTTCTTCCCATCCATGATCGCCCTGTCCGTTGCCGCTAAACCACGCATTATTTTTTTTATCAAGCCATGCGCTTATTTCTCCTAACTGACCTGTTAAGCCATCGCGCTGAAGTTCAAGATATTTTAATATCCATCCTTGCGGTTTGACAGCGCTTGCCGGAAGCTTGATAAAATAAAGTGGCGCCAAAGGTTTTTTATTGCTGATATAATGCGTATTAAATGTAGTAACGGGGGGTTTTTGAAGCACAGAAACTTTTATTGCATTTTGCTGAGCAACTAAAATTTGAAAACTAAATAGCAAGTTAACACTCAAGCCAAAAAATATTTTTATAATATTTTTTTTATTTTCTATCATAATCGTGTGGTTTGATTCTGAAAACTAATGGCATTGAAAATAGAGAATTTCTATATTCTGAGTTATAACGCTCGTCTTTGCAATGTACAATGTTTGCTTTGTGCGATCTCGCTAAATCTATTCAACTTTCTGAACCCGTCTAAACTATCTAAGCCCTATACCATCTACTTTATACAATTTTTCATTTTCCTGTCTTAATTTTTCTATCGGCATCTTCATTACCTTTCTGTCGTACGTCATAAAGCCATTCACCTCGCCCTCCACATCGGTAGTTTGCGTGTAAACCGCTGCAGACAAGCCTTTCTGAATTAATTTTTCAAGTTGGTCTACCAATGAATTATATCTTACAAACAAGCTGTCATTACTTTTAAAACTTTGATAGCCCCAGCTTTTCTTCTGCCAGGTATGCCCTTCCACCGGCAAACCCAAACCTCCAAATTCACCTAAAACCAATGCTTTTTTATTTCCAAAAACATCAGGCCTTGGCATTGCAGGATCAGGATAATTGTGTAGATCTACGATTTGGCCGACGTCATAATAATTGCCACCGCTAGCGCTGTTCACTAATCTTGAAGGATCTTTTTTCATCGTCCATTCAGCGATGTCAACAGTTTTAAATTGCCCCCAGGCTTCATTAAACGGAATCCAAACAATGATGCATGGAAAATTATGAAGCGTTTCCATTATTGCATTCCATTCTTTGCGATAATAGCCTTCGCTTTCAGGTGTCCTTTCCCTGTCGGTTGCTCGCCCTAGCACGCCGGGGCGTGGCTCCCAATGATTTCCTAAATCGCCGCTTGGCATATCCTGCCACACAAGCATTCCCAATTTATCGCAATAATAATACCAGCGCGCGGGCTCTACTTTTATGTGTTTACGAATCAGATTAAAACCCATTTCTTTGGTTTTTTCAATATCAAATTTCAAAGCATTATCTGTTGGTGCAGTGTATAATCCATCAGGCCACCAGCCCTGATCAAGCGGGCCATACTCAAACAAAAATTTATTATTCAACATCAGTTTTTGAATTCCGTTATGATCCGGTGCAATAGAAATTTTTCTCATGGCGAAGTAGCTTTTTACTTCATCTATCACTTTTCCTTTTCTTATCAGCGCAATTTTTAAATCGTATAAATAAGGATCAGAAGGCGACCACAATTGAGGATTGGAAATTGAAAGCGCGATTGCAGTGTCAGCAACTCTTTTTTCCGCGATCTTTTCATTGCCTTTCCATGCGGAAAAGTCAATTAAATCACCTTGCTGAAAATTTTCTATTGATGTGCTGATATTGATATTTTGGTTATCAACATCCGGAGTTTGTTTTGTTGAAACAATGTAGGTTTCAGGAACGGTTTCAAGCCAAACTGTTTGCCAGATACCGGTTACAGGAGTGTACCAAATTCCTTCAGGATGCACCACCTGCTTGCCATGCGGCTGCGGGCCGTCGTTAGTAGGATCCCACACGCGCACTGACAATTGTTGCTTTGATCCTTTTTTAATCGCGTTTGTAATATCTATAGTAAAAGGATCGTAGCCGCCTTCGTGCGAGCCAACGTGCTTTCCATTTATATACACATCGCTCCTCCAGTCCACTGCTCCAAAGTGTAAAAGTAGTTTTTGCTTATTTTTTGAAGATAAAGTGATCGTTCTGTTGTACCATAAAATGCTGTCTTTCCCAACCGTTTTTCCTACGCCGGATAATGCAGATTCTATTGCAAACGGAACTAAAATATTGCCATCGTAAGAAACGGGAATATTTTCATCATTGGATTTAGCTAGTTTAGCGTATTGCCAAAGTCCGTTTAAGTTGACCCATTCATTACGTTGCAATTGAGGACGTGGATATTCATTTAAAACATTAGAAGGATTTACACTATCCGCCCAGGGAGTGGTAATTCGGCCGGGAACCATTTTCCAACCTGTTTGTTGGGCATTTATCAAGAATGCCATGAAAAGCAGGCTACAAAGGAGATATAATTTTTTCATGAAAAAAAATTTAATTGCAGATTGAAGTTTAGATGTTAGTGTATGCCTTTTTATAAAAAATTAATAAAGAGAATAAATAATTTTTATTCGGGATCAAACAAGAAATTAATAACTTAGAATTCTGCGCTTGTGACAAAAAACTCTACGGATAAGAATATTATTTTATTAATATTCTTATCAAAAATCAGACAGATGTTTTAAGCGGAAATTCTATATTTATACTTATGTAGTTATTCTATCAATTATTTTAGAATGATATTTTTTGAAGAGGTGAAAAAATCATATCCTCAACTCCGGCAATTTTAATACCTATGCGCGCAAAAACATAATTCTGAGTGGGAACTATAGCGGGTATTGTAACAGTTAAAACAATATTATTTGGATCGGTAATACTATTCCCTGCCAAATCAGTAACGGCGATATTATCTGTCCCTGATACATACTGGGTTCTATTGATATATAAACTTACCCTTTCAATATCCTTTGCGTTGGCAGAATCCATGATAATTTTTTCCGCCTTAAATGTAGCCGATACGTTTCCTCCACTTGCGGCAATTTGAGGATTTCTTATCATGTAAAAAGGAATAACTTCTATATCAAGATTCTGATTGCCTTTTACAGTTATTGAAAGTGAGTCAGGATCCCCGGAAGGTGTTTGCTTCCATAAGAAAGGCCCCTGTCCATTTGGAACTATAAACTTATAATTACCATCAAAAAGCAGACTATGAAAAGAACCATTCTGCTCAAAAGTGCCATTGATAGCTCCTACTTTACCAAAGCCATATTGATATATTTGAAAAGGAACCCTGGTGTATTCAACGCCAATGCTGTCACCTTTATACGTTAAGCCCCCCGAAAGTTGAGAGGAAGGCGCCGCATAATTATCCTTTTTACAGGAAAAAAGGCATACAATCAGCGTCAATGATAAAATATAAGAAAAGATTTTCATAATAATTATTTTAAGATTGATTTATTGGTTAGGCTGTTTTACAATTTTAGGATTTGCAGCGCGCACATCATCGTTGATGAAAGAATAATAATTGCCCAGTTGAAACAAGTTAGAACCGTTAACTGGCCCGGGCAATACTTCCCTCAAAATCCATTTGCCATTATTTGGATTACCGGGGTTGTAATATTTGTAAGGCCATAGTCCCCATGGCTGTGTGCTTCTTTTAGTAGCCGTTCCAATATTGCTCAAAAGATCAGGCAAACTTGTTGGAGTGCCATCCCATACTTTCTGTGCAATTCTCCAGCGTTTATAATCATAAAGTATATGTCCTTCAAATGCAAGCTCCACACGGCGCTCGTGTACAATCCGGTCGAATGTAATATCTCCGGCAGTCAATGGTATAGTTAAACCAGCTCTTGCTCTTACCAGGTTCATATACATTGAGGCTTTCATATTGTCTCCCATTTCAAACGCGGCTTCCGCAGCATTAAGCAACACCTCAGCATAGCGATAGCGGATGAAGGCAACATCACTTCCCCTGCCTCTTCTTCCTGAACCTACTGTCGGGTCAAGCCATTTACGAATGTAAAACCCGGATTGTGTTCTTAATTCCAGCCCACTAACCGGGCCATCTTTACCAACTACCTGGATAGGAATTGTTGTACCTGGTAATGGTTTAGGCTTTGTAGCATCATCACTGGTAAAAACACTTCCATCAGCCAATACATAACCTCCCCAGATATCTACCTGCCCGCTTTTAAAAT
Organism: Bacteroidota bacterium; assembly: GCA_030853195.1. GTDB lineage: Bacteria > Bacteroidota > Bacteroidia > Chitinophagales > Chitinophagaceae > Ginsengibacter. The sequence continues at coordinate 18,507 of JALYVO010000020.1, read as the reverse complement.
AATCGCCGGGTAATAATACAGTACCATGCAGGCGGGCATCCCTTCCGGCAAAAATATCCTGGACATTAGAATAATAAATTGGGTTTCCTGAGCCATCCCTGGTTGGTAAAGGCGCATAAGTGTTATCCAATTTTTCGAATGACTCAACTAAATTTAAAGAAGGGTCTAAACGTCCGGCATCACCTCCTTCATCGGAGTTGGAGTAAGGTTGATCGTTAGTAGTAAATGGATGCGTTTTACCACCATTCGCTTTATAATCTTCAATGAATATGGATTCCTGGTTTACACTGCTTTTATCCAAAAAAAGCGCTGCGAAATTATCTGACTTGTCGGGCAAAACATTATATAATTTATATCCGCCCGCACCTCCATTTATAATTTCTTCTGCGGCTCTTAGCGCAATAGTATAATAACCAATTGCTTTACTTGCTGCAATACCCACCTCACCGCCAGGTAACGAAACCTGTGGAGTAGTAGCGCCATATTTAGCGATAGACCCTGCATATAATGCCGCCCTCGCTTCCATAGCTAAAGCTGCGCCTTTCGTTGCTCTCGACTTTTCATTAGGGTCTGAAGGCAAATCATTTTTTATTGCTTCAGCTTCACTGATGACAAAATCATAAATATCCGATTCTTTAGCACGTGGTGTTTGCAAATAACTTGGATTTCCTTTCAAGTCGTAAACTAGGGAAGTAAGTACAAGCGGAACGCCGCCCATTCTTTTTACAAGCTCAAAATAAAAATTGGCACGAAGAAATCTGCCTTCAGCCAAAAAACGCGCCTTATCCGAAGGCAAAAGTTTTGTAGCGGCGCTATCCCTGGCAATGAACAAGTTGAGATCACGGATATATTGATAGCTTCCGAACCAGTCAATACCCCATTGCCCATAGCCCCAGCCTGTTCTTTGAACTATAAAATAGCTGCCATTTTCAGAAGGAAAGCTTTCACTAAAATCAGCAAAAGTTCTCCAGCCGGGATCTCCTGAATTTCCATCGAAGCTTGAGAAATCAAGTTGCCGGTTGTACAAATCTCCCGCTATAGATAATACTAACGCGGGATCAGAAAAAGCCACATCTTCAGGTATAATCTGGGTTGGGGGAACATCTAAAAAGCTGCTGTCTTTTTTGCATCCATACGTTATTAGGACAAGTACAAAGATTAAAGAATAAAATATTTTTTTCATCGTTATTATTTTATAATAAAAATTATTTTTTATAAGGTAATATTGAGGCCAACATTTAGAACTCTGTTTTGCGGAAATTGCAATCCGTTGTCGTCGATAACTTCTGGATCTACACCATATTGCTTAAGGTTATCAAGTGAAAACAAATTATAGGCATTGAGATAAAACCTGGCCTTTTGTATTTTAAGCCGTTCGATAACAGAAGTGGGTAAGCTATACCCAACTTCAAGAGTTCTTGCTCTAAGCTGTTTAACGTTGTGCAACCAGAAAGTTGAATTCCACTGATTACCATCTGGGCCACCATAATCACTGTGGCCATGCCCGGGATTCACTCTATTTGGGGGATATTTACCAGGGATCCATGCACTGTTAAGATCGAAAGGATCTGCCCTGTGCCAGCGGTCTTCAAAAATAGCATTCAAATTTCCGTTGTTTTGGAAAGCCCATCTCGATTCCCAGTTTTGAAACCACGTATATCCAGCAGCGCCGGAAAAGTCAATATGGAAATCAAGGCTGTTATACCTGCCTCCAATGGTAAATCCAAAGTTGATCATAGGCTGTGTGCCATATCCAAAACCGATAGGGCGTTCATCATTCACATCAATTTTACCGTCTCCATTGAAATCTTTATAGATCAGGTCTCCAGGTAACAATGTCCGGTTTCCTTTGCCGTCAATATTTACTTTATAATTGTTAATCTGATCCTGCGAAGTGAACTGACCAATAACTGTATAACCCCACGTTGTATTGTTGAATCTCTGCTCACTCGAGTTGCGATATTGATCCAGTGAATTAAAGAAAAGCGGCTTGTATGAGTTCAGGAACTTCGATTTGGTGTAGGATACGTTTCCTCCCACATTGAAAAATAGCTTGCCAATGTGACTATTATAGCCTGCTGACATTTCTCCTCCATATTGGGCGTCGCTATTGATGTTTTCCTGTGGCAAGCTGTAACCAATTTCCTGCGGAACTATTACATCGTTTTTATTGCCTAACAAGCCAGTACGTTTCCTGTAGAAGTAATCGAAAGTGGCATTGAGCTTGCCTTTAAGAAAGATTGCATCTAACCCAATATCAGTTATTCTGCTTTTTAACCATGAGATATTAGTTGTGGGAACGCCTTTATCTCTTGATACCGTAAGAGGATTACCATCAATTATAGCAGTTCCCTGGTTATAATTATATCCTGGCAGATAAGCATATGGCGCAACAATAGGTGTATTGTTTGGATTATCATCGCCTAATATACCATAGGATCCCCTAAATTTTAAATCAGTTAAAACATCTTTTTTATTGTGTAATAAGGCTTGCATAAACGGCTCATCTGTTATTCTCCATCCTGCAGAAACGCCTGGAAAATATCCCACTCTATTACCTGGTGCAAATAAATAAGAAGCATCACGCCTTGCAGACAAATCTAAAAAGTATTTGTTGGCATAACTATAACTTATCCTGCCAATATACCCAATCCGGGCCTGCTTGTCATCGCTATCCTGGTAAGTATCAGCGGTTGGAAAATATATCAACGGAAGGTTATTAGAAACGGGTGAAGCATGTATCCAGTTCCTTAAACGCTCTGATTGCAATCTTTCTGCCACTACGGTAGCGGCAATTGTATGATTGCCAAAACTGGCATTATAATTTATCTGTCCCTGGGCAGTAGTATTGATTTGTTTAATTTGCTCTCTTTCTCTCCATGGATTGGAACTTCCTCCCGATTGTTTATACGTTTGAGTTGAATCTATATATACATATCCATGATAAGTATATTCATGGTTATTCAATAAATAATCAGCAATATAATAGGAATAAAGGGCCCTGACAGATAATCCCGGAATAGCGGCGATATTATAATCAACATGAAAATTAGTCTGCAGTACCCGCCAGTCACTGTGGTATGTGCCGGAAAGTTTTTTATTCAGGAAAGCATAGTTCGATTCTATGTGTCCTATATCATTTAAATAAGCAGGATTATCATTTGCATAAGGCCTTTCCAGCGGAGTATTCCTTAATACTGCAAATTTGGCTAAGAAGTAATCATCCTGCCCCGGCACACCAGGGTTTTCACGGGTTTCGATCCTGCCATTGATATCCAAACCAACTTTGAGGCCCGTTGCTAATTTGGCTGTAATATTAGACTGAATATTGGAGCGGTTAAATTTATATTCACTGCCTAATACAGAATTTTGGAAAAAATTAGTACCTGAAACATAATAGTTTACTTTATCTGATCCACCATTGATATTTATGTTTACCTGGTTTTGCGGAGCATTGTTATTACTCATAACAAATTTTCTCCAGTCAAAGCTTCTATATTGTTTTCCTGCGCTTGCGCCTTGTTTATATTTATCCAATTCAGTCTGGGTAATACTTGTTTTTCCATCCGTGTTCATTTGTGCATCAGCCAGGTAGCGCTCATAGTCATAAGAATTAGTTACAACTTTAGGGAACCGAAACCATTGTTGAACTCCATAATATGCATCCACATTTACTGTGTTTTTACCGGTAGTGCCTTTTTTGGTTGTAATAACAACAACACCATTGGCGGCACGCACGCCATAAATAGCGGCAGAAGCGTCTTTCAGGATGGTAATACTTTCAATATCAGTCGGGGCCAGATTATTAAACTGCCCTTCATCTTCCTGGATTCCATCTATAACATATAATGGTGTTCCCATATTCCGTATCTGAATATTAGCTCCGGAACCAGGGCGTCCGTCCGGCATACGAAAGGTTACTCCCGGTAATTTACCAGCTAATGTGGTACTAACGTTAGAACCTGCATGTACCCGGTCAATATCTTTACTGGTAATGGAAGAAACAGCACCGGTTATGGCCTCTTTCTTTTTTGTGCCATAGCCTACCACCACTACGTCTGCTAAGCCCGAAACATCTGGGATTAAAGTAATATTATAGTTTGCCTCCCCGGTGAGATTTTTTGTTACTGACGTCATCCCTACAAAGGAAAAAGTTAGCTTTTTATCGGCAGGCGTTACAGGTATGGAATAATTTCCGTTTTGATCTGTAAGTACGGTTTTCCTTGAATGATCAGTAACTACTGTAACTTTTTGAAGTGGCTGCCCCGTAGAATCAGCAACTTCCCCGGTAATTTTTTGTGCTGCACCCATAAATGCCAACATCATAAAAAATGAAAATAAAAGAAACTTTTGTAAAATGTAAGATCGCCCGATTTCAAAATGAGTTTGTTGAATTTTTCCGACAGGCTTTTGCAGAAAGTCTTTCATACTTAGAATTTTAGATTGTAATAAATAATGCATATGGATGTTGATATTTGGGTTTGTCAGTTCTTGAAACAAAGTGGTGATTAATCGTTGAAGCGTTTGTAGATTCTCTGGTTCTAATAATATGTGAAGAAAATCATAAAAATTGACACCGTTTATTCGATCAGTTTCATAATTTTTACCTAATGTTTCATTTTTCGATATTTTGAATAATTTTTTTTCGCGATTCACGTTCTATCTATTGCTTTTTTTAAAGATTCATATTCTTGTTCTTTTAAGTATATAATATCTCCCATTTACTTATTTATCTTTCCGATTCTTCTTTCCCGAAAAAATCAATTTTCTATATTTTGATTTATCAGATTATTTCGGCGAAATAGAAAATTTGGCTTTACCTTTTCAGCATACCAATCTACAGCCTGATTATTATGGTGCATAAAATTGTACGGACATTATTAACCTTACTACTCTTTTTCGATATGGCCTCGGCAATTGAAGCCCAGCCGTATTATTTCAGGCATTACCCGGTTGAAAATGGGCTTTCCAACAGCACTGTCTATTGTTCGATGCAGGATGCGAAAGGTTTTATGTGGTTTGGAACAAAGGATGGCCTGAATCGTTTTGATGGCGTCAACTTTAAGATATTTCATATAAAAAATGATTTTCCAAACCAGCTGCATACTGCAGATTATATCTATTGTTTATACGCCGATAAGCATGAAAATTTATGGATAGGCGCCGATAAAGGATTATATAAATTTAACGCGGAAAAAGAAAGGATCGAACCATTTATTGATTCTTTAAAAAATATTAATAATATACAAATTGACTTATCAGGCCAGCTTTGGTTCATCGCAAATAGTGTCATTTACAGATATAATTTTGTGTCAAAAATATTAAAACAGTTTCCCGGTAGCGACGCCTCTTCTCTTTGCTTATCTGATGAAGGAAATATGTGGTTCTCTACATCAGCTGGCTTATTAAAACTATACGATGACGCTACAAAGACATTTAAAGAATTTGATGTGTTTTCTCATTCTCCCAGGCCTACTTCCAGGTGGATTCAAAGAATCCGGCCGGGAGATAAAAACTCAATATTCATAGGCACTTCCAGCCAGGGATTTAAACGATTTGATTTAAATACTTTTAGCTATGATGACGTGCTGACTTATGATACAAATAAAACAACTTTATTCGTTCGCGATATTTTAAAAAATTCAAATAATGAATTTTGGCTTGCCACAGAATCGGGCATTTATATTTTGAACACAGACACCCGGAATATTACTCATCTTCAAAAAAAATTCCTTGATAATTATTCACTAAGTGACAACGCGATCTATACGCTTTATAAAGATTCGGAAGGTGGAATTTGGGCAGGGACTTATTTTGCAGGAATCAACTATTACACTTCCCAATTTGCGGAGTTTCATAAATATTTTCCTGATAATTCTTCTAACTCTATCAGTGGTAATGTGGTCAGGGAAATTTGTAAAGATCAATACCAAAATCTATGGATAGGAACTGAAGATGGAGGGCTGAATAAATTGAACTTAAGAACAAATAATATCACTCATTTTAAGCCAACACGAAAGAAGGCGAGTATCGCTTATTCAAATATACATGGGCTTATGGCAGACGGCAACGACCTATGGATCGGAACTTTTGAGCATGGAACCGATATCATGGATGTGAGAACGGGGAAAGTAAAAAAGCACTTTATTGCAGGACCAGGTAAGTATGATTTAAAGAGCAATTTCGCGCTATGTTTTTTACATTCTACAACTGGTAAAATACTTATCGGCTCCAGCAATGGATTATTTTATTACAATAAAAAAGAAGATAACTTTACACAAGCAACCGAATTCAGCGAAAATTTTTTTGTGTCCGTTTTGACCGAAGATCGCACGAATACCATTTGGATCGGCACTCACGATCATGGAGTTTTTTGGTACAATCTTTTAAATCACAAATCTGGAAATTTGAATCATTACGATTCAGGCGGTGATCTTTCAAATAAAACTATAAATGACATTTTTGAAGATAGCAATAACAATATTTGGTTTGCTACAGAAGGCGGTGGCATTTGTCAATTTAACCGTGAAAGAAATACTTTTATTTGGTACACAATCAAAAACGGGCTTCCTGCAAATTTCGTTTTCAAGATATTGGAAGATGACCAAAAAACATTGTGGATAAGCACTTCAGCAGGATTGGTAAACCTCATGCCCGATCATAAGAGCATGATCGTTTACACCCAGTCAAATGGATTATTGAACAACCAGTTCAATTATCATTCAGGATATAAGGATGAAAAAGGGCGGCTGTATTTTGGAAGCGTTAAGGGCATGATTTCATTTGTACCAGGCGAGTTCAAAAAAAATTATTTTAATCCGCCTGTTTATATCACAGGGTTGCAGGTTTTTAATAAAGAAGTTGACGTAAATAAGGACAGTTCTATTTTAAAAAAATCAATAATTAATATTGATGCCATCAGGCTGCCTTATTATCAATCATCGGTCAGCATTGACTTTGCGGCATTAAGCTATGTGTCACCGGAGATGACAGTTTATAAATATAAATTAGACGGCCTTGATAAATATTGGACAACTATCCATACAAACCGAAAAGTATATTTTACCAATTTATCTCCCGGTAAATATGTTTTCAGATTAAAAACGAGCGTCAATGGAAAATGGAATGATTCTGAAAAAAATTTATCAATAGAAATTCTTCCTCCTTTTTATGCTACGCGATGGGCTTATTTTGCATACCTGCTTTTCGGCATTCTTCTTCTTTATTTCCTGGTGCGCAATTATCATAAAAGGCAACAAACTAAAAAAGAAAAAGAAATTTATGAAAGCAAAATAGAATTCTTCACCAATGTAGCTCATGAAATAAAAACTCCTCTTACACTTATAAAAGGACCGGTTGAAAACCTGATGGAGAAAGAGTTTGAGTTGCCTGATACTAAAGAAGACCTTGCCTGCCTCGACAGAAATACCAACCGGCTCATCAATCTGGTTTCGCAAATACTTGATTTTCGCCAAACCGAAATCAAAAAATTTTCACTTGATTTTTTGAAAGTAAATGTAAATGAAATACTATACGAAACATTTCTTAACTTTAAGCAGCTGGCAAAAAAACGAAAACTCAATTATGAGATTTACCTGCCAGATTCTGAAATATACGCGTTGGCCGACGGTGAAGCTTTGCAGAAGATTTTCAATAATCTCATTGGCAACGCGGTAAAATATGCGGAAAAAGAAGTAACAATAAGTTTGAAAGATGTAACAAAAGAAAGCGATGTTTATATAATTGAATTCGAAAACGATGGCCATATAGTTCCAAAAGAATTGGAGAAAAAAATATTTGAGCCTTTTTACAGAATTAAAGACACAAATCAAAAAGGGACAGGCATAGGGCTTACACTTTCAAAGTCTTTGACAGAGCTTCATAACGGCAGCCTGGCAATGAGATTTACAAAAAAGAATGCGAACATTTTTGTGCTCGCTTTGCCCTTGAAGCCGGATTCTGCTTTTGATAAAAATAATTAACCAAAAACTATGCTTCCACTTATTTTACTTGTAGATGATGAAGAGGAAATACTGGATTTCCTGGAAAGAATTTTACGTGATAAATATAATATCCTGAAAGCCGAAAATGCTAAAGAAGCCTTGGAAATACTGAATAATGAAGCTGTTCAGCTTATTATTTGCGATGTAATGATGCCGCAAATGGATGGGTTTGAATTATGTAAAATAATAAAATCAAATTTCAATCATAGCCATATTCCGATTATTTTACTCACTGCAAAAAACACGATTCAATCAAAAGTGCAAGGGCTTGAAACCGGTGCAGACGCTTATATTGAAAAGCCCTTTTCAAAAGAGCATTTGAATGCCCAGATATCAAGCCTGCTATCAAACCGGGAAATGATCAGGGAATATTTTGCAAGTTCTCCTTTGGTGCACATAAAAAGTATGGCTCATTCAAAAGCCGATGAGCGTTTTTTAGAATTACTCAATGAAACCATTTCAAAAAGAATTGAAGACACCGATCTTGATGTTGAAAGGCTTTCAGCGATTATGAATATGAGCAGGGTTACTCTTTACCGCAAAATAAAAGCGGTTTCTAATTTATCGCCTTTAGAGCTTATCAACATTATAAGATTAAAAAAAGCTGCAGAGCTTCTTGCCGGCGGTGAATATAAAATCTATGAAATATCCGCAATGATCGGGTTTAGTTCACAAAGTAATTTTGCAAGAAATTTTCACAAGCAATTCAATATGACACCAACAGAATATATGCAATCTATGCATCCGAAAAAAAATATTGAATAATATGCACATGCTAAACTGATTGACTGAACGCTAATTCTTTGCATCACAAATCAGCATCTGCGGTTGAAGACGGCCAGCAATTATAATTTAAAAATCTACTTTTTCGCTTATAAGACGATAAAATAACTTCCATGTAATAATATAACATCAAAGGTTAGACGAAAATGATTTCCATTAAAATATTTATTTATTTATCAAAGAAAAATACTCCACAAAGCTTTAGCCTTTTATAAATGTTTTCTCATTTACTGGACATGATTTTTTTTTCAATTTGCTTATATAACAGGCATGATCAAACGAAATTTATAATGATCAAATAATGATTTGAACTTCTTTTATAATAAGCTGCATTGCATGCTAATATGGAAAATTATGGCTATATAACCCACAAAGTAGAAAATCGCAATTTTTTTTTCATCAACATTTTTGGACCTTATTTCTCTAACGATAACCTCTATAACATCAGGAAAGCGCAGGATGCGTCAGCACGGTGCAGGACAGTTGCACATAAAATCCATTTTAGTTTTAACTCTTGATTATTGTTAACAATTATTTAAAAAGATTGCTATGAGTAAAAAACTAAAAATTAAATCTTCCCATCATGGAAGAACTTTCTTGTTATTCAATTTCTTTCTGCTTTTTTTTATCTCTGTTCATGGTCAGCAAAAAATTATTCCTGTCAATGGAAAAGTTCTCACAGCTGAAAATAATCCATTAACAGGCGTATCTGTTCAGGTTCGGGGCACCAGCAGGGGAACTTCTACAAATGAACAAGGAGAGTTTTCTATTAATGCAAATAAAGGTGATATACTCATATTCAGTATAATTGGATATAATAAAAAAGAGATAAAGGCCGATGGCAATAATATAGACATTGTACTGGATAAAAATAATAGTAGCCTCGCAGATGTAGTAGTGATCGGTTATGGAACGCAGAAGAAAGGAGATCTTACTTCAGCAATCAGTTCAGTAAGTGGTAAAAAACTGGAAGGAATGCCGGTACAAAATACAGAGTCTCTTTTGCAAGGACAGGTAGCAGGATTAACTGTAACAAGCGATGGGGGCGAACCGGGAGATAATGGTAAAGTGAGGATCAGGGGGGTAGGCACTTTTGGCAACAATAGTCCTTTGTTTGTAGTAGATGGAATTCCTGTAAATAATGGGCTCAACTTTCTAAACCCACAAGATATTGAAACCATACAGGTTTTTAAAGATGCTGCTGCTGCGGCTATTTACGGTAACCGTGCTGCAAACGGTGTTGTGTATATAACCACAAAGAAAGGGCACAGCGGAAAAAGGCAAATTAGCTTAGACGCTTATTATGGAACAGCAAAAAACGGCAAAGTCCGCCGCATGGCAAATGCAAAAGAATTTTTCGATTATGTGACGCTTAAAAATGAAAACGGCCCTTTAGCAGATCTCTACAGTAAAGGGTATAATACAAACTGGGTAGATGCAATTTCACGTACCGCCCAAACTCAAAATTATAATCTTAGTATCAGGGGTGGTAATGATGATCATACATATTTTACGAGCGTCAATTATTCTAAAGCTTTAGGTACACAATTAAGATCGGATAATGAAAGGTTCACTGCAAGGCTCAACAGTACCCATAAAATATTTGAGTGGCTCAAGTTTGGCGAAGACCTGGATGTATCAAACGAAACCAGGCACAATAATAATGTTTATGGACAAGCGAGAAATGTTCCATCGATTGTGCCTATATATAAAACACAGGCACTAATTGACTCACTCAGTCCAGCAGATCGCAGCCTGGATCAATATTTCGATGTGCCCCAGGCTATAAATATTTTGAATAATCCTGTTGCACAAACCATGCGTAGCAATGGCACCAATCACTGGCTTAGCCTATATGGAAATGCCCAGGGAACAATTGATATTGGAAAAATCGTGCACCAGTTGGATGGTTTGAAATTTACCTCAACGATAGGTTTTGAAAGAATAGATAATGATTACCATTCCTTCTCTCCAATTTTTGCTTTGGGCGGTCGTGAATATTCTAATAAAACGGGTGTGAATGACAATTTCAACAAATATTTTCACTGGACATTTAATAATTTCCTGGCCTATAATAAATCATTTGGCAAACATACAATAGGTGTAACGGCAGGTACTGTGGCTGAACAAGAAACAGCTAGTTATTTTGGGGCCAGCGCCTCCACCGGTATTTCCAACGATCCTTACTTACAGGTATTGGATGCCCAGACTGCTGATAGAAATAATGGAGGAAGTCAATACAGGCATGCTTATGCATCTTATGTAGGCCGTGTAAATTATAATTATGATGACCGTTATTTATTACAGGCAAGTATAAGGCGCGATGGCTCTTACCGCTTTGCTGCGGATAAACGCTGGGGAACATTTCCTTCTGTGGGCCTTGGATGGAGAGTGTCAAACGAAAAATTCTTCAAGGATCTTAATTTGAAAAATGTAAGTGATTTAAAATTCCGGGGAAGCTGGGGCCAGTTAGGAAATGAAAAAATACAGGCAGATTTTCCTTACTTGTCTCAGATTGCCGGCACTGTGAACCGTGGGTATGTATTAGGAGGTGTCGGAGGTGATAATTCGAGTAAAGTTTTTGTACAGGGATACGGGCCAACCAATGCACCGAATCCTGATCTCACATGGGAAACAACTGCCTCAACAAATATCGGTGCAGACCTTGCTCTTTTCGATAATAAGCTTCGTTTCAGCGTTGATTATTTCTCCCGCTATACTACCAACGTGCTTTATCAAAAAACGCTTCCTCTCTATTCGGGAGTGCCTGCAGCCGATGGTATTGCTCCGGTTACCCAATGGGTAAATGGTGCAGAAATAAAAAATCACGGAGTGGAGTTTACAGTTAATTATACAGCCAATATAGGCAGGTTGGGCCTTGATGTGGATGCTAACATTTCTTCTTATAAAGCATCGGTGTATAAATTAAATGATAATATTCCTATCCAGGTAAATGATGAGCGCATACCAACTGTAATACAAATGAAGCAGGGCGATCCGCTTGGAGCATTTTACGGTTATATAGTTGATGGATTTTATAACACGCCTGCTGATCTTTTGAATAAGGATGGAAACGAGCGGCAGCAGGGCGCACAAGTTGGAGACTTCAAATTTCGGGACACAAATGGAGATGGAATAATTGACGCCAAGGATAAAACCGTAATTGGAAATCCGAATCCGAAATTTACCTACGCTTTCAATCTTAACTTTAATTATGCAGGATTTGATCTGCGTTCATTCTGGACCGGTAGTTATGGAAATAAAATTTATTCCATTGGTGACATTTACTTATCCGGTTGGGATGAAGGTGGCCCGCAAAATATCTGGGCAGATGTGGTAGCTAATTCATGGACCCCTGATCATACCAACGCCATCTACCCTAAGGTAAGCGCCGGCGGCACCAAACGCAATTTTGAGAAAGGGCCTGTTTCTACCAGTTTGCAAAACGGATCTTATTTCAGGTTGAAAAATTTGCAGATCGGTTATACATTTTCTGATAAAAACCTGAAAAAAATTGGCTTCTCCGGATTAAGGGTTTACCTGTCTGGCGAAAATTTATTCGTGATCACAAAATACAAAGGCGATGATCCTGAAGTGGGTAATGGTGTTCGCCTGAATGCAAATGAAGGAGGCCAAGGAAATAGTCCAAGCTATATAATGGGCCTTGATTATGGAGACCGTTATCCTATTCAAAAAACGATAACTGCGGGTGTCAGCGTTCAATTTTAACTTAAATAATTTATAGCTATAAAAAATTTGAAAATGAAAAATTTAAAATATACAGTACTAATTGCACTTACATTCGTTTCAGTATTTGTAATTAGTTCCTGTAAAAAAAGTTTCCTCGATTCAGCGCCTTATGCCGTTGTAACCGATAATAATTTTTACCAGACAGTTGATCAATGTAAAGGCGCTGTTATGCAATGTTATAACCGCACGGTGCATCTTGGCCCTATTTATCTTTTTATACGCCATGCATTAAATGATTACGCCGGCGATGACCTATTGCGCACCCAGACGGATGATTTTACGGTATGGTACAATTTTTCACCGGATAACGTTCAGTTTCTTTGGGGATGGAAATATTGTTTCCAGGGAATTTACCTGTGCAATTATACGATCAGTAAAATAGCTGCCTCTCCTATACCGCAGGCGGATAAAGATGGGTTAACGGCGGAATGCAAAACTATAAGAGCGCTTATGTATGAAATGGTAGCCGTGCGCTGGGGCAAATGCCCGGTCATTACGGACATCCTGCCAATAGCTGACTATTATAAAGTAAAATTTTCGCCTGCTGAAGATGTATACGCGCAGGTAATTAAAGACCTCACCGAAGCAATTCCTAATTTGCCTAAAAGCTGGGATGCCGCTAATAAAGGCAGGTTGAGCCAGGCCGCCGCAAAATTTTTGCTGGCTAAAACTTACATGCAACTTGCAGGCTATCCAATTAATAAAACCGAGAACTGGCAGAAAGCATCCGATGTCCTTGCAGATTTTGTTCCCCAAGGAAAGAGGCAGGGTTACGGCCTCGATTTGCTGCCCAATTATGGAGACGTTTACAGCAAAGCTCATGACCAAAGCGTAGAATCTATTTTTGAAGTAAATGAAATGTACTACCCACCAGGAGCTGGTATTAGCCTCGAGGTTGGAGCTCCCGGAAATTTTTTGCAGGTATTTGAACAACCCGATATGTATGAAGGCTTTGGCGCCGGCAGGGAATGTTTTACTTCTGATCTCTATGATGAATTTGAGAAAGACAATGCAGGAAAGATAATTGATAAAAGATTTACCTACACTATGCTTGAACCCGGTGATGTATTTTATATTACCAACACCAACGATACCATGTTGCACAATTCTATAGGGAAGTTTTATATAAAAAATGTAAAAGTTGATAACGTAACAAATACCTTAAGCTATGACGTTAAAGACAATAGTGATAAATCTTATGCAGGCTGGGTATGGCCGGGCAAAAATCAGCAATGGTATCCTAACTATAAGTATTTGCGCAATGCCAGTGAAAGAACCGGCAATATGAATAATGCGGGCGTAACTGGAGAAGACCTGAATGTAAAATGGATGCGTTTTGCAGATGCGATTCTTTGCTATGCGGAGTGCCTGAATGAGACGGGCCATACCATGGATGCAGCACAGTATGTAAACGAAGTAAGGACAAGAGCCAACAATAGCATGGCGAAAGATCCACGCCGTATTTATCAAAAAACGATTGTTACGGGTACATTGCCAATGGTCGACGGCGCCTTATCCCAGGTACAAATGCGTGCCGCTGTGCAACACGAGTCACGGATGGAACTTGCAGGTGAAGACTGGCGTTATGAAAATCTGCGCCGCTGGGGCATTGCCGCAGACAGGCTGCATCAGATGGCCGCGAAATCGCCAATGGTTGGTGCATCTTTATTCAATCCTGCATCTAAATATGTAAAAGGAGCATGGGATTATTTTCCAGTGCCAACAAATGAATTCAAACCATAAACTGAATTATTATTTATTAAAAAAGGGAGTGTATCAACACTCCTTTTTTTTAATAAGTTTTTTTTAAAAAAATATGGTTTCGAAAATTGAAAAGATAGACCTGCTAATTTAATATGATTTACTCTATTCAGATTCAAACCGGTATGAAAAAAAATAAGGTTCTATTTGAGACGAAACAAGCCAAAATATAGAATTCACCTTTTATAATGAAATTTTTTTTCCTTCTTATATTCCCTTTTCTTCCAGCTCTTACAGGTTTTTCACAGAACCAGCATCTTAAATTATGGTACACAACTCCTGCAGGAAAAGATTGGGATGCAGCGCTGCCAATTGGCAATGGCCGGCTGGCCGCAATGGTATTTGGAAACCCGGCGAATGAAATAATATCTTCTTAAAAGACAAACTGATGAAATGTAAAACACTATCAATCCTTTTCTTTTCGTTGTTCATTTATTGCGCCAACGCTCAAAATTCTCCTCAAATAAGTATTACCAACAGCAACTGGACTGCTACCGATGCGCTTGGCAGAAAGCTTCCTTCTTATGAGCAAACCGGGCCGCCAAAACCAAACCGTTATGTAGGATTATTTTACTGGCTCTGGCACGAAAAACTGCGCAGTTCTACAAATAATCCGGATAGTTTCAATGTCACTAAAATACTAAAGAAAGATCCGTACAAAACCAATTGGAAAATGCAGGATTATTATTGGGATGAGCCCGAAGCGGGCTATTATCTTTCATCTGATCCGTGGGTTATGAAACGGAACCTTCGTCTTTTTGCAGCCGCAGGAGTTGATTTTATTTTTTTAGATTTTACCAACAATTCTATTTATGAGCCTGAGCTTAGTTTGTTGTTGCAAACCATTCAGGAATTGAGAAAAAAAGGAGTTCAGGTGCCTTATGTCGTTCCTTTTTTAAATTCAGAATTTGGCTGGAAAGTAAAAGCGCTGTTTGAAAATTTTTATAAACACGGTAAGTATGATGATGTATGGTTTTATTGGCAAGGAAAGCCTTTGATTATGTCCCCAAAAATTGATGAAACACAAATCAAAGATTCAGTTGAAAGAAAAACGATTCTCAATTATTTTATTTGGAGGCCAACATGGGCTTTGTTTGATGGCGGAGAACCAGGTGGCAAATGGCGTTTCATGGATGAACATCCTCAACGACCGGCGTTTGATTCTTCAGGAAAAGTAGAGCAATATGTAGTCTCAAAATCAATGGGGGCGCCTCTTTGGAACTACAATGGTAAATGCTCAAGCTGTGGAATAAATTATACTCCAAAGTTTGATAAATACTGGCTGGCAAAAGAAACCGGCACCGGAAAATATTTTAATGAGCAATGGAATCGTGCTGATTCTGTTGAAGCGCCCATATTGTTAGTTACCGGATGGAATGAATGGAAAGCGGGTGCTTGGCCCACGAACAAAGAATTAGCGGCCTCAAAGGATTTTAAGTTTGAAGGAATAAAAATGCATGAAGGCGATATGTATTTTGTAGATGAATTTAATGATGAATTTAATCGCGACCTGGAGCCGATGAAGGACGGCTATACTGATAATTTTTATTACCAGTTTATCAGCCGGATGCGAAAATACAAAGGAATGGAAGCGCCTCAAGAGCAATCAACTCCAATAAATATCAAAATGAATGGAAATTTTTCACAATGGGAAAATGTAAAACCAGTTTATAAAGATTTCGCAGGAGATACAGAACACCGCGATTATGACGGAGTCAGGCCCGGCCTTCATTACATCAATACAACGGGAAGAAATGATATCATTGAATCAAGAGTTGCAAGAAATAATATATCACTTTTTTTCTACGTAAAAACTACAAAATCGCTTACCAGCAATAAAGGAAAAAACTGGATGCTTTTATTTATTGACACAGATAATAGCAAGCAAACCGGTTGGGAAGGTTACGATTATTTGGTAAACACGGAAATAAAAAATGATACAATAACTACCTTGAAAAAATGGAATAATGGTTCATGGAAAACAGTTCAGAATATTCGCTATAATTTTAAAAATAAAGAGATGGAAATTGAAGTTCCATTGAGTTCTATAAAATTATCAGATAAAAATTTTTCAATCAATTTTCATTGGGCCGATAATATTCAAAAGCTGAATGATATTAATGAATTTTTTATAAGCGGTGATTCGGCTCCCGACCGGAGATTTGATTATAAATATGAAGTGAAATGAAAAAAATAAAATTTCTTTTTGGATTGATTTTGTTTGGATGCTTTTGCATTTCGGCATTTGCGCAATCATCAAATCCACAAACAGAATATGCAAATTTAAAAAATCATTTAGCCGCAGGCTGGAACACCTGGAATACAAGAAGTGTATTGTCTCACGTTTTTCTACCCGATGGTTTTGCTCTAAATCTTGAATTGAAAGATGGCAAGTCAGGAGAGATTTTGAAAGAAGCTTTAATAGGCCGCAGAGGAAAAGATGTAGAAACAATTCGCCCGGGATTGCATAGCTATAATGGCGCCTACACTGAACTTGAAATAGAATGGAGAGGAATAAAATTAAAAATTGAAAGCGCTGCAAAAGGAAATGATGAAGTAATTTTAATTACGCCTTTAACTAAGAATAAAATCAACCAGGTTTTCATCCGGCCTGAAATGTTGTGGGATAAAAAAGGGAAAATAAATAAAATAACAAACGGATTTGCGTTTGCAATTCCATCTGGAAATTTCAAAATTTATTGCGATAATCTCATACAAATTCCTGTTTATAAAGATTCAGCTTTTGAAGTGATATCTCTTGATAAAATGGTAGGAATAAGTGTGGGTAAAAAACAAACGATTCAGGAAGTTGAAACACAAATTAAACAGGCGCGGAACAAACAATTAGCGAGTTATAAAAAATATGCAAAGGATGCGGAATTATATAAGTCCATGCAAAATGTATTGTCGTGGGATGTAATTTATGAGCCAACACACGACAGGGTGATTTCGCCTGTAAGCCGCATCTGGAGCGTTGATGCAAAGGGTTGGGTAATATTTGACTGGGATACTTACTTTGCATCGTGGATGTTTTCTCTGGATAATAAGGCGCTGGCTTATGCAAATGCAATCGCCATTACGGATGAAATAACGCCTGATGGCTTTATTCCAAATTACGCCGCTGGCCTTGGTAGAACTGATGACCGTTCACAACCACCGCTTGGTTCTATTATAATCAGGGAAATTTATAAAAAATATAAGGAGAAATGGTTGTTGCAATATGTGTTTGATAATTTAATTTCATGGAACCGATGGTGGCCGCAGAAAAGAGATATTGATGGTTATTTGGTTTGGGGTTCATCTCTTTTGAATAAGGAAGCCCCGAAGTGGGAATCTGGTTTGGATAATTCTACGATGTATGATCATGCGCCTTATGACAGTACAACCAAGCTTCAAAAATTAGCGGATGTTGGATTGATGAGTATGTATATCGCCGATTGCAATGCGCTTGCTGACATTGCCAATGAATTGAACAAACCGGAAATCGCGAAAGAATTAACTCAACGAGCTGAAAAATATACCGCTTCGCTCAGAACCTTATGGAGTGAGCCATTCGGATTGTTTTTAAATAAAAATCTTGATGATGGAAAATTTAGTTACCGCCTCTCGCCAACACTTTTTTATCCTCTTCTCGCAAAGGTGGCCACGCAACAACAAGCCGAAAGAATGATAAAAGAGCATTTTTATAATCCAAAAGAATTTTGGGGAAAATGGATTTTGCCTTCTTCTGCAAGAAACGACACTGCTTATAAAGACAATAGTTATTGGCGCGGAAGAATTTGGGCGCCAACAAATTTTTTAGTTTACCTCGGCATCCGAAATTATGATCTTCCTAAGGCAAAAAAAGATATTGTTGACAAATCAAAAGATTTATTATTAAAGTCCTGGTTAAGCCACCGCTATATTTATGAGAATTATAATGCCGAAACCGGCGAAGGCGATGATGTACCTAACAGCGATAAATTTTATCATTGGGGAGCGCTTCTAGGGTTTATTTCTCTTATTGAAGATGGATATGTAAATCCGCCGTTGTCAACTATCCAGAAGAAGTAAAAGCTTTTTTTTAGAATAATATTTCAAAATAAAAGGTAATGTGGTCAAAAATGGTGCTTTTTCTAGTTATGAAATAAACGATTTTTGATCTGCTAAATGAAGAGTAACAAGCTCTGCTGGAGAGCAACTTGCGAGCAATAATTTGGTACATATACAA
>JALYVO010000046.1 GCA_030853195.1 Bacteroidota bacterium | reverse complement strand
TATTGTATATGTACCAAATTATTGCTCGCAAGTTGCTCTCCAGCAGAGCTTGTTACTCTTCATTTAGCAGATCAAAAATCGTTTATTTCATAACTAGAAAAAGCACCATTTTTGACCACATTACCATAAAAAATAGAAAACTCGGACTCTGACAAAATAAAATTATTTATCAAAAACCTTATTGAGTATTTTTTTTAATTCCTCCATATTTTCCTCCCCCCTCCAACCCATCTCCCAATTATTACACCTTCTTTGTTTATTAATATTTTCCCAGGAATACTAAAAATTTAGTGATTCTTTTTTAATAAGTTATCAATTAATATTTCAAGTTCAGGATTCATTGGATGTGGGGTGTCATAATTAATAATTTTCCCACTTTTATCAATTAAAACATAGCGAGGAATGCTAGTTACAACTTTACAATAAACCGGCACCAGGCCATTAAATCCTTTTAAATCAGAAAGTTGCAAACCCGTAAGATGATATTTTTCTATAGCTTTTTTCCAATCATTACTCCGAGTATCTAATGATACAGAAACAAACTGAATTGAATCGGATATGTATTCCTTCTTCAGTTTTTCTAAATAAGGTAAATTTTCAATACACGGGTCACACCAACTAGCCCAAAAATCTATTAATAAATATTGGCCTTTAAAGGCTTTAAAATTTATTTTGTTTCCGGATGTATCTAATGAACTTAAATCATAAAGAGACTTTGCTTCATTTAATCTTTTATTATATTCCAAACCAAATATTGGGTTTTTATTTCGAAAGTCAACATCATCGGTTAAAGGATATAAATAATCTAATACTTTATAACCTTCACTGCTGCTTTTAACCTCAACTCCTAATAAACTATAGTATACTTGTAGTGTATCAATAGGTAAGATACGCTTATAAGAAGAAAGCAGAAATCCGCTCAAGTAAGAATCAGGATGGGAACGGATATACCAAATATCTATTGTCTTCATACGTGCATTGAGAAAAGCAGTTTTTGCAAACAATTCTTCTTTTTTGCTTCTATAGTGCATATTTAGCTTAAGTTTAGAGCGTTTATACAGCGAATCAATTTCGGTTTGATATTGGTTTTCGAGATTAACCAAATCGGATTTTTGCCTGTCAAAAATTTCCTTTTCCACCTGCGATTTTGAACCTTTTATAGTGGCATTTCCTTTATTGTAAACGATATTGATATTTTTAGGCTCTAATAAAAAACGAACTACAGTAAGATCACTAAAATTATGATTACTTGTATCCGTCCATAGATAAGCATCGCAAACACGGTTAACTGTTCCCGTAAATTTAAATTCGCCTTTTTTTAAAATAGATAAACCTTTGTCAAACTTATTATCACTATCAGTATAATATAAAACAACAACACCTTCTTCCTGGCCAATTATTTTCCCTGTCAAATTAAATGTGTTGGTATCAGGAGTTTGACTAAAAACGTCGTTCATTAAAAACAGGAGCAATGAAAGATTTAGGAAAAAAGGCAAGCTCATTTAATTTTATTTGTGTTAGAAAATTAAAATAGAAAATCCGGCCTCTGTCAAGAGAAAAAATTAATATCCGTAATAAATCAAAATGTAGTTTTTTGCATTTTAAAAACACTAAAATTAATTAGATTCTAAAATTTTCATCACTACTTTTTCTTCAGGTGAAAGGCCTGTTGTGCCATCATCTTTTTCAATTTTATCTAATTGCTTAATGTAATCTTCCAGCTTTTTGCTTTCGTAAAGTGAAAGTATCAAAGGATGTACATAATATTTTTTACAAACAGTTCTCGTATTACCTAAATGTTCAGAAACAACATCAAGCGCATTCACCATTCTTCTTTTGGTTTCTGTAATTGTTTCGCAACAGCCGATTGATTTTAAAGCGAGAAATGCATGTACAGTTCCTGCCCAGGTACGGAAATCTTTAGCTGTAAAATCAGCATGGCTTATTTCGCGGATATAATTATTTACCAATCCCGAATCTATTGACCGGTGGTTTCTTTTTTCATCATAAAATTGAAAAAGCTCTTTGCCCGGAATATCCCGGCATTTTTTTACAATACCCGCAAGCCTTTTACTCTTTAATGTTATTTTATGTTCGACACCTTTTTTCCCTTTGAAAGAAAAAGTGACAGCAGTTCCATTAAATTTTACGTGTTTGTCTTTCAAAGTAGTAAGTCCGAAAGAGCCATATTCTTTTTCATAAAAAGCATTTCCTATTCTGATATTCGTTCGCTCCATCAGGCTAACGACAGCAGCAAGCACTTTTCTTTCAGATAATTCCGGGAGACTTAAATCCTTTTCTAACTGGAGGCGTATTTGAGGCAATGCTTTACCAAAATCATGCAGGCGGTAAAATTTTGTATCGTTTCTTAACGCATTCCAGTTTGCATGATACTTATATTGTTTACGGTTTTTAACATCAAATCCTGTGGCTTGTAAATGCCCATTTTCTTTTTTACAGATCCAGACTTTTTGCCACGCAGGCGGCAGGACCATGTGTTTTATTCTTAAAATGTCCTCATCATCTTTTATCAACATATCATTAAAGTAGTATTCAAACTTTTCGCCCTTTTTTCTTCTTTCGATCCCCGGCTCTTTATCAGTAACATAAATAAGATTTGCCGCAAGCGCGGTTTTCTCTTCGTCTTTTACGATGCTTCTCAATTTCCTTTTTGAAATTTTAGGAATCTGCTCTACAACTACGCTCATGGAATTTTTTGTTTAAACCGTTTATAATTTGTCATCGATTAGGGTGCAAAACTTGACCAGATGTGTATTTGAACGATGATTGTTTACCATAATAAATAAGATGGGAACGCATTATTTATCGCATTAATACCGCATTTTTCTTTTACTTACACATCACAATATTATTGAGTAAATTCTTCTACAAATTCAAAAAGGCAGGATATTTCCTGCCCGTTAAAAATAAATGATCATGAATCTACTCATCCGTTTCACCTGATTTTGGAAATCCGGTCTTTGCGCTTTTGTTTTTAATCACCTTTTCATCATCATCAATGTTTTTATTTTTCTTATTTTTCTTGCCGCCGGCAGCCGCAAGATGCAGTTGAGTATCAGAACCTGCTGAAACGCCAGAACTGCGCGTTTCATTGGTTTCTGTTCCCAATTCATTGCTTCCCATTGAAGGGGACGATATTTTTTCTTTTTCAGGCATAATATTTCTTTTTTAATTTTTACTGAAAAATATATGCCAACAATATTCCAATGTGCCCGCCTCAAATTTTATTATTTTTTATGGCGTTATTTTTACAGATGAATTACCTGGCGCACGCTTTTTTATCATTCAATGATCCTGATATTTTAACAGGAAATATGATCAGTGATTTTGTGAAAGGAAAAAGGAAAACAGAATACCCTTTTTCTATACAAAAAGGTATTCATTTGCACCGCCTGATTGATCAGTTTACCGACACACACGAGGTGACAGCAAAAGCAAAGGAGTTTTTCAGGCCTCAATACCGTCTATATTCTGGGGCTTTTGTAGACATCGTTTACGATCATTTTTTAGCTCTTGATAACCTACAATTTGTAAATTATCCAGGACTAAAAAAATTTACTGAAATTTCTTATCAGCAGCTCTCGAAAAACAGTGCTTTTTTCCCATTACCGTTCCAAAAGATGTTTCCTTACATGAAAACACAAAACTGGTTATATAATTACCGGTTAAAAGAAGGAATAAGCAAAAGCTTTGAAGGCCTTGTTTACAGGGCGGCTTATCTGTATGAATCAGTTGTGGCATTCCAAATTTTCAATGAAAAATACAGAGAACTTGAAAATTGTTATCTTGATTTTTTTCCTGAGCTCAAAGCTTATGCGCTGAAGGAGTTAAGCAATCTTTCCAGTGAATAAATCCATCTATATTTGCAAATCAAATAAATTATATGAAGCATTTTCTTGCAATAGTTTTATTAATAAGCGCCTTTTCTGTAAGCGCTCAAATGAGTGAGTCAAAAATTCCGCCGCTTGATAAATCGCCGATGGACATGAGCTATTTCCCTGTTGATTATCCGATCTTAAAAATACAAAATAAAATATCAGAACCGCCGGTAATGCGGGTAGTTTACAGCAGGCCACAACTAAATCGCCGCAAGATCTTTGGAGGTTTGCAGGAATACGGCCAGGTATGGCGGCTTGGCGCAAATGAAGCCACAGAAATTGAATTTTTCAAAGAGGTAAAAATCAATAACAAAAAAATTAAGAAAGGACGTTACACTCTTTACGCGATACCGTATCCTGATAAATGGACTTTAATTATCAATAAAGAAAATGACACCTGGGGAAGTTTCAAATATGATTCCCTGAAAGATCTTGTTCGCATTAATTTGCCCGTGCAAAAAAATGAAATGACAGAAGATCTGTCCATTGTTTTTGAAAAGACCGCCTCCGGAGCTAATATGGATATGTATTGGGAAAACGTAAAAACTACATTACCGGTTGTTTGGTGAATGGGCAATGGAGAATGGTGAAATCCTTGGGGCTTAATAAATAACTAATACACTAAATTCTAATTTAAAATATTTTGAAACTTAACACAAAAGTGATTCATGCCGGCGCTGAACCGGATCCTTCTACAGGAGCAATTATGACTCCTATTTATCAAACTTCGACGTATGTACAGGAGAGTCCCGGGGTACACAAAGGATATGAATATGGAAGAACTCAAAACCCTACACGCGATGCCTTACAGACCGCTTTGGCAGCAGTTGAAAATGGTAAATATGGTTTATGTTTTTCGAGTGGCTCGGCGGCCGCAGACGCGGTTATAAAACTTCTGAACCCTGGCGATGAAGTGATTGCAGCTAACGATATGTATGGAGGTACTTATCGTTTGTTTACAAAAATATTTGAAAAATATGGTATAAAATTTCATTTCATCAGTATGCTGGATGCTGATCAAATCTCAAAATATATCAATAAAAATACAAAGCTTATCTGGACAGAAAGCCCTACCAATCCGATGATGAATATTACGGATATTGCAGCAGTGGCGGCGATCGCTAAAAAAAATCACATATTGCTTTGTGTTGATAACACGTTTGCTTCACCATATTTGCAAAACCCTTTGGACCTGGGCGCTGATATTGTGCTACATTCCGCTACGAAATATATTGGCGGCCATAGCGATTCTGTGCATGGCTGTTTAATTGTCAATGATGAAAAACTAAAAGACCAGCTGGCTTTCATACAAAATAGCTGTGGCGCTATTCCCGGCCCGCAAGATTGCTTTTTAATTTTAAGGGGATTGAAAACGCTCGCGGTGCGGATGCAGCGCCATTGCGAGAACGGAGAAAGAATCGCCAAGTGGCTAAGAAATAATCCTAAGGTTGATAAAGTTTTCTGGAGTGGCTTTGAAGATCATCCCAATCATGCTGTTGCAAAAAAACAAATGCGAGGCTTTGGCGGAATGATGAGTTTTACTTTGAAAGATGACAGCATTAAAGCTGCAATGAAAGTCCTTTCTTCTACTAAGCTCTTTTCTTTGGCAGAAAGCCTTGGTGGTGTTGAAAGCCTTATCGGGCACCCTGCTACAATGACGCATGCAAGCATCCCAAGAGAAGAAAGATTGAAGAATGGTTTACTGGATTCATTAATAAGATTGAGTGTAGGAATTGAAGACGCAGATGATTTAATTGCTGATTTGGATAAGGCGATTGGATAGGAAAAATAACAAAAAATTATTTATTTTTTGTAAATTGTAGAAAAAAATTATGCCATACAATAAAGAAGAGCTTTTCAATTTACCAGTAGAAGAAAAATATGAACTTGTAATGGATTTATGGGAAAATATTGAGGAAGATTTTTTAGGAAGCAAATTATCTAAAAAAGCGATTGAGGATGAATTGGACAGAAGGGTTGATGAAATGATAAAGCATCCTGAAACAAAAGTAAGTTGGGAAGAGGTAAAAGGAAAAATGATGTAAAGTGAATAATTTTTCCATTAAATTCTCTTCTGCTGCTGTTCAGGAAACTTTTCAAGCGTTTACTTGGTATGAAAATGTAAGAAAAGGACTAGGAGAAGATTTTAAATTAGCGCTTGATTTAAAAATCGAATTATTAATAATTAATCCTCACGCCTATTCTTTTATTTATAAAGATATTCGTGCAACAAGACAAAAAACTTCCATACAATATTATTTATCGTGTGATTAACGAAGAAATTCAAATTATTTCTGTATTCCATCATGCAAGAAATCCACGTGAATGGAAGATAAGAGTATAATTAACCTCAAAAAATTCCTCGATCGCAAAGTAATCGAATTCAACAATCCGGCTTTCATTAAAGATGACCCAATTTGCATTCCGCATCTATTTACAAAAAAACAGGACATAGAAATCGCTGGTTTTTTCGCGGCCACATTTGCATGGGGAATCCGCAAAACCATCATCAACAAATGCAAATTGCTTTTGCAATTAATGGACAATTCGCCTCATGATTTTTGTATTAATCATAACGATGCTGAACTCAGAAAATTAGAAAAATTTTGCCATCGCACGTTCAATGATACTGATCTTTTATATTTTATTTCTTTTTTAAAATTTCATTATTCAAAACATAATTCTTTAGAAGTTGCTTTCTTCAACGATAAAACGATGAAACAAACTGACAACAGTGTTGAGGATTCTTTAATTTCTTTTTATCACTATTTTTTTTCTTTGGATGATGTGCCTGCAAGAACAAAAAAACATATCGCTTCTCCACAAAGAAATTCAAGCTGCAAGCGGTTAAACATGTATTTGAGATGGATGGTGCGCAATGATAATAATGGTGTTGATTTTGGGATATGGAAAAAAATTTCTCCTTCAAAATTGATTTGCCCGGTAGATGTACATGTAGCACGGGTCGCAAAACATTTCAATTTATTAAAAAGAAAGCAAGTGGATTGGCAAGCTGCCATTGAACTTACAAAAGAATTAAGAAAATTTGATAGTATTGATCCGGTAAAATATGATTTTGCTTTGTTTGGTTTGGGTGTGTTAGGGAAGTATTAATTCAGTATTTTGAAAACCTATTCAACAGAAATTTTATAATTTTAAAAATTGTGAGCCGCAGTAAATTCCAATTTTCTACTTTTTTGTTTATCACAACCATTACACTATTATTGAATTGAAAATATCGGTTTATTTTCGTACAGATGCAATCAGACAATCAAATCCCGGATCCTCAAAAAATTATTTTTGTTATAGATTCTCTTCATAATAAACCTGATAATAATATACGTGAGCAATTAATTTTCCTGGTCAATGAATTGATCAATAAAGATTTTGATTCTTTGCTTCAATTATTATATCGCATTGATGTGAATGAAAATAAAATCAGGGTTTTTTTAAAAGAGAATATTGATCAAAATTCGGCCAGCATTATCGCAGATTTGATCATTGACCGGCAATTGCAAAAGATAGAAACCAGGAAACGTTTTGCTGGAAATAAAACGCATGAAAGCGATGAGGAAAAATGGTAATTTATTTGTTTTTAACTATCAATTTCTTTACAGCATCTTTATTTTCTTTTTCTTTTTCATGTCGAATTCAGGTTCCAAAATTTTTCGCAAAAAAGGATCTCTCTCTAAACCTCTTTTCATTGTTTTATAATATTTCCCATGGTGATTTGCACTGATTGGTTCACTCATTTTGCCTAAGAAAACCTGCGTACTCTTTTCTTTTTTGTATTTCTTTACCTTGCACTTCCGCAAAATTTTTTTGTAATGAAATTAGTTTCTTATTTAAAGGAGGACCATGCGCAACTTGCGCTTTTGGTAAATGGCTTTTTGTATGATACCGATCTTTTACATCCGGATCTGCCTGTTACCATGACGATGTTTTTAAATTATTGGGAAGATGTTTTTCCGATCGCGCATTCTATAAACCGCACTTTGCTTGAAGGAACAAATAGATACCGCGGTATTCTTTTAGAAGATGTTGAACTTCTTGCGCCAGTTCCCCATCCTACCAGTTGCCGCGACGGTTATGCCTTTCGGCAGCATGTTGCCGCAGCAAGGAAAAACAGGCATACTGAAATGATTCCTGAATTTGATCAGTTCCCGGTTTTTTATTTCACCAATCATAATAGTATTATTGGCCCGGGAGAAATTATTTGCATGCCGGATCATTTCAATAAACTTGATTTCGAACTGGAAGCCGCCATTGTAATTTGCAAGCCAGGAAAAAATATCAAGGTTTCTGATGCCGATGAATATATCGGCGGTTATATGATCATGAATGACATGAGTGCCCGCGGATTGCAAATGGATGAAATGAAATTGAATCTTGGGCCGGCGAAGGGCAAAGATTTTTCAACAGTAATCGGACCGATGCTCGTAACTCCCGACGAATTAGAGGAATTTAAAATTCCTGCTAAAGAAAATCATCATGGAAATGCCTACAACCTGACAATGAAATGTTGGGTCAACAGCGTTCAGGTAAGTGCAGGAAATTTAGGTGATATGGATTGGACTTTTGCGGAAATTATTGAACGCTCCAGTTATGGCGTACAATTATATCCCGGAGATGTGATAGGCAGCGGCACCGTGGGCACAGGTTGTTTTTTAGAACTCAATGGATCCGGTAAATTACAAGATCCGGAATACATAGAGCAATGGCTGCGCGAAGGCGATGAAGTGGAAATGGAAATTGAAAGTTTGGGGATTTTGAAAAATACGATTGTAAAAGATGAAAGTGTTTTTTCTCTTTTAGCGTTGAAGAAAAATTGACTGAAGATTGCTTTCGAAAAAAAAGATTTTCTACTTTTTAACTTACATCGCTTTTTGATGATTATTGGCAAATCCTCCTCAAAAAAAGCCTTTATTAATGGCTTTTTTTTAAAATCTACTTAATTTTTTTATTAAAAATATTTACTTCTGTTGTCTTTGATGGAAGACAATTTCTTCAATGAATTGAAAGATTGTCCTAGAACTGATTGAACATTTTTGTTTAGATCTGCGGCTTTTTGCTGGGCTTGCTGTTCCGGAGAAAGCGGCGACCTGACAGAAATGCTGTTTACTTTTATAACGAAAACGCCTGTATTACCAGTTATTGGCGGAGACACTTGCGTTTGAAAGCCTTTGTTAAATGCTGCGCCGGCGATCTTTGGCTCATTGCCCACACCATTTATTATTTGTGCGTCAAATGTAAGAGTGGAATCGCCTCCTGTATTCAATACCTTTACATTATAAACTGCAGCTGCAGCTTCAAGTGTTGCCGGATTATTCAATTTCTTTTTTATATCGTCAGCTTTTTTCATGTTCCTGATAACTGATTCTACCATTGGCCGGGCAGTTTGAACATCCGGAACACCGTCCTTTACCCTGCGGTCAAGGACGGCTACAATAAAATCATCTTTAACTGTAAATGGCTCGGAAACTTCTCCTTCTTTTGCCTCATAAGCCCATCTGATGATTGGCCTTGCTTCCTGCAAACCTCCCAACTGAAAATCATTTTCTTTCACCAGGTTAGGAACAGTAATTTTCTTCAATCCATTTTTAGAAATGTATGCATTGAATGATTTTTCGTCCCTGGCGCTTCCTGAAAGCCTTATCGCTGCAGTGTTTTCCGTGTTGATGGTTTCATCGCTTGGGGCAATTTCCTTAGCCATATAAGCAATCTTATAAGCAGGTTGTGGATTTTTCTTGTCAAGGATTTCAATATAATGCCAGCCAAATTGTGTCTTTACTACTTTTTTGTTTTCACCTTTGTCGTTGAGTAAAAAATCTCCAAATTCTTTTGCAAATCCTTCTCCCTGGATGGTAACCAAATCGAACGTCATAACACCCAAATCTTTTTGCGCGGCCTTATCGGTAGAGTATTTTTTTTCCAAAGAATCAAAATTAGCCCCGTTTTTTATTGCTAACGCAATGCTGTCTGCTTTTCTGTGCGCCGTGCTGTCATCCATTAATGGCTGTTGTGTTTGCGGATCAACGGTTCCCAATAATATGTGCCTGCATTTTATACTGTCGGGCAATATTTTTGTAGCAGTTTTTTTTGCAAGCACATAGTCTTTCGCGTCTTCGTATGGGCCAAAAACACCGCCATCCGGCAAATCAATAATCGCCTGCGCATTAGGCATCTTCATATTTGACTTTGGCGTGTATCCATCAAAAAAAGGTATTACAGAAGAATTTTTTCCAAGGAAAAACTTAGCATTGGAATCTGAAGCAAATTGTGGTTTAAGGTCTTCGAGCGACTGCCTGATGCGAGCGCTGTCTTTTGCATTTGCAGCGGCATTGAATGACACGTAAGATATCATCATTCCTCCTTCCTGCTTGTATTTTGCTTTATTTTTATCAAGATAAGATTCAATATCATTATCCGTAACTTTTACGGCGCTGTCGCTCATAATCGTATATGGAACCGCTACATAAGAAATCACCGCAAAGTTAGTTTTTTCTTCTTCCTGCTCTTTTTGTAGCCATTTGGGCTGATACATACTTCCTGATATCAGCGATGTATATTTTGTATACAAACTATTCAGGCGCATCGGATCAATCACCTGTGAAATAATGGCATTTCTTTGTTCCGCATTTTTATTCTTTTTTGTTTGCGCCCACCATTGTTGCGCCTGCGCTATATCATATTGCCCGGTTTCTTTATTAGTAAACGCTTGCTTCAATTGCTGCGGGGCATCTTCACTGAACATTACTGAACTCATTTCTCTCGGCGTAAATGTTAAACCTAATTTTGTAAACTGATCTTCCACAATCTTTTGGCCAACCATCTGGTCCCAAACGGATTGAGAGATCTGGTCGCGTTGCGCACTTCCACTGTTTGGATATTGTTGCTCTGCTTCTTTCACTTTATCATTAAATGTCTGGAGTTCTATTTTTTCACCGTTTACTGTGCCAAGCGTCGAATTATCGGTGCCTCCAAATAATTTTTTTGTTCCACTCATAGAATCCATTAATATAAATCCGATAAGGCTAATAGCTATCAAAGCAATGATTATCACTGCACCTCTTTCACGTATTGTCTGAATGATTGACATATTGTATTCTTAAATTAAAAATAAGGCGGCAAAAATAGGGTAAAATAGTGTAGTAACAAAGGGAAAGCACACTTCAAATACGTCATTTATAATGCAGTTTTCAAATACCTGCACCAAGAGATTCTGTATATTTTAAAAAATCTGATTTTCTATTTTTTGATTTATCACGCAATGAAATTATCTCTTCATTTTATGCTGTGCAAAAATTTTTTTCTTAGTGGATAAACCCTTCTTTTACAAAATTGATTTCTTTATAAGTTCTAATAACTCTGTGAATTTTGAAACAATTTCATTTTTAAGTCAAAGAAGCAACATTTTCTTCCTACTCAATTCACAATTTTGTAAAAAATATATTTCTTTTTTTTATTAAGAAGATGTTTTATTAACAGATGTTAGCAAGCCATATGAGATTGAATAGATTGTATTGTAAAGGTGTTGTTAAATATTTGTGCATTCCTGTGGATAAAAAGGAAGTTTTAAATTTGCAAAAGAATAAAAAGGTATCTATCCACAAATTCACACACCTAATAGTAATAAGACTTTAAATAAATAATGAATTAATACTAAATACTATGACAGATATTAACATTGATTCTGCGCGCATCAATTTAGAAAAAAAAGGTTTTCTGGATCTCGATATTGATGTTAACTTAGACCTCTTTGCAGAAATTGAACGTTTAAAAAAAGAAAAAAATGCCATCATACTTGCCCATTATTACCAGGAACCGGATATACAGGATGTTGCAGATTTTATTGGCGACAGTCTTGGACTTGCCCAAAAAGCACAGTCCACCAGCGCTGATATAATCGTGTTTGCAGGAGTGCATTTTATGGCAGAAACTGCAAAAATTTTAAACCCCAATAAAAAAGTTTTATTACCTGATTCAAAGGCCGGTTGTTCACTTGCAGATTCAGCGCCTGCGGATGAATTTAAGAAGTTCAAAGATAAATATCCGGATCACATTGTGATCACTTACATCAATTGTTCCGCGGGAATGAAAGCCTTGAGTGATATTATTTGTACTTCTTCCAACGCGGAAGCAATCATCAACAGTTTGCCAAAAGAACAAAAAATAATCTTTGCACCCGATAAAAATTTAGGTTCTTATTTGATCAAAAAAACAGGAAGAGATATGGTGCTTTGGAATGGAGCCTGTATCGTTCATGAAATATTTAGTTTGGAGAAAATTACCAGGCTCAAAATACGTCACCCGTACGCGAAAGTGATCGCGCATCCTGAATGTGAAGAAGCGGTTTTACGAGTTGCGGATTTTATTGGAAGCACAACATCTTTATTGAAATATACTTTTGAAAATGCTGCAACAGAATTCATCGTGGTCACAGAATCCGGCATTATTCACCAGATGCAGATAAAATCGCCTTTAAAGACATTCATTCCCGCGCCGCCGGATAATATGTGTGCCTGCAACGATTGTCCTTACATGAAGCTAAATACCCTGGAGAAACTCTATTTGTGCATGGAATATGAAGAACCTCAAATTATTATGGATGAGAAGTTGCTTATCGCTTCAAAAAAACCGATTGAAAGAATGCTGGAAATAAGCCACAGGTATGGGTTATGAGAAATGGAGAATATTTTAATTTTTTAGAACTTTATTTTTAAATAATAAAACTAAAATTTGAGAAGAATATGTAAAGTGCTACTAAACCTAATATTACAACTATACCAAGCCCTATCCACATCCATTTTATTCTGTTCTTTTTAACTTCTGGTTCTCCCCCAAGAATATAAGCTATTACAATTCCAAATATATTTAAATAAAATCCAAGTAAAAATCCCCCTAAATGAAATCCTGAAGCTGGACCTCCTTCTAAAAATTTTATGAATTTCCCTTTTGTAATTGTTCCATCTGGTTCAATGCTTTTTTTTAATTTTGTTTGAATGGATTTAAATTCTATTCGTTGAAATAAATTCAAATGCCTACCAGTAAGTTTTTCGTAATCATCAATTTTTATTGTAGAAAGATTAATTAATGAAATCTTCATATTTTTTCCAACAGTTAAATAAATTTCATTTGCATTTATTGGCAAAGAAGTATAAGAATAAGCAGAAGCAGCAGATAAAGGAGCAATAAATAAAAAAGACATAAAAAGGAAAAGAAGAGTTTTCATAAGTGCTTAATAGTTAAATTACTTAAAGTTAAGTTTTTAAAAAATGTTCTTATAAGATATTTAAAATATGGAATGAAGTTCCACCAAAAGAAGAGAATTTAAAAATAAAGGATTAAAAAGGTTGAGATTTTATAATTCAAATTATTTTATAAAACCTAATTTTTAATATAAAAAAAGGACAAAGAGGACAAAAATAGTTGGTAAAATCTTTTGAGATATAATTCAGGTAAGGGTTTCAATGAAGTAAATTGAAACCCTTTTCAATTTCAACTATTATGTCAAAAAAAATCATGCTGGGGATGCGGCAGCCATCAGGTCATTAAGTGGGGTAAACAAAACAACAAACAGCGTTACAAATGCAAAACTTGCGGACTTCTTTTTCAATGGGATAATAAAGCAGTAAGTATGGCTAACCGTTTTATATGGTTTGGCAAATGGATAGCTGATAGAAGAGTATATCGAACGCTTAATGCAGAAATGCAAATGAGTAACAGAAGCATTAGCCGTTTGTTTAAGAAGTTTCTGGAACAAGCGCCGCAAATACCTCTTAAAAGTAAAGGGTTGGTTCATTTGCTTATTGACGCAACGTATCTGCCTAATGGCTTGTGTTTAATTTTATACTACGATCATGATATCCGCTATGTTCAATTATATAGAACATCGAACCAGGAAAAATTCAGAGAGATTTACCAGGATTTAAAAGGGTTGAGATCGTTAGGAGTACAGATATACAGTGTAACCTGTGATGGGCACAAATCTATTTTAAAAGCAGTTGCAAAAGCATATCCGCAGGCTGTTATCCAGAGATGTGTAGTTCATGTAAAACGCCAGTGCAGGGCTTATTTGAGCTCCAGGCCTAAATTGCAGGCAAGCCAGCAACTGCTTATAATATCCAATCAAATCACTACGATAAAAACTCAGGAAAAATGTTCTTTTTGGTTATTACAATTACATAACTGGTACCAGGCTCATAAAGAAACATTGCTGGAAGAATCTTTTAATTCAGTAAAAAATGATTACTGGTATACACACAAAGGATTGCATCAGGCCTATACACTCATCATTAATGCATTACCGCATCTCTTCAATTACCTCAATGATCCTGAGATACCGGCTACCACTAACAGATTAGAAAGCTTTTTCAAACACTTAAAAGAAAAATTATTATTGCATAGCGGCCTTCGCCTGGAAGCAAAGAGAAACTTTATTAAATGGTACCTGCATTTTAAAAACAATCCTTTACAATAAGTTTTTTTAAGTTATTAGGGCTATCCGATAAAATAAAAGGAGCTGAATAATCAACTCCTTTTTATCGTTTAGCATCAGCCTTATTACTAACAGGTTGCTCTCCAGCAGAGCCTGTATCCTTTTTAGCTGATAATCAAAATTCAAATCATTAACTGACAAAATCACCAACTATTTTTGTCCACATTGCCAAAAAAAGCCTGTCTTTGTAACAGGCAATTCTTCTCAAACAAGTTGAATTGTAGTTTTTAGTTATACCGTAACCCCATCCGTAATCTTTGCTCTTATTTTTCCTTCCAGTTCTGCAGATAGTCCGGGGTTATCAATTAATAATTGTTTTACGGCTTCGCGGCCCTGGCCAAGTTTGGTAGTGTCATAACTGAACCAGCTTCCGCTTTTTTGAATAATATTTAGGTCAACTCCCATATCGATTATTTCGCCAACTTTTGAAATTCCGCCGCCAAAGATGATGTCAAATTCAGCAATGCGAAAAGGAGGCGCCATTTTATTTTTCACCACTTTTACTTTTACCCTGTTTCCTATTGCTTCATCGCCGTCTTTTATTTGCGCCAAACGGCGAATGTCAAGCCTTACAGAAGAATAAAATTTCAAGGCGTTACCGCCGGTTGTTGTTTCCGGATTTCCAAACATTACGCCGATCTTATCGCGAAGCTGATTAATAAATATGCAACAACAATTGGTTTTGCTGATAGTAGCGGTTAATTTTCTCATAGCCTGGCTCATTAATCTGGCCTGTAACCCCATTTTGCTATCACCCATTTCTCCTTCAAGTTCGGCTTTTGGAACCAGAGCCGCCACAGAATCTATTACTACAAGGTCAATTGCGCCGGATAAGATTAATCTATCGGCAATTTCTAAACCTTGTTCCCCATAATCCGGTTGGCTTATTAAAAGATTATCAACATCTACCCCTAATTTTTTTGCATAAGTACTGTCGAAAGCATGTTCCGCATCAATCATTGCGCACATTCCTCCTCTCTTTTGTGCTTCTGCAATTACATGAATGGCCAACGTTGTTTTACCTGAAGATTCAGGACCATAAATTTCTACAACTCTTCCTTTTGGTAATCCGCCTATTCCTAAGGCAACATCTAAGCCTATAGAACCGGTTGAAATTACTTCATGAGGTTCCTGCGATTTTTCATTCATCATCATTACACTTCCCTTTCCGAAATCTTTGTCTATCTTATCAATAGTAAGTTTAAGCGCTTTTAATTTTTCAGAAGTTTTATCAGTTGTAGCCATAATATCGAATTAAAATATAATTATTAACTGTAAAGTTATTTGTTAGGCAAATATATAAAATATTAGTTATCAACACTAATAAATTTAGTATAAAACAGGTAAATATTTTAGCTATATGTAGATAAAAAAAGGGAACGCATTTGCATTCCCTTTTTTATTTGCTTCCCTTTATTTTACATTTTCTTTTTTATGTTTTCAATGGCATCCAAATGTTTTTGTAAAGTAGGTAATGCATTTGTGATGAAAGATTTGAAATCTGCATCATTAACTTTATTTCCTGCCTTTTTAAACGCAGCGATGTCATTTTTGTGATCATCAACCATCATATTTACATATGCTTTATCAAAATCAGCACCTGTTTTTTTACTTAAATTATCTATTTCTTTTTGTTGCTTGTCAGTGACAGTTGATGGCAAAGTAATGTTCTTTTTGCCAGCGAGATCTTTCATCTGATTATTTACTTTTGTGTGGTCATCTACCATCATTTGCCCAAAATCTTTAACTGATTGGCTCGCTCCGTTTTTAACCGCAATATTACCCAATTGAACTTCCATCATTCCACCGGCTGCCGCTTCGTTTGCAAAATCTTTTGTATTGCTATCAACGGGAGTGTTACTCATTGAGCTGTTTTTTGATGTGTCAGTTGACATATTACCCATCCTGTTCGTATCGCTGCTCATTCGGTTTGAATCAGTAGCCATAGTTTTAGTAGAAGAAGAGTCAGAACTAGAATCTGAATCTGTTTTGGTCGAGCTTCCATTGCAGGCAGAAAATAAAAGGGCGCCTGCTATAAGAGAGGCAAAACTTAATTTTTTCATAAAAATATTTTTTTGATTTAATGATAAATTGATAGGATACAAAATTTGTTCCATGAATTACAGGACTAAAAAATCCACCTTCAAATAACGGGATTTACTTCTATTGTTGATTATTTTACCTACGTGAGTATGATTTACCCAATTTTATTGTTTTAAAGCCTTAAGTGCCAGACAAAAGCTAAAAAGTAGTTTTTACAGATACTCTAAGGCTTATATTTAATCAATCTTTCTACCGCTTCTTCAAGCGTCGTTTCTTTTTTTGCAAAACAAAACCGCAAAACTTTATCTTCTTTACCTTTCTTATAAAAAGCGGAAACCGGAATACTTGCAACACCGGCAAGGCTGGTTAGTTTTTTGGCAAAAACTATTTCCTGTTCGTCGCTTAATTCAGAATAATCGTATAGTTGAAAATAGCTTCCATATGACGGAAGAGCTTTGAATTTGGTTTGACACATCAAACTTGCGAGATAATCTCTTTTTTGTTGCAGGAAAAACCCCAGGGATAAATATTCGTTTTTCTTTTGAAGAAACTGTGCAAGAGCATATTGCACCGGAGAGTTGCAGGAAAAACAATTAAACTGATGCACTTTCAAAAATTCTTTCATTAAATTATGAGGCGCAATGCAATAACCAATTTTCCAACCAGTGCAATTATATACTTTTCCGAAAGAAAAAGTTACAAAGCTTCTTGCAAAGAGATCAGGATATTTTAAAAAGCTTTCGTGCTCAATGCCATCAAAAATTATGTGCTCATAAACCTCATCACTTAAAATCAAAATTTCCGTCCCCGAAACGATTTTTCTCAATTCTTCAATATCTTTTTTGCAAAGCACACTTCCGGTTGGGTTGTTAGGCGAATTAATTATAATCATTTTTGTTTTCGGAGAAATTTTTTGTCTCACCATCTTCCAGTCTATCTTATAATCAGGATAAGCCAGCGGAATCAGGACAGGCACCGCCCCATTGATCTCAATATTCGGTATATAACTATCGTATGCGGGCTCAAAAACAATCACTTCATCTCCGCGGCTTAATACAGTGGTTAGCGCAGTATAAATAGCATAAGTTCCGCCGGGTGTTATGCAAATTTCTGTTTGCGGATCAATTTTATTTTTATAAAGAAAAAAAACTTTTTCCGCAATCACCTCTCTTAATTCGGGCAAACCGTTCATGTGAACGTATTGATTGTGACCATCTCTCATAGCCTTATTTACAAGGCCTATCAGTTCTTCGTTCATTTGAAAATCAGGAAAGCCCTGTCCAAGATTGATCGCGTTATGCTGGGAAGCAAGCACGCTTATTACAGTGAATATAGTTTCAGTTGTGTTGGGTAATTTGCTTTTGATTGAAATAAGGTTCAAGAGATTTCCGGTTTTATGAGATAACCGAAATTATAGATTTTCATGATTAAAAAAATTATAATCTATTTCTATTAATCCGGACAAGCTTGAATTAAAATATTTACCGAAAAGTGAAGAAAGACTTCTCCAACTCTTACAAATACTTATCTCCTTTGTTTCTTTTTATTTCTGATAAATATTCTTTTATGTGTTGCTCTTTTTCTTTTTTGCAAACCAGCAAAGCATCCGGCGTGTCTACTACAATGAAATCTTCTAAACCCTGTAATAAAATCAGTTTTTCGCTGCCCGCATGCACAACGTTTCCGGTGGAATCAAAAAGAATAATGTTATCACCCGCGACAGCATTTGCATGATAATCTTTTTCGAGATTTTCATAAGCGCTGCCCCATGTTCCCAAATCGCTCCATCCAAATGACGAAGGAATCACATATACATTATCCGCCTTTTCTAATATGCCATAATCGATGGAAATATTCGCACACAAAGGATAAATCAAATCAATAGCTTCCTTTTCCTTAATGGTATTCATTGCCGTTTTCACGCTATCAAAAATTTCATGAGTTTCGGGCTGGTATTTTTCAAAGGCCGAAATAATACTTTTCGTTTGCCAGGCGAAGATGCCTGCATTCCATAAAAAATCCCCGCTTGCAATAAAGGTTTTCGCCAGTTCCAGGTCCGGTTTTTCAGTGAAGGTTTTTACTTTATAAATATTGTCGCTCACTGCGTGTTCTTCGTATTGAATGTAACCATAGCCGGTATTCGGAAACAGAGGCTTTATACCAAGTGTAAGCAGCGCGTTATTTTTTTCTGTGAATTCAAGCGCTTCAATACCCGTTTTTATAAAAGAAGTTTCATCTAAAATAAGATGGTCAGCCGGAGCGCAGATCAGGTTACTTTTTGGATTAAGCAGTTGAAGCTTGTAAGAAATATAAGCCACACAGGGCGCAGTATTTTTGCGTGATGGCTCACAAATAATATTGTCCGGATTCAGTTGTGGCAACTGTTTGGCCACGATATCTCTATATTGGACTGAAGTTACAATATAGATATTATCTGCCGGAATAAAATTCGCATAGCGATCATAAGTTGCCTGTATCAACGTTTTACCTACATTCAAAATGTCAAGAAACTGTTTTGGAAAATCATGGCGGCTAACGGGCCAAAATCTGCTTCCAATGCCACCGGCCATTATAGCCACATAATTGTTTTTATTCATAGCATAATAGTTTAAATTATTCCCTCGCGCACAAGATCGTGCAAATGTATAATGCCCGCATACACCTTATTTTGAAGCACCGGTAATTGGGTAATATTATTTTTACGCATGGTATCAAGGGCATTAACGGCGAGCTCATCGCCATCTATGGTTTTTGGATTGGTGGTCATGATATCCCTGGCTTTTACACCCGCATGATACAAATCTTTTTCAAGCATTCTACGCAGGTCGCCATCTGTAATAACGCCCATCAGATTATTTTCATTGTCCAGCACAACAGTGATACCCAAACGCTTTTTTGTAATTTCAATGATCACTTCTTTTAATAAGCTTTCCGTATTTACAAAAGGCTTTTCATTATGGACAAAAAGATCACTCACGCGGAGATATAATTTCTTTCCGAGAGTACCGCCGGGATGAAATTTAGCAAAATCTTCAGGGCCAAAACCTCTTACACTCATCAGGCAAACAACAAGTGCATCTCCCATTACAATCTGTGCCGTAGTGCTGCTAGTAGGCGCAAGATTATCAGGAGAAGCTTCTTCAGAAACAGTTGTATTCAAAATTACATCTGCGCATTTTGCAAGATAACTGTTAATGTTGCCACAGATGGCAATAAGAGGATTTTTGAAATTTTTAATAAGCGGTATAAGCATTTTTATTTCTGGGCTGTCGCCGCTCTTGCTTATGATCGCTACCACATCATCCTGCTGAACCATGCCAATATCTCCATGTATTGCATCTCCGGCGTGTAAGAAAAGAGAAGGAGTTCCTGTGCTGTTGAGTGATGCCACAATTTTCTGTGCTACAATTGCGCTTTTGCCGATGCCGCTTATTACTAATCTTCCTTTACATTGAAAAATGAGCTTTATTGCTTTTTCAAAATCTTCATTAATATAATTCACCAATTCATTAATGGAATCCGCTTCCTGTTTTATCGTTTTTTTTCCAAGCTCAATTAAATCGTTTTTCATTTCAAACTGATATATCAGATAAACTTTTGGATTAAAATTCTGTAAAACATTTTATTCAAAAGAATGCAAACCTACTTTAAAAGTATCGTCGGTCAAAGCATACAAAATTCTTAATCATTAATTTCACACTCAAAGGGTATCGTGAAAAGCGAAAAAGTAGAATTCTCAGTTTTCATTTTTAAAACTGTAAAAAAAAGGCGTATCTTAAAGCGTTCATTTTATTGATAGATGTTAAAAGATACTTAACAATCTGTTTTAAAATACGATTGAATTAACTTTGAAACTCTTAATAAATAAAGCGGAATAGAAACGAAAAACCATGTCCACAACAAAAATAAAAGCCAATCCAACAAAATCCTTATCTAAAAGTAAGACAGATAAAACCTCTAAATCCAGCGAACTTACCGAGCATCTTCAAAGAAATTTTGGTTTTATTTCTTTCAAAGAACCACAGGAAGAAATAATCAACAATCTTTTATCGGGCAGAGACACTTTTGTGATCATGCCAACCGGCGGTGGCAAAAGCCTTTGCTACCAGCTTCCTGCTATTATAAGTGAAGGTTGCGCCATTATTGTATCTCCTCTTATCGCTCTTATGAAAAACCAGGTAGACCTTGTGCGTGGCTATAGCAGCACGGATAACATTGCTCATTTTTTAAATAGTACTCTTAATAAAGGTCAAATAAAAGCGGTAAAGGAAGATTTAATTTCCGGACACACAAAGCTTTTATATGTAGCGCCTGAAACCTTGACCAAAGAAGAGAATGTTGATTTTTTTAAAGATTTAAAAATTTCATTTTTTGCAGTGGATGAAGCGCATTGCATTAGTGAATGGGGCCACGATTTTAGGCCGGAATACAGGAGATTACGTGAAATTATGGACCAGATTGACCAAAAAATTCCGGTAATTGCATTAACGGCCACAGCCACGCCCAAAGTACAAAGCGACATTGTAAAGAACCTTGGATTGCGGGATCCTAAAATTTTTATTTCTTCTTTTAACAGGTCAAATCTTTATTACGAAGTAGTGCCGAAAGTAAAAAAAGAACAGGCGGTAAAAAGTATTGTAAAATTTATTTCTCAGAACAAAGGTAAAAGCGGCATCATTTACACGTTAAATCGAAAAACTACAGAAGAGCTTGCCCAGATGCTAATGGCAAATGGAATAAAGGCTGTTGCTTACCACGCCGGGCTGGATGCGAAGCTGAGGGCAAAAAGACAAGATGAATTCCTGGGAGAAGATGTTCAGGTAATCGTTGCCACCATTGCTTTTGGAATGGGGATAGATAAGCCGGACGTGCGTTTTGTGATTCATTATAATATTCCCAAATCCATAGAAAATTATTACCAGGAAACGGGCCGTGCGGGCCGTGACGGACTGGAAGGAAAATGCCTGCTTTATTATTCTCATAAAGATGTCGCTAAACTTGAGCATCTTATGCGGGATAAATCTTTAAGCGAAAGGGAAATTGGCGCACAGTTGATCAATGAAACCGTAGCTTATTCTGAAAGTGGTGTTTGTCGCCGCAAAATTCTTTTAAATTATTTTGGCGAATCTTATATGGTTGATAATTGTGGGGGAAAATGTGATAATTGCAAAAATCCTAAAGAACTAATTGAAGCAAAAAGTGAAGCATTGATAGCGTTGAAAGCCATTCAGGCTTTGGAAGAGAGATTCCCGATCACTTATATGATACCTGTTATTATTGGCAGGTTGAATCCCCAGATAAAAATGTACCGCCATGAAGAGAAGCCGGTTTTTGGCACAGGTAAAGACAAAGATGAACATTTCTGGAATTCATTAATAAGGCAAATGCTGCTTGAAAATTATATTCAAAAAGATATAGAAGATTATGGCGTTTTGAAAATTACAAAGAAAGGCGACGCTTTTTTAAAGAAGCCCTCTTCATTTAAAATTGCGTTGAATCATATTTATGAAACTGATGGGGAAGAAGAAGAAGAAGCTTCGGATACTGGAGAGGCTGTTGCTGTCGATGAAAAATTGATTCAATTATTAAAAGATCTCCGCCAGCAGGAAGCAAAAAAACGCAACCTGCCTCCATTTGTTATTTTTCTTGAAAATAGTTTGCTGGATATGGCTACGCTTTATCCTACTACTTTAAAAGAATTGGAAAAGTGCCAGGGCGTAAGCGTTGGTAAAGCTTTAAAATTCGGACGGCCATTTGTAAATCTGATTGAAAAGTATGTAGAAGAAAATGATATAGAAAAACCGGATGATTTTGTAATGAAAAGCGTGGTGAATAAAAATAGTAACAAAGTTTTCATTATCCAAAATGTAGATAAGAAAATGCCTTTGGAAACTATTGCCAGAAACCGCACGCTTAAGCTGGAAGAGCTTCTTGAGGAAATGGAAACCATCGTTGCCAGCGGCACGAAATTAAATTTGGATTATGCCATTGAAGATCTGGTAGAAGAATATGAAAGAGAAGAGATCATTGACTATTTCAAAGGTTGCCAAACCTCAAGTCTTGAGATTGCTAAAGAGGAATTGGCTGATGGCAACTATACATTAGAGCAGTTGAAAATAATGCGTATTAAATTTTTATGTGAATATGGCAATTAAAAACTTAGAAAAAGGAATTTTTATTTTAGCTGAATAATTCTATTTTTGCCGCCCAAATAACCGGTGCGGTAGCTCAGTCGGTAGAGCAAAGGACTGAAAATCCTTGTGTCGGCGGTTCGATCCCGCCCCACACCACAAAGGTTGAAACTCAATAGTAATAATAGTTTCAACCTTTTCTATTTTTTAAACTCATAGTCAAATAACCCAAGATTTAACAAAAAAGTTAACACTTAAATTTTGAACTATGATACTATTAAAAAAGGTTGCTCATACTCCGGATTAAATGTAACCCCAAAGAATTGGAACTCTTCCAAAGCGCCTTTACATAGGAAATGGTTTATTTACTATAGATACTACTCGCCTGAATTCAAGAAGATAGATTATCCCGTGCTATTCGTAGTAACACCTAATTTAAAGTTTCTATGGATAGCGGGGGATCAAAGTTTTTTCTCCGTTATGTCTCTTTATCAAGGCCATCGGCACAAGCAGGGATGTTGCGGCAATCTGAGTATAAATGCCCATCATTTCATGTAACTTCGTTTTATGCCTGTCGTAAAAGTCATTTCAAAAAAGATGGAGTCTATATTATAACCTGCACATGTACCGATTGAGCAGAAAAAGATTAGCACTTTATCTCTATATTTTATTACTTAAATTAATTTCATGAAATCTACTGCCTGTTCTTTGTTGTTTGTTGTATGCGCAATGATATCAACCACGATATTCGCACAACATAATTACATACCATTATACAACGAAAAAGATTTTATGGGCTGGGACAGTTACATCGGTCCACCTTTAGATTCAACCGGCAAAAAATTAACTGAGGTTCCTGTTGGATTAAACAACGATCCAAATCATGTCTTCACAATCGTTGATGATAACAACGAAAAAGTAATTCGTATCTCAGGAGAAAATTTCGGTGCCATATCAACTCAAAATGAATATTCAAATTATCATTTACAATTAATGTTTAAATGGGGTAAGCTTTCATGGGGACAAAAGAAAAATAAAAAGAAAGATGGCGGCTTGCTTTACCACTCCGTTGGTAAACAGGGCGCAGACTATGATGCATGGATGCGTTCGCAGGAGTTTCAAATTGAAGAAGGTAATTGCGGAGATTATTGGGGTGTTGCAGGTGGAATGACTGATATTCCTGTAATAAAAAAATCAGACAGCGAATATGTTTACAACGCATCAGGCCAACTGGCAACTTTTAGTGAAAACAGTAAAGTTGGGCGGCACTGCATTAAACAGGGTGATGCAGAAAATGCATCCGGAGAGTGGAATACACTGGACTTATACTGTTATGGAGATACAAGTGTGCATGTAATTAATGGAAAACTGATGATGGTACTTTATCATTCAAGCCAATTAGACAACGGACAAGTGTTACCACTTATAAAAGGTAAACTGCAATTACAATCAGAGGGTTCGGAAATCTTTTTTAAGCACATCATAATAGAACCTATTGCAGCCATTCCTACAGAATTTCTAAAATAGAATTATTCAGTCTTAGCAGGGGTTACAAGAAAATTTATTCGTAGATAATCATCAATAATTCTCCTATAGAACCCCCGCCCTATTTTTA
The DNA here is from genome assembly GCA_030853195.1 of Bacteroidota bacterium. Taxonomy (GTDB): domain Bacteria; phylum Bacteroidota; class Bacteroidia; order Chitinophagales; family Chitinophagaceae; genus Ginsengibacter. Next base: position 5,515 of record JALYVO010000046.1, on the reverse strand, counting down.
TTCTGAAGAGCGAATTAAAACATAATTAGTATTAAAAATTATCAATTACAATTTTAGCTGTTCTCGCAATCTAATTTTCGAGTAGAGGCAAATAAATACCTCATAATAAATACTAATCAACGATCCAATTGTCCAGGCACTTCAGGAATTCCCGGACAGTCAGAACATTAATGAAACTTTTTAGAATAAAAAAAATAACTTTATTATCTTTAAAAAAATCAATTTTAATGAAACACTTGCTGGCGTTAAGTTTCACGGCCTCTCCTTCGGAGAAGGAGTTGGGGATGCGGTCAATGCCAGCGCGATTTCATTGAATTAGTAAAACGATAGAGATAAAATAATTAATACATTATGACATCATTATACCGCAAGCTTGCAGGAACATTTATCCTGCTATTTTCAATTACCGGCGTTACCTCCGGCCAGGCGTTCGTTTATAATGTAAAAAAATACGGTGCAAAGGGCGATGGTAAAAATATAGACACAAAAGCCATTGACAAAGCTATTGATGCTGCTAATGCGGCTGGCGGCGGCACTGTTTTTTTTCCGGGAGGTGATTATTTGTCGGTTACTATTCATTTAAAAAGCAATGTGGCTTTATATATTGACCAGGGTGCAACTATTATTGCGGCTACCCCCGGGGAAGGTGTACAATATGACCTGCCTGAAAAAGGCGTAAATGAAATCTACCAGGATTATGGGCATAGTCATTTTCACAATAGTTTGATCGTTGGCGAAAACCTGCATGATATATCCATCCTTGGGCCAGGGAAGATTTGGGGAAAGGGTTTGGTAAAAGATGAAGGCAAACCGGGCCAAAATGAAGGTATCGGAAACAAAACAATAGCCCTTAAGCTCTGCCGCAACGTAATATTAAAAGACTTTACCATTTTCCATGGCGGTTGGTTCTGCTTTTTGCTCACTGCAGTTGATAATGTGACTATTGATGATATAAAAATGGATACCGGTCGGGATGGAATTGATCTTATCTCCAGCAAAAACGTGCATATATCAAACACTACTATTAATGCCCCGGGTGATGATGCACTGGTATTGAAATGTGATTTTTCATTGAATTATCCGCGGGCACTTGAAAACGTAACCATAACTAACTGCCAGGTTTCCGGTTACAACGAGGGTAGCTTCTTAGATGGCACTTTTTTAAAAGATGGCAGAAAGAACCCAATGGGCCGCATTAAGCTCGGTACAGAATCGAATGGCGGTTACAAAAACATCACCATTACCAATTGTATTTTTGATCATTGCCGCGGGTTGGCTCTGGAAACTGTTGATGGCGCTGCATTGGAAGATATTGTTATCAGCAATATTACGATGCGTGACATAGGGAACGCACCGATATTTATAAGGCTGGGAGCCCGCCAGCGAGCTCCGGAAGGTTTTTCCTACAGCCAGTTGCACCGCGTAATAATCAGTAATATTATTGCTTACGATGTAGCCGGCGATCAGGGCGCTATTATCAGCGGAATACCGGGGGATGATATAGAGGATCTGACCCTAAACAATATTCATATTTATTTCAAAGGTGGAGGTACTAAAGCTCAGTCTGAACGGGAAATGCCGGCTTTAATAAATGGTTATCCTGAACCGGATGCTTTTGGGATAACACCGGCTTATGGATTTTTTATCAGGAATGTTAAGGATTTAAAGATGAATGATATTGCAGTTAGCTATATGACTGATGACCTGCGGCCCGCCTTCGTTTTAGATAATGTAGAAGGTGCAGATTTTCAGCATATTCGTGCACAGAGGCCTGAAGGAGCGCCGATCTTTTTTTTGAACCAGGTGAAAAATTTTAACCTGTTTAACAGTGACCAGTTGCCGAACACTAAATTGGCAAGTGTCGATAAACAGCAGCTATAACGTTTATAACGAACGGGCATTTCCGAAATTTCCGGACAAAAAAGAGCGTACTTATGTGACCCAACATAAACACTATGACATCGTTACCCCGCCGCCTGGCAGCCACATTAATCTTGCAATTTCTATTTACCTGCCTTGTTTCGGCGCAAGCCTCTGTTTATAATATAAAAAATTACGGCGCTAAAGGCGAAGGCAAAATCTTAGACACAAAGGCAATCAATAAGGCTATTGATGCGGCTAACGCTGCCGGCGGTGGCAAAGTCTATTTCCCGGCAGGGAATTATCTATCCGTAACTATTCACCTTAAAAGTAATGTGGCTTTGTATATTGAGCAGGGAGCAACCATAATTGCAGCTACTCTTCGCGAAGGTGTGCAATATGACTTTCCCGAAAAAGCCGATAACGATCTTTACCAGGATTATGGCCATAGCCATTTCCAAAATAACCTGATCGTTGGCGAAAACCTGCATGATATATCTATTACAGGACCGGGCCGTATTTGGGGCAAAGGTTTAATAATGTCAGAAAGTAAAACGGGAAACAACCCTCCGGGGCCGGGCAATAAAACCCTTGCATTAAAGCTTTGCCGCAACGTAATATTAAAAGACTTTAGTATATCCCATGGCGACTGGTTTTGCTTCTTGCTTACTGCCGTTGATAACGCTACCATTGATAATATTAAAATGGATACCAACCGCGACGGTATTGACCTGGTATCGAGCAAGAACGTACATATTTCCAATTGCAGCATTAATTCCCCTGTTGATGATGCTATCGTATTAAAAAGCGATTTCTCTTTGAACTATCCCCGCGACCTGGAGAATGTAACCATAACCAATTGCCAGGTATCCGGCAATAAAGAGGGAACATTTCTAGACGGCACCTACATAAAATGGAGTAACTCCTCGCCCACCGGTCGTATTAAGTTAGGTACTGAATCAAACGGGGGTTTTAAAAACATAGCAATCACCAATTGTGTGTTTGACAATAGCCGTGGGCTGGCACTTGAAACGATTGACGGTGCAGCGCTGGAAGATATCGTGATCAGCAATATCACCATGCGTGATGTAGGGAATGCACCTATATTCATCAGGCTGGGTGCACGCATGCGTGGCCCTAAAGACTTTCGTTATAGCACCTTGCGCCGGGTAATGATAAGTAATGTTATTGCTTATGGTGTTACCGGCAACCAGGGGGCTATTATCAGTGGCATACCCGGCCATGATATAGAAGACCTGCGGCCGGCCTTTATTTTGGACAATGTAGATGGCGCAGATTTTCAACACATCCATGCGCAAAAAGCACAAGGATCACCGATATTCATACTTAAGCAGGTAAAGAACTTTATCCTGTTTAATAGCGAGCAGTTGCCGGATACTAAACTGGCTGAAGTTGATAAAAAGCAGTTATAAATTTTTACCAATGTTACTATTAAGTAACCTAATTAAATAATTATGAAGATCATCAAAAGCAGTACTCTTGTTGTTTTATTAATGGTTTCTTCCGGTTTTCTTTTTGCCCAAAAGAAAACGAAAACCAAAAATGCAGCTAAGGTAACGCCGTGTATGAATGTTCTTCATCTTTTTACAGCCCCGGATGTTCCGGACATGGCCCCCGAGGAAGAGTTTGCCCCGCTAATCCCTTCTACGGAAGCAACACCGGGAAACCTGCCCGGAAACGGCCTGGCGCAGCACCCAATGCTCTATGTCGGCGAAAACTGCAACAGGATGTTTCTGGTAAAGGACGGCAAAGTGATCTGGACCTATCAGACAGGCAAGGGCCCGGAATTTGATGACGTGTGGATGCTTTCGAATGGCAATATTCTCTTTAGCCGCATGAAATATATTGCTGAAATAACACCTGACAAGAAAGTAATCTGGCGCAAGGATTTCAATCTCCCCAAAGGTATGGATCATACCGAGGTTCATACTTGTCAGCCTATCGGTTTAGACAAAGTTATGTATGTAGTAAATGGCCTGCCGCCAAAATTATTTGTTGTTAATATTAAAACCGGCAAAGTAGAAGAAGAACACGAACTGCCATTTAAAGAGCCCGGTGACCCCAACGGCATACACGGTCAATTCAGGCGGGCACGTGTTACCGCCCAGGGAACTTATCTGGTTTCCTTTTTAACCATGAACCGTGTGGTAGAATACGATAAAAATTTTAAAGAGATTTGGAGCTATAACATCAGTTCGCCATGGGCTGCAATAAGGCTTAAGAATGGCAACACACTGATCACCGACGAAAAGGACTGGCTTACACGCGAAGTTAATACCAAAGGTGAAACAGTTTGGGAATTCAATTGCAAAACCGATTTGCCGCCTGAATATCAGTTTACGTCAGCGCCTCAAAGCTGTACCAGGCTGGCCAACGGCAATACAATCTTCACCTCTCGTGGACAATCCGGTAAAGGGCCTCAACTTATTGAAGTAACCAAAAACAAGAAGGTAGTTTGGGTATTGCATGATTGGCAAAATGTTGGCGACGGCACTGCTGTACAAATATTAGATGATCCCGGCATTCCTGAAATTCCCGGGCAATCTGAACATTAATTTAATACAGATAACGTAGAGAGTTATGCCTAATTACTTTAAAACACTACCGATTATTTTAATTGCACTAATGGCTGAAGGAGCTTTTGCGCAAGTTACATGGATAGCGCTTGAAAAAGCTAAAACGGATTCGCTTACTAATGTGAATTATCACCAAATTCTGCAAAGTTTAGGAATTAAGCTACCTGTACTGCCACCTTTGGCAGAAGATCCAAGTACGTGGGCACTCGCTGAGGCTTCAAGGTTGCGGAATGACTCAGATGGGATGAAGCTGGTTGGAAAGCAACTGGAATGGGTTCTTGCCGCTAACCCATTCAGGGCAAAGCCTGATGTATGGAGTCGGATATGATTTCCCGCCGCTATTTGCTTACTGTACGCAAAGGCACCGTTGGCGTATTACACGTTGGTATGGATTCCAGAGCGGTTGATATGCCGTTTTGGCCAGCTACAAACAGTGCCTACGTTCAAGGAAATGTTTACGGAACCGGTAAGCCGTTTTTTGGGAGCAGCATCTGTTTATTCTTCACAGGATCAATATAAACAGCAATCAACTAAAAATATAAAAATAAATACGCAGGCCGTTCAGTCAGCTAATGGAAAAGTATCCGTGATCATTAGTATAACAGGGACCGGTAAGCATGAAATCAACATAAGAACTTTTAATTCAAATTCCAGCATTACCATTAAGCAGATCAATCTGTCGGCCAACGAGACAAGGAGAATACAGTTGGAGCTAAGCGTAGCCGATGAAACCAAGCCTTATGTTGCTGTAATATCTTTGGATAAAAATTCTGATTTGCAAAAAGAAATTGTGGGATCAAACAGCGATGCTTCGATATTAGCCAGGAAAAAATAAACAGACGAAAAGATACAGTTACGGTCCAATTGATGATAAGTCTAATACAACCTTACATTCTCCATAAATAGAATTAAATTTAACCCAAAAAACCATTAAATAGTCGTCCCTTAAGAACTTCTGTAATTCACAACTGGTAAGAGTTTGGGGATAAAAATGGTTGATAAAAAATGCAGAAAAAGTGAACTTTGTATTCAAAATTCTGCAGATTTATGCTATCAAA
>JALYVO010000019.1 GCA_030853195.1 Bacteroidota bacterium | reverse complement strand
CTGTGGCAAAGCCTGCTTCTGTGCCTTCAAGAGCGCACATTTTATCAATAAATTCCTGAACATTGGGATTGCTGAAACGGGTGTAAATATTATTTTCTAATTCGCCTGCAAATGTTGCACTCATCTCTTCAGCATTATCAAAACAAAAACTTGAAGTAAGAAACAATGGAGTACTGTGTTCCATTTCATCGGTGCGTGGCGTTTGAATACGCACTGCCTGCGTATCGGGATGCTGTTTCATTTAAAAATAATTTGAGCGCGAAGATACAATGCAATCTTTTTTGTAACGTGGGCTGAATGATTGTATTTCAATTTGTCATTGATTATGCTTATTGTGATCGGCCGTCCACCGCCTTGCTTCGGTCGGTTTCTCATCAATCTGAGAAAATTTAAGATGATGCCTATCTTAAAAAAAATCGGGATTAAAACCATACAAACCAAAAAGTAGAAATTTGAAATTTTAATGACAATTTTATATGGACATACATTCACGATTCATAGAATATTTATCAGTAATGCCACGATTCAATCAAAAAGTTTGTCAATCTAAAATAAACAAATATTATCTTCGGCTGCCAAAAGAAATTTCATTTATTATCGGGGTACTTTGTGAAACTAAAATCTTATGAAATTAATTTTCTTTTCCACGTTTCTTTTTTTCTGCTATTCATCTTTTTCCCAGGTAAATAATGATACATCTTCCAATTATTTTGTTCAACAAAGCATCCAATTATATAATCAATTTTCAGGTGCAGAAGCTGCTATTTACAATGGCCGCGAATATATACCCTACACTTTCAAAAAAGAAGGAAATGCTTTTTTTGGATCAGACCAGTTTACAAATGGCTGGATAAGCTATCAGGGCCATATTTATCAGGCAATTCCGATGCAATACGATGTTGTAAGAAATCAGGTAGTAATATTAAACTTTGACAATCGCTCTGCTATTTTTTTACAAAATGAAGCCATTGATAGCTTTTATTTTTTGGAACATACTTTTATAAGAATGGAAAAAAATTCTGCGCTGAACCTGAATAGCACTGGATTTTATGATCGCTTATTAAATGGGCGCATCCAGGTGATTGCCGCAAGAAAAAAAGGTATTAAAGAGACCATTCCTGACAACCAGATTTTGAGAGTGTTTGAAAATAAGGACCGCTTTTATGTTTTTAAGAATACTAAATTTTATTGGGTAAATAACAAAAAAGAAGTTTTTAGCTTGTTTAGCGATAAGAGGCATGAAATAAAAACCGGAATGCGGAAACAAAAAATAAAATTCAGCCGGAATAATTTTGAAGAAGCACTGATGGCAGCTTCCGCAATTTATGATCAATCAATGAAATAATATGAAGCATGCGATAAAAATATTTTTATTTTTAATAGTACTGTTTTCTGCGACAATATCATTTGCGCAGGAAACAAAAAGCGATTTGATTTCCGGCGATTTCAGAAACGTTTCCTTTGAGCAGCTTGCAAAAAAAATAGAAGCGCAAACTCCCTTTCATTTTTATTTTGACATTACTCAGGTGGACAGCATGGACATCACTCTTTCAGTTTCAAAAGTTCATTTACCGGCGATATTGGATGAAGTTTTTAAAAATACTGATCTGCATTTTTCTATTGATAAAGAAAATAATGTTTTTATTACAAAAGGATTCGTGTTACCCACAGAGCCTGGCACTGGTTTTTTTAATGGGAAAAAAGATCTTCCCGGAATCAATTCAAACAAGAAAGCCAATCCTGAATTTGTGCGTGCAGCAAAAATAGTTACCACCGAAATTTCTATAGAAAATAAATTATTTGAAATCGGATTAAAAACGAATGAAGCTCCTAAAGGAAATGTAAACCTCGCGGGATATATCCGCGACGCGCAAACCGGTGAATCGCTCACAGGGGCAATGATTTATGTCGAGAAACCACACGTCCAGGTTGCGAGCGACCAGTTTGGTTATTATTCTATCACTTTATCTGCCGGCAGGCATACGCTTAATGTGATCGCGCAGGGAATGTTTGACACCAAACGCCAACTGATGCTCTATTCTGACGGAAAGTTTAATATAGACATGGATGAAAAAATATTGAAATTAAAAGAGGTGAAAGTAGAAGTGGGCAAAGAAAGAAACGTGCGCAGCACTATAATGGGCACCAACAGGCTTGACATTGTAGCGATGAAACAGATACCCACTGCTTTCGGCGAAGTGGATGTATTGCGGGCTGTGCTTAGTTTGCCTGGAGTAAAATCTGTTGGCGAGGCAAGCACCGGCTTGAATGTAAGAGGCGGCGCTACTGATCAGAATTTGATTTTATTTAATGGAGCTAATATTTATAATCCCTCTCATCTTTTCGGTTTCTTTTCGGCCTTTGATCCTGATGTGATCAAGGATGTTACTTTATACAAAAGCAGCATTCCTGCAAATTTCGGCGGCCGCATTTCTTCTGTTTTAGACATCACTTCGCTCGATGGAAATGATAAAAAAATTACCGGCTCCGCAGGCATCGGACCGCTCACCAGCAAGGTTACTCTTGAAGGGCCAATCATAAAAGATAAAACGACTTTTGTTGCCGGAGTCAGGACCACTTACTCTGATTGGCTTTTTAAAATTTTACCGAAAGAATATAATAAAAGTAGCGCTTCTTTCCAGGATGCCACTATCCATATAAGCCATAAAGTAGATAATAAGAATAATATTTATCTCAATGGATATATCAGCGGCGATAAGTTTAATTTAAACAGCGACACCAGCTATCAGTATCATAATAAAAATGCCAACATAAAATGGAAGCATACTTTTAATAATCGCTTCTATGGCGTGCTCACGGCAGGGATAGATCATTATGATTACAAAGTTGCAGGTTATGATAATCCGGTGAATGCTTATGCTCTTTCTTATGTTATCAATCAATATAAAGCCAGCGCAGACTTCAGTTATTTTTTAAATAACAAACACAAGCTTGCTTTTGGAGCAAGCAGTCTTTTATATAATATTCATTCAGGATCTTTTGTTCCTTTCGGTAAAGAATCACTCGTTATTGCAGACACTATTGAGGCTGAGCATGCGCTTGAAAGTGCCGTATATTTTTCCGATCAATATAATATTTCTCCTAAATTTTCTGTTGAGGCCGGAATAAGATATTCATTGTATAATTATCTGGGGCCAAAGCATATTAATACTTATGCTCCCGGATTACCCCGCCAGGAAAGCAATATAACTGGCACTGATTTTTATCCCGCAGGAAAAATTATAAAAACTTACCGAGGGCCTGAATACCGGGCGTCTGCGAGATATTCGCTTTCTGATAACACTTCTCTCAAAGCATCGTACAACACTTTGAGCCAATACATTCACATGCTTTCAAATACCACGGCCATTTCGCCAACAGATATCTGGAAATTAAGCGATCCTAACATTAAACCGCAGCAAGGCAGCCAGGTTTCATTTGGTTTTTATAAAAATTTAAAATCCAATACAATTGAAACATCTGTTGAGCTTTATTACAAATGGATCAAAAATTATCTCGATTATAAAAGCGGCGCCGTTCTTATTATGAATCATCATATTGAAACGGATGTTTTTACAACAAAAGGAAAATCTTATGGGATAGAATTTTTGGTAAAAAAATCAACAGGAAAATTAAACGGATGGGCTAGCTATACTTTTTCGAGATCGCTAATTCGCGAAAACGATCCTCTCGCAGGTGAACTGATCAATGGAGGAAATTATTATCCAACTAATTTTGATCAGCCACACAATGCCACAATGATTGGTAACTACCGGATCACGCACCGCTACAGCGTTTCATTGAATGTATCTTACAGTACCGGCCGGCCGATCACTTTGCCTGTGGGTGTTTATGATTATGCGGGTTCTGCAAGGTTATTGTATTCTGATAGGAACGGATACCGCATTCCTGATTATTTCCGCACCGATTTTTCGATGAACATAGATGGCAATCATAAGGTGAAACAAGTAACGCATAACTCATGGACATTCGGCGTATATAACTGGACGGGGAAAAAAAATGCATATTCAGTTTATTTTATTTCACAAAACGGCGGTATTCACGGATATAAATTATCCATCTTCGGAAGCGCCATTCCTTTTATAACTTATAATATCCGTTTTTAATTTTTTAAAATGATGAAAAAATATTCCTGGAAAATAATGATTTGCTGGTTAGCTGCTTTGCTGCTTTCCAACTGCAGGACTCCTTATGATCCGCCGCTAAAATCCACTAACGTTAATTCATTGGTAGTGGAAGGCTACATTGATGGCGCAGCGCCCATAACTGTCAAATTAAGCCGCGCCAGGAAACTTACGGCGGGCGATACAGCCGCTGATAAGTATGAGTTAAATGCACGAGTAAATGTGGAGGATGATCACCAGAATCAATATCCTTTAGCTGAATCAGGCAATGGTTTATATGTAATTAATTATGCACTTAATTTAAATCCCGCATTTCAATACCGGCTGCATATTTTTACTTCAGATGGGAAAGAATATTTATCAGATTTTGTTGCATTCAGACAATCTCCTGCAATTGACACAATAGGCTGGAAAATGAAAGACAATGGTGTGCAGGTTTTTGTGAATACACATGACCCGAATAACGCAACAAAATATTATCGATGGGAATACAATGAAACGTGGGAATTTCATACGTACTATTATTCACAATTAAAATACGACGATGCTAACAACACTGTAATTCCAAGAACGGAACAGGTGCATGCTTGTTGGAAATTTGCGGACTTCACTACAATATTATTAGGTTCTTCTGCAAAATTAACCAGTGACATAATCAATGAAGGGCCGCTTGTTTTTATTCCGCAGCACGATCAAAAATTAAGTGTTTTATACAGCATTTTCGTTAAGCAATATGCGTTGGATATTGAGGGTTACAATTATTGGGAGGCAATGAAAAAAAATACGGAACAGGTTGGTTCTATCTTTGATCCACAACCAAATCAAACCCAGGGCAATATTCATTCGGCTAAGGATGCCGCCGAAACTGTTGTTGGTTATATCGGCGCAGGAAATTCTGTAACTCAAAGAACATATATAAAAAATAGTTCTTTGCCGACTGACTGGAACATCTTTCCTCAATGTGATCTAAAGCTGGTGCCGAATATTCCGGATAGTTTAAAATTTTATTACGAAGGTGGATATGCTCCCATCAATTCAGTTTTTGATCCTGCAACGGGTGGAATCAGCTATTCATCATCTCAAATAGAATGTGTTGACTGTACCATAAGTGGTACCAATAAAAAACCTTCCTTCTGGCCATAAACAATTTGAAATGCATTCATTGATGTCATATAAATTTCAGGGTTTAATATTAATGTTATTTTTTGTATTCTCATTTGTGAATGGGAAAATTTTTGGGCAAACTGTTCAATCAAGCGAATCGCAAAATAACAATGCAATTCAATACCAGCGTCATTTAGAAGAAAAAATATTTGTGCATACGGACCGCTCTTCTTATTTGTGCGGTGATGTACTTTGGTTCAAAGCATACCTGACTAATGCTGCAAACAATCAACCTTTATCATTGAGTAAAGTAGTTTATGTAGAAGTGCTTAATAAATTGCATCAACCCGTTTTGCAGGGCAAAATTGCTATGGATAAAGGTTTTGGCGACGGATCTTTTTATCTGCCTTTTTCTGTCGAATCCGGAAATTATATTTTAAGAGCATACACCAGCTGGATGAAAAATTTTTCATCAGATCATTTTTTTGAAAAGAATATTTGCATCATCAACACCACAAGTATGCTTGATTCACCGTCAGTTCATGAATCAATAAATTATTCAGCATCGTTTTTTCCTGAAGGTGGAAACCTTGTAAATGGACTTGAAAGCCTGGTTGCATTTAAAGTGAATGACAATAAAAATAAAGGAACCGAATGCGAAGGAATAATTGTGGATCAATTTGCAGATACAGTCGCACATTTTAAAACGCTTCAATTCGGTATGGGGCATTTTTATTTAAAACCAGAAACAGGAAAAGAGTATACCGCCGTTATTAATTTCAAAAATGAAGTTACACTTAGAAAAAATTTACCCAAAGCTTATGAGAATGGATATGTGATGCATATCAGCGATACAGGATTGAATGAATTGAAAATTTCAATACAATCCAGAGGCGCGCAAATTCACACAGGACAGTTATTTTTAATCATTCAAAACAACCACCAGCCTAACAAGGCAGAGCTCTTAAGCAGTAAAAATAACGAAGCCGTTCTGATAGAAAACAAAGACCAACTGAGAAGTGGTATCTCCGAAATAACTGTTTTTGATGAAAATAAAAAACCTGTTTGTGAAAGGCTTTATTTCAAGCGGCCACAAAATAAAATGCTTATAACCGCAAAAGTAGATAAAGAGAATTTTGCGTTGCGGAGTAAAGTGGTTGTGAATTTTTCTGCTGCTGATCAATCCAGCAATCCTTTGCCTGGAAATTTATCGGCTTCTGTTTATCGCCTGGATAATCTGAACCCGGCTGATCAGGAAAACATATTTAACTACTTGTGGCTTTCATCTGATCTGCGTGGAAATATCGAAGAGCCTGATTATTATTTTAAAAATGAGAATACAGAAACCAATGAAGCGCTTGATAATTTGTTGCTGACCCAGGGCTGGAGAAAATTTGATTGGGATGATCCACAAAATAAAATGTCCTACTTAATGTATGCTCCTGAATATGCGGGCCACATCATTACAGCGAAAATTACTAATGAAATTACAAAAGAACCAATTGAGGGGGTACAGGCCTATCTGTCTGTTCCGGGCCGCCGTGTTCAATTGCGTGTGTGCATGAGTGATAGTAACGGATTGGTTCATTTTGATATGAAAGATTTTTTTGGGGCCAACCAGATTGTATTGCAAACCAATCAACCAGATAGTAATTTTCATCTTGAAATTTTTAGCCCTTTTTCAGAAAAATTTTCAAACGAACCGTTGCCTGCATTTTATAGCGGAGAAAAATTGCATGAAGATTTAATCTCGGCCAATATTCACATGGAGGTTCAGAATGCCTATCATGAAAACCAGTTGCAGGAAATTTCAAAAGCTCTAGTGGATTCTGTGCCATTTTATTTTCAGTCTTATAAAACTTATTTGCTTGGCGATTACACGCGCTTTACCACGATGGAAGAAGTTATGCGCGAATATGTAGCGGAAGTAAATGTAAGAAGAAATGGTAAAAATTTTCGTTTTATGACGGTCAATATCCCTGGTTTCGAACTGCGGGATATGCAGCCCGCAGAGCCAATGTTTGAAAATGATCCGCTGGTTTTATTAGATGGTGTGCCCATTTTTGATATCAATAAAATCATTGCTTATGACCCGCTCAAAGTGCAAAAGCTGGAAGTGGTAGCGGAGAAGTATCATTATGGAACTGTTACTGCTGATGGAATTTTAAGCTACACAACTTATAAAGGAAACCTCGAAGATTTTAAGCTTGACACACATGATTTAGTATTGGATTATGAAGGCTTGCAGCAGAAAAGAATTTTTTATTCTCCTGAATATAATACTGAAACCGGGCAGCAGAGCCACCTGCCAGATTTTCGCGACGTGTTATTGTGGAATCCCGAATTGAATACAGACTCAAACGGCAAAGGAAACTTTTCCTTTTATACCGGCGATGTTCCGGGAAAATATTTGGTAGTTGTCCAGGGGATTTCTTCGAATGGTTTTGCAGGAAGCTACAGTTTCATTTTTAATGTAAAGAGATAAACGAAAATATAGTTTTTCAAAATTTTATTAAATGTAGATGTCGATCCTCAGATTACTCTTTTTTACCACTCTCTCTCTATTTCTCCATTCAATATTTCCATAATAAACAAATGTTTGTTTTCATAATAATCCGGAACCTTATTATTTTTATTACTGAATACAGGTTTGAAATTAAAATCATGAAACACCACTAAATTATTTTCATTGAGGTGTTGCATAAAATTGTTGCCATAATCCAGAAGCATCCTGGTAAAGTAATACGTTAGCTCAAATCCTTTAAAAGCCATATCAGATGGCTGTTTAGCGCGATAAAGCTGAAAATATCTTTGGGAAAAGAAAGTGGAAAATGGATTATCCTTTGTGTCATAATGCGGCGTCGTATACCGGATTGGGAAATCTTTAAACGCACTTTTTTTAACCAGGCTTTTAAATCCATCCCAGTTAGGCATGCCTACTAAAACCAATGGATTTTTTTTCTGGATCGGATAGCAGGCATCCGCCAGTTTTTTTGCGAAAGTCTCATCAAGGCTTGCGCCGATGATCACGATGGGTTTTGTTGTATCTATCAAATTCCTCAAACCGTAAGAAGAAATAGAACTATCAAGGATGATGGTTTTAATTTTCAAAAGCTGTTTCCCGTCTGCTGTATTTATTGATTTGAAATAATCATCAATCCGGTTATCACCTTTTTTCTTTATCAGATAAATATTATCTGTTCCGTGTTTTTGCATGATATAACTGAAAATTCCTTCACAGTGCGCTTTCAAGGTTGAATTTACAATAACGGTAAAAGGATTTTCTTTGATGCCCGCGTCATTTGGGTAAGTTGCTGAAATAAATGGAATGCTTCTCTGCACCGCAAACTGCGCTAATTCACTGTAGTCGGGTTCTTTCACCGAACCGATAATTAAATCAATGCTGTCTAATTGTTTATTCCTGATAAGCCAAAATATAGATTTTGTAAATGATTTTGAATCATAAATAAAAGCTTCAATTCGTTTGCCATTGAGTTGTAAAGTATCAAAAGCTATTTGCGCGCCCTGAACAAATTCAACCGCAGGCATAGATGATTTTGGTAAAGTCCGTTGCGATATTAGCTGCCCATTTTCGAAAATTGAATCAAGATACATTGGTGCAAAAATAGCGACACGGTAAACTTTTTCTGAATGGACTATATTATTTTGCGCGTAAGAATTTGGTAAACCAAATAAAACAAAAAAAGTAAAAAGGAATAAAATATTTTTCTTCATATAAGGTATGAACTGTCAGCAGTTATGAATAATTTGATAATTCAATCACGAAATAATTCACGACAAAAAAAAATTGAGGTGTTCCTTCATTCCCCTTTGCGTCAGGGCTTCATTCCCACTCAATTGTAGCAGGCGGCTTGCTGCTTATGTCATATACCACACGGTTGATTCCCTTTACATTATTAATGATTTCATTAGAAACGTAAGCTAAAAAATCGTACGGCAAATGCGCCCAATCTGCCGTCATTCCATCTACAGAAGTCACTGCCCGAAGGGCGATTGTAAATTCATAAGTTCTTTCATCACCCATCACGCCAACACTTTTTACAGGCAACAAGATGGCACCCGCCTGCCAAACCGTTGCATACAAATCAAATTTCTTCAATGCCTCTGTATATATCGCATCTGCATTCTGCAACAATTGTACCTTTTCTTCGGTAACTTCTCCAAGGATTCTGATTGCCAGTCCGGGACCGGGAAATGGATGACGGCTCAAAAGGGCAGGAGGGAGGCCAAGCTCTGCGCCCACTTTTCTCACTTCGTCTTTGAACAAAGAGCGCAAAGGTTCTACCAGCTTGAGTTTCATAAAATCGGGAAGGCCGCCCACATTATGATGCGATTTAATAGTAACCGATGGCCCATGAACAGAAACCGATTCTATCACATCAGGATAAATAGTTCCCTGTCCAAGAAATTGAATGTCTTTAATTTTATGAGCTTCCTGGTCAAAGATTTCTATAAAACCTTTTCCAATGATCTTTCTTTTAGTTTCCGGATCGGGATGTCCTGCAAGCTTTGTATAAAAATGTTCTTTCGCATCAACGCCTTTTATGTTTAGCCCAATGCTTTTGCAGGATTCAATAACCTGTTCAAATTCATTTTTTCTAAGTACGCCATTGTCAACAAAAATTCCAAAAAGATTTTTACCAATCGCGCGATGAATTAAAGTTGCCGCAACCGTAGAATCTACGCCGCCGCTCAATGCCATGATCACTTTTTTATCGCCGATGATTTCTTTGATAGAAGAAACGGTGTCGTTGATAAAATGAGCCGGAGTCCAGTCCTGGCTGCATTTACAGATATTGATCAAAAAGTTTTTAATAATTTTTTTGCCTTCGGCAGAATGATATACTTCTGGATGGAATTGTAATCCGAAAATTTTATTTTGCTCACTTTCGTTGCAGAATGCCGCAACAGGAATGTTATGCGTAGATGCAGAGATCGTAAAATTTTCCGGAAGCTTGACGATCGTATCGCTATGGCTCATCCACACATCAGAATCATTTTTTACATCTTTTAATAATTCATCGGATTGAATAATCTGGAGTTTGGATCTTCCATATTCGCGCTTATCGCTTTTTTCTACATTTCCTCCTGATAATTTTGCGATCAGTTGAGCCCCATAACAAATGCCAAGAAGAGGAACTTTTTCGGCGATTTTTTTTATATCAACTGATGGGGCATCTGGTTCATTTACAGAAAACGGTGAGCCGGAAAGAATAACGCCCTTTAAGCCGGGGACAAATTCTATTTCTTTATTATAAGGAATTATTTCGGAATAAACATTCGCTTCGCGAACGGCGCGGGCTATGAGTTGTGTATACTGCGATCCGAAATCGAGAATCAGAATTTTTTGAGCCATGTGCTGCGAAGGTAAAAAGTTTATTGAAGTTTGTAAATTGCATTTCTTTTTATCATAAAAAAATACATTCAATCTAAAAAAAATACAATGAAAAATTTTATCACGCTTTTATCAGCTTCTTTAATTTTTATTTCCTGCAATGAAATTTCCGGCAATGGAAATGTGCAAACTGAAAAGCGCAATATTTCCAAAATACATGGTATTCACATGTCTGGCTCAATAGATGTTGAAATTAAAAGCAGTGAAGATTATTCACTTTCGGTCGAAGATGATGCCAACCTGATTCCATACATTGTTACCGATGTTGAAGATGGTATTTTAAATATTCATTACAAAGAAAATTACAACCTGGATAATAATCATGCGAAAGTTTATGTAAGCGCGCCATCACTTGATAAAATAATTACTTCAGGTTCCGGAGATATAAAAGGAAATGGAACTATAAAAAACAGTTCAAAGATTGATTTTGATTTATCAGGTTCCGGCGATGTGGAAGCGCAGGTTGACGCACCTTCTATAAAGGTGACCGGCTCAGGATCTGGAAATATAAAGCTTGCCGGAAAAACCAAAGATTTTAATTGCGAAGTGAGTGGTAGCGGCGACGTAAACTGCGGAGGGCTGCAAAGTGAAAATGCTACTGTTTCTATTTCCGGAAGTGGCAATGCACATGTATTTGCGAGCGTTCACCTTACAGCAAGCACGAGCGGCAGCGGTGATATATTTTATCTTGGAAATCCACAATCACCTGAAACACATACTTCGGGAAGTGGCTCTGTGCAGGCTCAGAAATAAATAAAGATTTGCTCAAAAAATAATTGAAAATGTAGGGTTTTACTCTTTCACCGCCAGCACTTTAAATGAACCCGGAACCATTTTTCTTCTTTCATTGGCGACAGCGCCTGGCGCTGCCGGCTCTATATCTGCGCAGGGAAGATATAAAGTGTTTGTATGCTCATCTATGGTAATTGTGCGCGCACTTTTTTTTGTGGGAATTGTTTGAACCACTTCATATTTATTTTCATTTCTTTCTTTAATAACGGTAATAGTTCCTTCACCGTTAGACGTAAAAATCAGTTTCTCTTTCGGACTGAAAACCAAGCCATCACAGCCTTCGCCAATGGGAAGATTAGTAATTACTTTTCCGTTTTCAGCATTTACCACCACCATCATTTTATTTTCGCAACCTGCAAAAAGGCGGTTTGTTTTTCTGTCGATCTTCAGGCCGCTTGCTGATTCTCCCGGAGTAATTGACCAATGATTGATCACAGAAAAATTTTTCATATCCACTTCAGCGATCTGATTTTTATCTTCAAGATTTACAAACAACTTTCCTTTGCCATCGCTCACCGCTTCTTCAGGTTTGCCACCGAGTTCAATCGTAGCAACGACAGCATCTGTAACAGGGTCAATTACCGAAAGTGATTTCGAGCGCCCATTGCAGGTTATGATCTTTTTAGAAAAATCTTCATAAAAAATAGCATCAGGATTTTCGCCTGTAGCGATTGTTTTCAAAACTTTATTGGTAGAAAGATCGAACGCAAAAACATTATTGAGCCTGCCATTGCTTGTATATCCTTTATGCAGCTCATTATAAAACGCAATACCGTGAACACCAGTGGTGCCGGGGATTATGCCAACAGAATCACCTGAACCGGCATTCAAAATATTTACCTGGGTACCATGAGACACATACACTTTATTATCATTGAAAGCGATATAGTCCCATCCGCCGGGGCTGGGAATTGAAAAAGTTTTTACTACCTTAAAAGAAGTGCTTTGAGAATAGCCTGAAAAGCTAAAACATAGAAAAAGGATATTAAGAATAAACGTGAACCGGATTTTGTTTCGCATAAAATTTATTTAGGATGTAAAGTAAATAAAAATCAATACCATTCTGATAAAGATATGCAGGAGGCGAGTGAATTATAAAATATGAAAAATTGTTTTTTATTAAAATCCAAACCTTATTTTTGCGCCGGAGAGATGGCAGAGCGGTCTAATGCGGCGGTCTTGAAAACCGTTGAGGGTTACACCTCCGGGGGTTCGAATCCCTCTCTCTCCGCTGGAAGGGATCATCGGAAGATTATCCCTTTTATTTTCATAAATCAGATAACCTTTTTCTTTCATTGCCAGCGAATTATGTGCAAGTATACCCATCATTGTAGGTGTTCGATAGATGCCATCCTGATAGTATAAATTGTTGTCGAACACCATGCTTACAAATTCCCTCTTCTGCATGGTATCAGCCTGCGTATATACATACCGCATATCGGTTAGCAAATCAAGATGTTTATTCAGTATGTCAAATGCCTTCCCCTCATCTTTGCTTAAGCGTTCAACAGCTCCTTTAAGGTTGATTACACTTTGATTGTAGGTAGAATACCACCGATCATAGGTATCACGGTTAATTTCATTCTTAATCCATTTCTCTTCTACGGAATGCAACCTTTCCTCAACGTCTTCCAGTTGCTGGGTTTTCTCTTTAATTTTTTTCTTGTTGCCTTCCATCTCCATGTTGATAGCAGACCTGCAACCGTTCCTGATCTCCTTTACTTTGTTTTCCGTAAGGCTCATTAGTTCACATGCGCCCAGAAATTGATCATGTGCTTTAATAGCACTGATATTATTGTGCTTTGAGAACCTGCATTTGTAATAATAAAAATATTTACCCGACTTACTACGTGAAGGTGCACCTGATAGCGGATTACTACAATGGCATTTTAAAACACCTCTTAAAGGTATTTGATCGTCAAGAACAGTCCTTACCTTTTGTGGCTTTTTCATTTTGCTCTGAACCATTTGCCAGGTAGTCATATCTATTATCGGTTCGTGTATAGCAGGGAATAAGCCACCAGGATATTCTTTATATGCTTCAACATGTAACAACCCTGCATGAACAGGATTAGATAAAACCCTTTCAATGGCCATGTTGCCTTTCCTGTTAAATCCTAATTCGTATGCTTTCTCTTTGATCTTGTAAAGTGGTACATCTTGCAGATAAGCATCAAAAATAAATCTAACAATCTTCGCTTGCTTTTCGTCAACAACAAGTCGGCGATCTTTTCGATCTCCTTGCTTCCTATATCCGAATGGAGGATGTTTAAATATGAATCTGCCTTCCTTCGCCTTTGCGGTATATATGCCGCCCTTGACTTTAATGCTTCTATTGATGTTATCTTCTTCGGCAAGTAAGAGTTGCAATCCTGCCCTGAAAAAGCTACCGGGCGTTTCATAATCAAACGTTATTCCTTCAGTCACACTTACAACCTGTATATTATACTTTTTTTGAAGCTTCTTTACCATGCTAATTGCTTCCCCTGCATCGCGGCTGAATCTGTCAAGCTGATCGACGAGCAAATAATCAACGGATTTATAATGACGGGCCATAAACTCCTGGAGCTTTATAAAATCAGGCCTATCGAAAGTCCGGGCACTTTTACCACGGTCAATGAAAGTATCAACAAGTTCAAGCCCGTTGAACTTTATCCATTGATCTGTATATAGCTCCTGTCTTTCTATTGATCCGTTGCTTTGCCCTAATTGGCTAAAACGAAGATATCTAATTGCCCTTTTCATAGTATTCTTTTAATGTAATTGACACTATAATTTCAACAATTAAATGTACGAATTTCTTCTCTTTTTCCTGTTCAATCTCAAAGTTAGTTTTTAATATTAACTCGTCTTTCATCTCCACGGTCTCACTGATCTTTTCCATTTCACACTTTACTTTAATGACAGCAAAGCCCCTTCAAAGAGATTTATGCTATAGTTTAAATTTTATTGTTACAAAAATGAACATTCAACAAAGTAATTTTTCACACTGCAGCCAGTATTCGGTAATATTTATTTAAAAATTTAGAAAGCTGGTTTTAGAAGATTAAATCCGTTTTTGAGCGCGTAAGGGATGATAAAGTTTCATGAATAAATGAGTCCATCTAATTGATTTTATTTTTTGAACCTGTGAACAACCTATTATATCATGAGATGTCTCAGAAGATCTTTTGAAACCAATATATTTTAAGAGGAATTGGCTTAAGAATAATCATGACCAAATGCAGTCCCCTGCTCACTGAAAACTTTATTCAATTACATAAAAATAACCAGGAGAGAAAAAGCCTTTAAGCTCTATGATTATTTGCCGGTGAAAAAAAAAGAAGTAAAGTAATATTTTATTAAATCGTTGCTTATGGGCGAGCCATTTTTCTCGTCTTTTAAAAAGTATCCAATTTTTACTGATAAGTTCATGTTATCATTGACTGCCTTTAGTTCTTTTTTCAACAGCAATATATTTTTTACAATTCATAAGACATTTAGTTTTGTATTTTACTTTAATTGGTTTTTGTATTTACACTTTCCTGATAAGTTACTACGGTTTCTTTCAGTAATTTTTTGCTGGTTATTTTTTTCTTGCAACAATTCACTATAGGCATTCGTATTTTGCTAAGTTTCTATCGCATTAAAAATTTTGCAATCAATTTTTCTTTCTCTACCAACTCCCCGTACGACTTCGGAACGAAGGGCAACATTTCAAACGTGGTCACGTTTGTAAATCTTGCCATGTGCAGGCACAGGCACATTATCCCTTGATTAACTTTGTTATTTTGGCATTTATAGAGAAAAACATTGATTGAAATATCCAACAATTAAATGAAAGAAATGGAAATCAATAGCAACTTTCAGAGTGAAATAAAAAAACAGTATTTTACAAGATTCTTTTAGGAATTATTACTATCATTTTTCACTTTAAATACTATCATTTTTTTTAAAGAAATTTTATACTAATTGCAAACAATCCAGAACCTAAATTTTCTTTCAATGTTGAGCATTCCCTGGTCAATTAAATTACAATTTTACATGAATATTTTCACTTTGAATATGAAGAAAATAATTGCCGATTACACAAAAAAAATACATCAAAAAGTACATAAATAAGACTAAAATGAGTTTTAAATACATCCTAAATTAGAACTTTCCAATCTCTGCTTTTTATAAGGATGTCAACAATAATTTCCTTAAATTTTTACCAGATATTCCTATGATTGTGCACTCTTTATTTCATCATCAAAACTTTTTTTATATGATGGTAAACAGGCTTAAATAAACAGGCTTAAAAAGAGAATATTTTGTCGGTCTATTAGCAATATAATTCTACAATTTCTGTTCATTCCCAGGTTGCTTAAAACAGTCCCGAAATATTTGATTTCTCTTTTCCTACATTTGTTGCCACATCACTCATGCGCTACATTTTATAGTTTTAAAAATTTATTTACAAGGCAAATCTATTTTGCAAAAGACATATTCACCCCTTCAGAATTTGAACAGGTATTTTTTAAAGCTTTCATATATTCTACTTTTATAAAGTTTCTCAGGTTGCTGTAATCTGCAACCGGCAAGATGTACAAACGTTACACGTTTGACAATCTTGCCCTTTCACTCCGGAGTCGTTTCGGGGTATTGAGATTGAGTTATATAGAATTATTTTGTCAGATGTGAAAATGAATTTGTGATGAAAGAGAAAAGAAAGATCAGGTCCGGATGGCTTAATATCCGCCTCAATGAGGAGGAGCAAAATAAGCTCAATAAACTCTATAGCCGCACAACTTCCAACAGTCTCAGTGAATATGCCCGAGATGTTCTTCTAAAAGAGCCGGTAAATATTCTCTATCGCAATCAGTCCGCTGATGATTTTTTATCTGAAATGATCCTGCTTAAAAATGAGTTGAATGCAATCGGAAATAACTTCAACCAGGTAGTGCATAAACTCCATACACTTGACCATTTTCAGGAAATAAAATTATGGGCAATTATCAATGAAGAAAGTAAAAAAAACTTCATGAAAAAAGTGGAAGAAATAAAAGAAAAATTGAATCAAATTCATGGTCAATGGTCGCAAAAATAACAGTGCCGAACAGCATACAAAGAGCGCTCAATTATAACGAGCAAAAAATGAAAGAAGGTAAGGCGGAATGTATCTACGTCCACAACTTTTTAAAGGAATCAGCACACTTAAATTTTTATGAAAAATTAAACCGTTTTGAAGATCTTATTTCCCTGAACAAAAGAGCAACGACTAATGCTGTTCATATCTCTCTCAACTTTGCCTTACAGGAAAAAATTGAAAAGGAAAAGCTCATTGAAATCGCATCTGTTTACATGGATAAGATCGGCTTTAGAGAACAGCCTTACCTGGTGTATCAGCACCTAGATGCAGGCCATCCGCATATCCACATTGTTACCACAAATATTGAGAAAAATGGTAAGAGAATATCACTGCACAACATCGGAAAAAATCAATCCGCAATTGCAAGAAAAGAAATAGAAATTATTTACAAATTGGTAAAAGCAGAAGATCAAAAAAAATTGCAACCAGAAGAAGTTAAACCCTTATATACTCAAAGGATGACTTATGGTAAATCCCTGACAAAAAGAAGTATTACCAATGTGCTTGATGCTGTTATTCCTAATTATAAATATGCATCGCTTCCTGAATTGAACGCCATACTTAAATTATATAATCTTACAGCGGATAGAGGGAAAGAAGAAGGAATAATTTTTAAAAAAAGAGGGCTTGTTTACAGGGCACTGGATGAGAAAGGAAATAAGATCGGTGTTCCGATTAAAGCCAGTTCAATTTACAATAAACCAACGCTTTCTTTTTTAGAAGAAAAAATTCAAAGAAAATGAATTACTAAAACAGGAATATAAAAGGAGTTTGAAAATATCCATTGACTGGTTAATGGTAAAGCCGCCAAAAGGTTTACAGGCCTTCAAAGAGGCACTTCAAAAAGAACAAATAACTGTTGTGATTCGGGAAAATGATAAAGGAATTGTTTATGGAATGACCTATATAGATCACAAAACAAAATGTGTTTCAATAAATAATAATCATGGAAAAAGATAAATTAGATAGCATAATTAATCCAAAAGCAATTTCCATTTATTTTAAAAAATAAGCGAGTTTATTGAGCAATCTATATAAAATCAGGGGTAAGGTTGGTGTTACAAAATCAAAGTGACCTCTATTCTAGTGACCTGCTCATTCCTCCCAGCCTGTATTCCAGCCTCAACCGGTAATCTCTTGATTCCATACTTGGATGCAAAATCAATATATCGCTTCACATTAGGATACTGGTTTTTGCTCTTTCATTGAGTTCATTCCTGCTTTTAAAAGCATTCAGCTTATCATAAAAATTCATATCCTTTGCATCGAGTAAAAAGTTTCCACATATAAATATTATTTGTTGAATGAGATACCTAATTTGATTATTAAGAAAGTTTTTAATTGACTAATAAAGAGATAGCGGATGGGCTGTTAAAAAGAGAAGGAGCTAGTAAAGCATCCAGAGTATATGATACAAAGGAAGAGTCAGTAAAACGAACAGGTAGTTTATCAAAATCAGGACATGATGTGATTATTCATAAAAGAGATGGTTCTATTGAAAAATGGAAATCGTCAAAAAGATGAGTTTTACAAAAAATGTTTTTATTAATTGTCCTCTATATAATGAATACATTCCACTTCTAAAATGCTTACTATTTACAATTAAAAAATTTTTACTAACTCCCAGATTAGCTTTAGAAAGACATGATTCAGGAGAGATAAGATTGCAAAAAATAAAACAACTGTTCGAAGAATCAAAATATAGTATTCATGACTTAAGTAAGGTAATTTCAGAAAAAAAAGGAGACTTTTAGATTAATTTGCCATTTGAACTGGATAACCGTTAGTATATATTTAATTTCTGTTCCTTTAGCCTATGGATGGATTAACTGCCGTAATGAAAAGAAAGTTTCCGAAGCGAATGACATGAAGTACCGCTATTGGAAAGTAAATGGAAATAAAAGTTTATTAAAGATCAGTTACTATACTGACAGTTTGTATGAATTGGATAAAGATAATTTTGAAAATGATGTTTTCAATCGCGAAAAGAAAATTGCTGAACAGGAGAAAATTCTTCGGCTTACTGGAAAAAAGAAGAACTAAAATACTTAATGCGAAAATTAATGGAAGACTTTATACCTCACTCAGGTATATTGTTTATACACGAGAATATCATCATGTATAAATATTTATCTTAATTTTACATGATACTAGTTTCAGATATAGTTTTAATATATGAACAAAAAGATAAATAAATCAATAATTGACCAACCTTATAATGCTTTACCTTTCCTGCCACCTGAAAAGGAAAAAACGGAAACAAAGAAAGTTTTGCGCCAGACAATTACTTCGTCTATTGCATTAGCAGAATTAAAGGGATTAGTTCATACACTACCTAATCCTGCTATACTTTTAAATGCAGTTATTTTAAGGGAGGCAAAGGCCAGTTCTGAAATAGAAAATGTCATAACAACACAGGACAAATTATACCAAGCCCTGTCAGCAAAAGGAATTCGGGCAGACTCATCGACAAAAGAAGTCTTGCGCTATAGGGAGGCGGTACTGGCGGGATTTCAATTGGTCGAAAGGAAAGGTTTTTTAAATTCCAATATCATTATTAAGATCCAAAAAGTACTCGAGGAAAATAATGCCGGTATTAGAAAGCTGCCGGGGACTGCTTTAAAAAATGCAAGAACTGGAAAAACTATTTATACACCGCCCGATGATTATGAAATCATTTTAAGGTTGATGAAAAACCTTGACGACTATTTAAATGAATCTGATGAATTCTCCCCATTAATTAAAATGGCAATTCAGCATTACCAATTTGAAAGTATACATCCGTTTTATGATGCTAATGGAAGAACAGGAAGAATTATTAATGTTCTTTATTTAGTTCTTCATGGTTTATTAGAAAGCCCCATTTTATACCTTAGCGATTTTATTATTGAAAACAAATCAGATTATTACAGGCTCCTGCAAGAGGTTAGGATAAACGATAATTGGGAAGAATGGATATTATTTATTTTACGGGGAATTGAACAAACAGCAAAAGAAACGATTCGTCAAATCCAGGAAATAAATAAGCTTTTTCAAACAACAAGCGAAAAAATCAAATTGGAAGTACAAAGGCCCTTCATTAAGGAATTACTGGAACTTTTATTTGAGCAACCTTATTGCAAAATTGATTATGTTGTTGAAAGATTGGATATTTCCAGAATTACAGCATCCAAATATCTTAAGGAATTAAAAAAAATCGGGATATTAGAATCTAAACAGGTTTGGAAAGAAACACTATATATAAATACTAAACTTTTCGATTTACTTAAAAGTTAGTAGATTTCTATAAATTATAATTCTTAAAAAAAGAGAAGTCCTATTTATTTATTTATCTTTACGTCAAGATGTTATTCTTAATGATAAAAACTAGTTGAGTAATTCGTGGAGTTATAATATTTGTAGTTTTTAAATTATTGATTTTAAACGGTTAATAAGTACAGTTCGAATCCCTCTCTCCGCTTGTAATATTTGATAATTATTAACTTGTGAATGTTACCCCATTTTAACAAATGAATCGTCCTGGTTCACAAATTATGTATTCGCAATTAAATCAAAATATTCATCATCCTCATTTTTGCCGCCAAATCCTTTTCCGATAGTTTTATACGTTTCAACAAATTCAATAGAACTGATCCATTTAACCATTTTATATCCCAATTGATTTTCAACCCGAAGTCTAAGCGGCGCTCCGTGTTCGATTGGTAGCGGCTGATAGTTCATCTCCCACGCTAATAAGGATTCAGGCTTCAGGCAATTGTCCAATGTATTGGTATCGTAATAAAATCCACCATACAAGCCTTCACCAAAAGAATAAAAGACTACAGTTGTTACTTCAGCATGCGGTTTTACTAACTCTATAATTTTGCTCAGTGGCACACCAGCCCATTCAGCGATTCCCGTCCATCCCTGGATGCAACTATGCATTGAAATCGTTTCCTCTTTATTCATTTTGTGTAAATCCTCAAGTGAAAGTTCAACCGGGTTTTCAACCAGGCCGCTAATTTTAAGTTTATAATCTTTAAACTCGTTTGCTACGAGGTCTTTCCATTCCTGCGAATCAGGCATTTTTCCATTGGGCCAGAAATAAGGAGAAATATCTTTTTTGGTGTAATACTTTTTTGGTTTGAATTTATTAATGGTTTTAAGCCATAGCGATTCATTTATGGTTTTCTGCAGAAACTGCAGTACCCGTGGTTTTCGCCATGAGATCCAATGGGCCAACATATTAAATCCTATTACAAATAAAATGATGGCAATTCCTATCCATAAGCCGGTTGATGAGTTGTCATTGGGTCTATTAAGAATAATATGATTCATGTTTTTACTAAGCCCGGTCAAGGCAACAAGAGATACATGAACGATGATAAAAATTACATAAGCAAACATGATCAGGAAATGAAAAGAGCGCGCCGTTTGTCGATTGAAAAATAATTTAGGATACCACGGAAAACGGCTGTCAATAGCAGGCGACATCGCTAATCCTGTTAGCATTGCCAACGGCGCCATAACAAATACGACCGAGAAATAGGCAAGCTGTTGCAAAGCATTAAAATGATAAAATCCGTTGGGCTCAACCGGCATATTAAAAGTGGAATAATGTACAAAGACCTTCCAGCTATCAGGGATTATTTCCAAGGATGTAGGCACCAGGCGTTGCCACTGATTGGTATAGAGTAATAGAAAAATAAAAATGACTCCATTTATAATAAAAAACGGCACGGCCAGAAAATGCCATGATCTTGCGATGCCGACGGTATGCCGGTAACCTGGCAAACCCACTACGGGACTGATATAGCGCGAATCCTGCTTAGCCGTCCACACTTTATCTTTTGGGATTTTTTTTGGAGTAAAGCGAATCCATTGCGTGTCGGGACCGCATCCATTATTCCAATACAATCTTGGATGATCTACTAAAATAGAAAGCCCGCTTCTTATGATTAAAATCAAAAAAAAGAAGTTTACCCAATGGCTTACACTGAGCCACATCGGAAAGCCTGAAGGCGCTGTTGGGGATACGACTTTGGAAAAAGATAAAGACGGATCAGGCGGTAATCCAAAAAATAAATATTGGATCCACGCAATAGCAATCGATCCGACGAGGATCATTCCTATGATAAAAAGCATGTATGGTTTTATATTCACGAAAAAACTCCTGTCTTCAGGATAATGCATTGCCTTTTCAGCAGGGGAGAAATGGGGTATCATAATTTATAATTTCATCGCGATAATGATCCGGCTACATTATCTGAAAAGAAGAAATATGAATGAAATACCGGAGAAGACTTATAATAGCGAAAAAGAAAACCAATTTTAAAAGTGCAAACCTTAACCATCTCTCAACACATTCATAAGCACAATTTTCCAAAAGAAACCAATTCGTTTTACGCCAACTCTTGAAGAAGAGAGCTGCCAGCTTTTTCTAAAAATATTTTCTGTCGAAGGAAGCAGTAACAATATACGGTTTATATCTTTTGTAGACTTTTCCTTTTGATTTTGTAATTTTTTCTTTATGAAACCAGTAATCAATGGACTGGCCAGGGAATACCACGTTAAGAAAATAAGTGAGGAACGTAAAATTATTTGCAAGGCTTTAGACGAAGGAAGAACAGGTTTGCCGATTTTAAAAAGGGATTGAAAGAAAAATAATAACAGAAGTATCCATATAAAAATAAAGATACTCCTTACTATTTTTCTTTTTTTCGGTAAGGAAGTGCGGGGTTTAAATTGTGAGGCAGTGCCTGACTCAGCAATCAGAAGATGAGGTTGAGTGTCTTTCCAAAATTGAGATTTATGCACCAAACTGTAAGCCCACATACCAATTAAAATTCCGAAAATTCCGTGAATTGCGATATAAGCAATTGCCAACATCATTGAATAGTTGGTGATCACTTTTGCATGAGTCAGCTTTGTTATAAACTCATTTACGGCATTCCAAAAACCCGATCCATATAGGAGGACTAAAACAATAATTCTCTGTGCTGCAGATTCTATCAATGCTAAAAAGCCTAACAGGATACACGAAAATTTGAAATGCTTTAAATTGATAAATAAGATCTGTCCCATGAATCCCTGGAATAAGACGGCGAAATAGGCCGAAGGAGGTGTATTCGGGCTTAGTGTCATTTTAAAAATACATACAATAATTGTGGCTTTTAAAATTGCGCCTTTCTTTGACAGTCTTTGGTTTGCGGATGGTTCACCGTCTTTTCTATCACCTTGGTAATATCCGATCAGGCAAATACAAAGTACAGCAAACCCAGAAAGAAACATTCCCGAAAATGGAAGGTGCAATCCATGAATAATGCCACCGGCGACAGATTCACTGATCACCCAAAGTGTTATTAAACGATAATAAAGTTGTCCCTGTGTGGACGTATTTTCTTCAACAATCATTTTTTGCGCTCATAATTTTTTTATGGGATATCATTGAACGATAAATGTAAAGATATGATGAAGCAGGAAAGACAAACTGCGGGATTTACAGTAAACGAACAATAAAACGTTTAACTTTTGCTATAATAATAATCAGTTTGTTTAAATGTTTTTAAAATAGTGTTTCATTGCTTTTATTTGCTGCGCTGGAAAAATAAAGGCTAGTAGGTCACATAGGTTGATTTGCTTTCCCTTCCCCAATGTGGCAATAAAAGTGGCATGGTTACAGCAGCAGAAGTTGCTAAAATAAGAGGCGGCACACAGTAAAATATTTTAAATAAAATAAAATAATAATTAATTTAAACAATATCATGGCACTAAAAAAAACAACAAAAAAAGCAACAAAGAAGGAATTTGAAACAATTCCAGCAGGTACCAAAGTTACCTATCATTACCGCAGCGCCATCGGGCATGGAACCGTAAAAAGTATATTCAAAAAAGGGACCAATGCAGATAACACCGAGTATTCAATTGAGCAGCATGATCAACATCCGGGTGAGCCTGCAATAGTACATCACTATGGGAAAGCATTGACCCGTAAAAAGTAAGAAACAAAAAGATATAAACTTCTTTGAATATCCTTTGTTGTAAGAAGCTAAAAAGTAGAATCCTCGATTTTATTAAGAAAGATTTTCAATCTCTTAACTTATAGAACCTTTATACAATTTATTTGTATCCAGTAAATTCCTCTGTGCGAATGTTATCATCATTAATGCCAGATTCGTTAAGCGTTTTTCGAATAGAACTCAACATGGTCGCAGGTCCGGAGATATAATAAACCGGTATACTTAAATCGCCAATATACTTTTGCAACATCTCTTTTGTAAAAAAACCTCTTTCGCCTTTCCAGTCTTTAGAACCTTCTTCATCTGTCATGGATGCAATAAATTTATAGTTAGCGTTTGCTTTTTGAGCTTCAGTTAATTCATCCAGGTAAGCTGCGTCTGTGGGCGTTTTGTTTGCATAAAAAAGAAATATTTTATGTTCTGTTTTATCGTGGGTGGCTTGTAATATAATGCTTCTTACGGGTGTAATGCCAATACCGCCCGAAAGGAAAACGGCAGGTATCTTCATGTTATTTTGCAAGGTAAATGAGCCATAAGGTGCATCGAAGTTAACCTCTGTGCCAATATCCATTTTATGCATGTTCCTTTTAAAAGCGGTATCCCGCATTCTGGTGCTAAACATAACGTGATCTTCATAAGGCGCACTTGCGAGAGAAAATCCCCGCACATTTCCTTCTGCATCAGTTTCTTTTGGGTTAATGAGTGTGTAATCGGCAAACTGCCCCGCTTTGTAGGTAAATCCTTCCGGCTTATCAAACCGGAATTCCATTGTGCTGGAGGCTACTTCTTTTTTGCTTTTGAGTTTTATTTTTATGATTGTCATGATTGTAAAGTTTTAGATATAAAAATATAATTCAAGAGAAATCACCTGGCTTTCTCCCTTTCCATTTATCGTCAATAAGCTGCACTATCATAAGCATTGCAGGTTGCTACCAATTGTTTCGGAAATATGTCCTTTGTGGCCTATTACGATCTGGTTTTGTATTTTGATCTCCTCCAAAAGATACATCACCACTGCCAATTTCTACACGATGGCCATCCATTGTCTCGATAAACCAGTGCTCGGATAAAGGTACAATACATTGTGGTTGTGGGTTCTGATGCAAAGAGCCAATCCATCTTTATCAATAAGCGTTTGCAATTTACCGTTAGTCATTATTTCCTTGTCAAAAAAGTCAAGCCAGATGCTTTGTCCAAGATCATGAATGCTTTTTACTTTATTCATTTTGAAAGTTTTTTGTTTAATGCTGATAAAAACAAATCTTGTTTTTCAAACAGTAAATTAAAAAAAAAATTATTCCTTCATTTCATCAAGCGCCTTTATTAAATCATCTGTAATTTTATTACTGGATATTCCATACCCATTTACCAACACTCCTTTTAAATTATATTTTGAAGATGAAATGGCATACACAATCGCTTCATCAGCCGGGTCTGAAATCCCTTCGAAACGATAATGCTTATCTACAACAAAATCGCCCGGAAATAATTGCAAATAATTACCACTGCATTCAATGCAATTTTCTTTCAAATTCAAATCAATATTGTATCCTCTTTCTTTAAGCATATTTGTGATTTCTGAAAGTGTGGTCATAGTATCCATAAATAATATTTTGATTTAATAATGCTTTTGCTTTTGCAATTACATTCTCAACAGAAAATTCATATTCTTTCATTACCTGTTCTTCCGGCGCTGATTCGTCAAATTTTGTAATGCCGATTACATCTCCATCATCGGTTATATATTTTCGCCCATGATTAAGCATAAAAATATTTTACAACCAAAACTTAAAAAGGATATGGGCGAAAATCGACCCTAATGAAACCAAAGATGAACCAAATTAAGAAATTTTATTTACTTTCATAAAACCATCTTTTTATATTAAGGTCGTATGATAAATAGGTAGGGTAAGCTTTTCCATTTTCTTCTGTGACTAAAATTTCAACTTTATTATTATTATTTTCGGCAATTTGCTTATAATAATTTTGAATCAGGTTATCCAAACGAATATATTGATCATACAAGCTCAGTGTCTGATGAAAAATATCTGTCCATTCATTAAATGTTACAACTCTTATTTGTGAATGAGGATCGCCTTCAACGAAATTATTTAAATGAATACTTCTTCCTAGGAATGAATAATTTGAATGAGCAATGGAATTTCTAATTTGTGTTTTATAAGATCTTTTAATGGTTTCAAAAAGGAGTGGAGATATATCTTGAATTTTATCTCTAATCTTACTTCTGATAATTTCGTGTCTCTCGCCTGAGAAATTTAAGCTACGTGATGATTCTTTCAACTTAAAGTACCAATCGTAATGCTCTCGATGCAAAATCCTAACGAATTCGTATAATTTTTTAATAAACAAATCAGCTTCCCAAATCTTTATATAGATCAGCATTTCTAATTGTATTCCAAGACCTTCCATCTTTTGAAGATCATCTATTTCTTTCTCTCGCTCGTCAGAGTATTCATATAATTTTAAATATTCTTTAAATCCCAATTCATGAATATTACTCTGTCTGTATTTATCTATAAACAAATAGTGAGTATATTCTGAATGGCCTTCATTCCCGGGACCGATAGCGTGTGGATTAAACTTCTCTTCCGAATGTTTATTAAATATGTGGGTGTCGCTATCATAAAATCCGTTTTCATGTATGAGTAGCAAATCTCCATTATGCGATTGATTTCTAAGAGCCAATGCGAATAACTTGTCAAATTCCATTTCTAAAGGAGTATCAAATTCTCGCAATTTATAGATGAAAATCATTTAGAAGATATTTAGTTAATTCAATATTGATATTTCGTACTGTTTGCGTTGCTAATAAAGATTTTTTAGCGTTTGCAATGCATATGTTTGTGTAAATAAAATCTTTTTTGAGAAATCTAAAGTGAAATTTTTTCCTCAAGTATGGATCTACAGCGAGGTATTTATTTGATACCGATTTATTTCAGTCATTCCAAACACAATTGACTCAACCACAAACGTTCCCTCCACGAAGCCTTTCATACATTTTTCCTGTAATTTGCAATTCTCTTTAACTCAACAATTACCATGAAATTGAAAGGATTGATTTTTTTATTGTTCTGGTTTTTTATTGTAAACGCCCGTGCGCAACAACAATACGAACTCAACAGCGGATGGCAATGTATCAATGTAAAAGACGTAAATAAGAATGGAGGAAAGATTTCGCAACCCTCTTTTTCATTAAAAGGTTTTATGCCCGCGACGGTGCCCGGCACAGTGCTTACTACGATGCTCAACAACAAAATGGTACCCGATCCATTCTACGGAATGAACAATGAAAAAATTCCAGATATTTATAATACAGGGCGTGATTATTACACTTACTGGTTTGTAAAAGATTTTACCGAAAAGTCTGCAAATGCGGAAGAACAGGTATGGCTGCATTTTCGCGGCATCAATTATAGTTGCGACGTATTTCTGAACGGGCACCAACTGAATGATAAAAGATTTTATGGAATGTTTTTGCGGCAGCAATATAACATTACGCCATGGCTGACAAAAAATGGAAAGAACAGGCTGGCGGTGATTGTATATCCCCCGGATCCTGTTGGCAATCCTAATGGTGGACAAGGCGGCGATGGCACGATTGCAAAAAGCGTTTCGCACCAGTACGTGGCAGGTTGGGATTGGATTCAACCCGTTAGAGACCGCAACACAGGGATTTGGGATAAAGTGACGATTGAAAAAACAGGGGCGGTGAATTTACAAAATACCTATATGATCACACTTGTTCCGGGCAAAAGATTTGTTGAAGGAAAGCAATCTCCCGCGACCATAAAGGTTTCTGCCGAATTACTAAATGCAAGTGATAAAGAACTGCGTGGTATGTTGCAATATTCCATTGCAGGAGAAAAAATTTCCAGCAATGTCACTGTGGCACCCAATGCACATCTTACGGTACAATTACCTGATCATGTTTTGCAGAATCCAAAACTTTGGTGGCCCAATGGCTATGGTTCGCAAAATTTATATAATATCAATGTACAGTTTATCACGAATGGTGGCGATACAAGTGATGAAGAAAATATAAAATTTGGCGTGCGTGAAATCAATACGGTGTGGAATACTGCAACACGAAGCCGTGAAGTGTTGGTAAACGGACAAAAAATATTTATTAAGGGTGGCAATTGGATTATCTCTGACGAAATGCTTCGTTTTTCTGATGCGCGTTATGATGCCGAGATCAGGTTTCATCGCGATATGAATTTAAATCTTATCCGAGTTTGGGGTGGCGCTATTACAGAGCGTCCGGAATTTTACAATGCGTGCGATAAATATGGCTTGCTTGTGATGCAGGATTTCTGGAACTCCGGCGATTGCAATGGCCGTTGGACAGACCCAATGAAAAAAGATGATCAATGGACAAGAAGAAAATATCCCGACGATCACCAATTATTTCTCGCTTCGGTTGTTGACCAGGTGAAAATGCTGCGCAATCATCCTTCACTTGCTTTATGGTGTGGTGGCAATGAAATTACGCCACCCGAAGATATCCTCGTGGCTATGCGCGATTCCATTATGCCGAAGTTGGATGGCACAAGATACCTGATAGAATATTCTAATTCCGACAGCATGTCGTACAATCCTTATGGCGGCAACGGCGACGGGCCTTATGGCATACAAAACATTAATACTTTTTGGGAACACCAAACCTATCCTTTTAATTCTGAAATTGGTTCTGTGGGCATAGGCGATTATGCCTCATTGGAAAGATTTATTCCAAAAGAAAATATGATTTTGCCGGCTGAAAATTACAGGAACATGGACAGCGTTTGGCGTTATCATAAGTTTTCCGGGTACGGCTATTACATTGATGCGTATGGCAAACCAACGGATGTAAAAGATTTTGCGGACAAAGCCCAACTGGTGAATTACGATCAGTATCGTGCGCTGATGGAAGGTTTTAGTGCCCACATGTGGGAATGGTACACAGGCACCATCATCTGGAAAACACAAAATCCGTGGACGGCTTTGCGAGGGCAGATGTATGATTATTACCTCGACCCCAATGCGTGCCTGTATGGTTTGCATAAAGGAAGCGAGTCATTTCATGTGATGTATGATAACGCAGATGGCATGGTGATGATCGCCAACAATACTTTTACTGAAAAGCGTAATATCATGCTCCAGGCGGAGGCGTTTGATATGGATGGTAAAGGGAGGGTGCTTACACAGGTATTCTCCTATATAGAACCAACCAGCTCTAAAAAATATTTATCCCTGAAAAATGCAATTGATAGAATGGGGAAAGATAAAGGCGTCTTTCTTTATTTGTCTTTGTTAGATGAAAACAAAAACTTGCTTGATGATAATTTATATTGGCTGCCTGATTCTACCGGTAATTATTCAGGGTTGCAACAAATCAAAAAAGCAATGGTGCAAGTTTCAGCGCATAAGGTCGGAGAAGGAAAAGTAGAAGTAACCATCAGC
The DNA here is from genome assembly GCA_030853195.1 of Bacteroidota bacterium. GTDB lineage: Bacteria > Bacteroidota > Bacteroidia > Chitinophagales > Chitinophagaceae > Ginsengibacter. The sequence continues at coordinate 49,160 of JALYVO010000019.1, read as the reverse complement.
AATGCAAAAGAAAATCCTATTGCATTTTTCAACAGACTTTCGCTGGTGAATTCAAAAACAAAACAAAGAATATTGCCTGCGTTTTACAGCGATAATTATATTTCTGTTTTACCAGGCGAAACTAAAAAAATTACGATTGATTATACGCCTGCTACCAGTGAAAATGCAGCAGTGGAATTGTATGGATGGAATGTGGTGAATCGTGTGATTGGGATACAGTAATTAGTGATGCTTTGACAGTCTTTTGAAGCAGCCTTGTCCGGGTGGAATAGAGAACCGGAATTGAAGGAATTTATTTGTTGACTGGAAGAGCAATTCAATACTAATGTGCGGGATCGATTCTATTGAAAAGAGGTTTAGAGAACGATTATTAATTAAAGCAAGCTGACCGTAAATATTCACGCTGATGACGTTACGTCTCCTGACAAACACCAGTGGTAGTTCTTACTTCCCATAAAAAACCTAATAAACTACTTTTTGGTTTATCACATTATAATCAGAACAAGAATCCAGTTTTTTTTCTTTCGCTTATTTATCACTGTTGCAATTTTTTTTTAATTATTTTATTCCTGATAAGCCAAAAAATAGTTTATTGTATTTTTCTGTAAATCGTTTAGATGTAGATACAATAAGCATAGTAATCGCAAATAACATAGACAGTGTAGTAAAGAGGTAGTTTTTTAGTATCATAATAAATGCATTTCTTAAATCACAATTCAATATTGCAAAAATTATAAAAAGTCAGTTTAATTGTATATTTAATCCTGTTGCAGGTGTATTAAAAATATTCAAAAAAATAAATGTTGTTTCGTCAAAGCTGTGTAGAGTAGGCAATTCAAAGAAAGAAGCCACGTAATATAAAATATAAATCTGCCTAAAAATTAAAAGAAATCTGCTTTTTAATTATAATGATGATTAATTAATTTTGAATAATCATACATTTAAACATAATGATTTCTTGCGCTAGAAAAATATTGCATAAAGTTTTATTGGTTGTTGTCTTTTTATTCTTTTTCCAATTGCCTTCTTTTTATATTACTGCTCAATCGCTTCGCGTAATTTCAACGCAGGACGGGTTACCTCAATCTTACGTTTCAGGCCTGGAACAGGATAAACAAGGTTTGTATGGATAGGAACAAGAAACGGGCTTGCGCGATATGACGGGATGCAATTCATAAATTTTCAGCACAACATTCATGATCCTTCGTCACTTGCTTCCAATATTATTACTTATTTGCCTTAGCCTATGAAAAACCGTGACCTGATAATTAGGATTTCAGAATATCATGATTCAATAAATCTATAAAAGCACTTATCCTAATTCTAATTCAGTGTGCCTTGCAGGAATTTCAACATCTGAAAACCCTTTTCCAAGCAGGCGGTTTTTAAAGTCCAATTGAACATCATAATCTCCATGAACTAAAAATAATTTCTTTACCTGTTTAGTGTCCTGGCAGGCAAGCCACTGGCACAGATCATTGTAGTCGCCATGAGCGCTCATGCTTTTAATTTCTCCAATCTCCGCGTTCACTTCATGTGTTTGCCCGAATATTCCCACTTCTTTCGGATGCATTTTTAATCTCCCGCCTAAAGAATTGGGCTCGCAATATCCTGTAAGCAAAATTGAATTCCTGCTGTTTTCTATATTATTGCTTATATGGTGTTTTACTCTTCCGGCTTCTGCCATGCCGCTTGCCGAAATAATTACCATTGGATCGGTGCGATAGTTAAGAGACTTGCTCTCTTCCACGGTTTGCACAAATTTTAATCCTTTAAAATCAAATGGATCGTGATCCGTTTGTAATAGTTGTTGTACATGGCTGTTGAAATATTGCGGATAACTTTTTATCACTTCCGTTGCTTCAAGGCTTAGCGGGCTATCTACGTAATAAGGAAGATCCGGAAGGCGGCCTTCATTTTCCAATTGATTCAGCGCGTATAATATTTCTTGTGTCCTCCCTACACTAAAAGCCGGAATGATGAGTTTCCCTTTTTTCTGCAAACAGGTTTTAGTGATCCAGCTTAAAAGAGCATCGGTAGTGCCTGTTACTGCTTCATGGAGTTTGTTGCCGTAAGTGGATTCCATAATAATATAATCAGCCTGCGGAAAAACATCAGGAGATTTTAAAATAATATCGCCATATCTTCCCACATCGCCGGAAAATGTAAGACGCGTTTGTTTTCCATTTTCTGTAATTTTTAAATGCACGGTTGTGCTCCCGATGATGTGCCCGGCATCTACATAAATGAATTGTACATTTTCGTCTATTGTAAACCATTGTCCGTAATCTACTGTTATAAATTGCTGGGCAGCTTTTACTGCATCTTCCATTACGTATAAAGGTGATAAATAAGATTTCCCTTGTGCAGCGCGGGTTTTATTTACAAATTTCAAATCACTTTCCTGGATGCCCGCGCTGTCAGCCATAAGAATGGCAGCAAGATCTTTCGTAGCCGGATTCGAGTACACATTACCGTTATATCCATCTTTTATAAGCTTTGGAATCAAACCGCAATGATCAATATGCGCATGAGAAAGAATCATGTGTTCAACTTCTGAAGGATTAAATCCAAAATCGCGGTTCAGGTCATCAGTCTGATCTCCCATTCCCTGGTACATGCCGCAATCGAGTAAATATTTTTTTCCGTTACTAAGAGTCAATAAATGCTTAGAACCAGTGACAGTACGGGCTGCGCCGTGAAAAGCAATTTTCATAAATATGATTTAGAAGTTAATGAAAGAATAATGAAGTTAAGGCAAACGGCTAAATGTTGAATTGATATATTATAGAATTGTTACATGATGTGCAATTTCAGTACTGTCTAAATCAACTAAACACTCAGCCTTACTCCTTCTTTTTGATGGACCATGTAAATGAAAATTCAGCGATCAACTCACCATTTTTATTTTTGCCAACTGATCTTACATTGATTGTTTGCCCTTCAACACTCCTGCTGGCTTCACTTACAGCATTTGCTATTTGCAATCCATCTTCGCAGCAAAAAAAAGTTTCTTCTGTTGCTTTTTTGAAATAAGCAGCTTCCATTTTTGTAACTAACATGGAAATAGCAGGAATTTTTTTATAGGTATTGCTCAACATCAAAACTCCTGTGCTCATTTCGGCGGCCATTGCAAGCGAAGCAAAATAAGTTGACCTGAAAGGGTTTTGTGTAAACCATTTAAAAGGAACGGATGTGACGCATTTCTCTGCAGTACATTTTTTTATTTTTATTCCTGAAAAAAAAGCCGACGGAATTTTGAAAAATAAATACATCCTGAATTGAACCGGATGATTTATGAGATTCAAAAATTTATCTTCTGTGGCCATCTATTTTACATTTGATTTCAAAAAAAAATCCAAGATGATAATTTGAAAATAAAAGAGCAATTCAGATTATCAATCTTCTGAAAAGTGAAAAAGTAGAAATTTCCTTTTTTTGTGATGTTTTATTTAGAACAGCTATTTGCTGTTATAAAGTATGGCCTAATTCAATACTTTCAGACTTTTCTCAATAATTTTTACACAGTTCATTATATCATCTTTGGTGATAATTAATGGCGGCGCAAAACGGATTTTATCTCCATGAGTTGGCTTTGCCAAAAGACCATTTTCTTTTAGTTCAATACATAATTTCCATGCGGCCGCTTCATCTTCATGATCTATTATTATTGCGTTCAGCAAACCTTTTCCGCGTACTTCCCGAATGTGTGGAGAATTTAATTTTTTCAATTCTTCTCTAAATAAATTTCCCTGGATTTCTGCATTTTCTGCCATACCTTCTTCTTTCAAAACCTGCAAGGCGGTTACGGAAATTTTACACGCCAAAGGATTTCCGCCATAAGTGCTTCCATGTTCACCTGGTTTTATAGTAAGCATTATTTCATTATCGGCAAGGACAGCGCTCGCTGGTAAAGTGCCGCCACTCAAGGCTTTGCCGAGAATCAAAATGTCAGGCCTTACCTTTTCATGATCACAACAAAGCATTTTTCCTGTCCTGCATAAACCAGTTTGTATTTCGTCTGCAATAAATAACACACCGGCATCTGCGCAATATTGTTTTGCTTTTGAAAGATAGCCTTCATCAGGTACATTTACTCCTGCTTCGCCCTGAATCGGTTCTACTAAAAAACCCGCTACATTTTTATCTTTTAATGCTTCTGCCAAAGCAGGAAGATCGTTATAAGGAATCACTTCAAAACCTTCCAGGTAAGGGCCGAAATCTTTTTTTGCATCAGGGTCTGTACTGAAAGAAATAATTCCCAAAGTTCTTCCATGAAAGTTGCCGTTGCAAACAATGATCTTTGCCTTATCACGCTCAACTTTTTTTACTTTGTAGGCCCAGTGCCTGCAAAGCTTTAAAGCTGTTTCTACAGCTTCCGCGCCGGTGTTCATTGGCAAAACTTTTTCATAGCCAAAAAATTGAGTAATAAATTTTGTAAACAAAGAAATCTCTTCGCTATGAAATGCCCTGCTGGTAAGGGTTAGCTTTTGCGCTTGCGCAATGAGTGATTGAATTATTTTCGGATGGCAATGTCCCTGGTTTACGGCAGAATATGCGCTGAGGAAATCATAATATTTTTTTCCTTCCACATCCCAGACAAATATGCCCTTTCCTTCTTTGAGAACTACAGGAAGTGGATGATAATTGTGTGCGCCGTATTGATTTTCAAGATCAATAAAATAATCAGTTTTGGACGCAATGGATTGTACTGGCATATAATAAGAACTGAGAATTGAGAAATGAGAATTAAGAATTGAGAATTAAGAATGGGGCGATATGATTAGATCTTGTGATCTAAAAAATCCAGATTTTTTGCGAGAAAATGTTGTATGTATGAAGTGTTGCTCAATTCTATGTTTGAAGCGAAGATATAAAGTAATTGCTACATTGGCTCAATCAGTTTTTTCATTGGAGTGAGATCAATGGCATGTTTTTTTATCTCGCTAACGAATAGGTTTTCTTCAAATTCTTTTAATGGATACAGATGTAACTGCATTTGAGGCAATCGTTTTGTAAATTGAATCGCTTTATTATTTTCAAAATGATTATTGGTAAACTGTTGAGAAAAAACTGCTAAATCAATATCACTGTATTTATGCGGGCTTCCCTTTGCATAACTACCAAACAATAATATTTTTTCAATAACTATATTTTCTTTTTTTGCGCTTTCCACAAAATCATTCACTGATCTGATGATATCTTGCCGAGTAAGCATTTTTTTAGTTTTTTTGCGTTTGTTAGCAATTCATGTTGTTAGCCGTAATTCACTCATATTGATTTAAAGAAAAATCCATTTATGAAAATTATCTTTTTTAGGTGAATAATTAAAATCCACGTTTTTATCAAAAATTCCAAACACTGAGCTTCCCGTTCCGGACATTGCAGAATAAACCGCTCCGCGCGTGTACATTTCTTCTTTGATCTTTTTTATCTCCGGATGTTTTGCAAAAACGATCATTTCAAAATCATTTACCAATTCATTTTTCCAGGTTGATAAAGGCTGAAGTATAATTTGCTTTATTTTTTTGGATGTAACTGCGGGAGTTATTTCAGCAAAAGTTTCTTTTGTATTTATGTGAATTCCAGGATTAACGATAAGGATTTTATATTCTGAAAGTGAGAGATGTATTGGCTCAAGTTGTTCTCCACGCCCGGATGCAAAGCAAGGTTTGTTCAATAAAAAAAACGGGCAATCACTGCCTAACTGTAATGCGTATTCGAAAAGTTTTTGTTCGGGTATATTGAGGTTGTATTTTTTGTTTAGCATTAATAAAGTAAACGATGCATCCGCAGAACCTCCGCCCAGGCCGGCTCCTGTGGGAATTACCTTATGCAAATGCATTTTTATTTCAGGCAATTCGGGAAAAGCTTTTTTCAAAAGATGAAAAGCCTTTAGGCATAAATTATTTTCATGATCACCAGTTTCTATTCCTGTATTGTAAAAATCAGTTTTATTTTCAGAAGAGATAATCTCTAAAATATCTTTGACCGGAATGGGATAAAAAACAGTTTCAATATCATGATAGCCATCTTCTCTTTTTTGAAGAATATTGAGCCCGAGGTTTATTTTGCAATTGGGAAATGTAACCATAAAAATCATTACGAAGAAGTAGCCAAAAGTATCATGTACAAAGAATAGCGAAATAAGTCAAAAAGTAGAAATCACCAATTTAAAATATAAATCAAAATGCTTTCATTATCTCTTCGGGCTTCCGTACCTCAACCACTTTTTCTTGTCTTGATCTCATCTCTTATGGATGCGGCTTTAATATAATCTTCATGTTCCAATACTTCTTTTAATAAATTTTCCAACTCCGGTATGGATAATTTATGAAGGTCATCACTGCCGGATTCGGTGTGAGAAACAACAACCTTTTTCTTTTTATCATCTTCCTCCATTAAAATTCCGGCGCTGTCAAGAATATTATCATAGGTAAAAATAGGACAGCCAAAACGCACGGCCAGGGCCACTGCATCTGATGTGCGTGAATCTATTTCAACAGTATCTTTGTCTGTTGAGCAGACCAATTTAGAATAAAAAATACCTTCCTGGAGATCGTTTATAATTATTTCATGAAGATCAATATTGAAGGCCATCATAAAATTTTTCATAAGGTCGTGAGTAAGCGGACGGCTTGGTTGCATGCGCTCCAGCGCAACGGCAATTGCCTGAGCTTCAAAACCACCAATAACAATGGGCAAGCGGCGTAATCCATTCACTTCGCCCAAAACTACCGCGTATGAATGGGTTTGAGTTATACTATGAGAAAGGGCAACAATTTCCAATTCAATTTTCTTCATACACCACTTAATTTTATTACTTTATTCATAGCAAATATATAAAAATTAAAGCCTTTCTAATAGTGTAAACGTGAGGTCAATTGGCCAATAATTTCTATCTTATGATGATCCTTTTAATTTTTTTACTGCTTCAGTAATCTTCGGCACTATCTCAAATGCATCGCCAACAATTCCATAATCCGCAGCTTTAAAAAATGGAGCTTCAGGGTCTTTGTTGATGACGACTATCTTCTTGCTCCTGTTCACTCCTGCAAGGTGTTGGATAGCCCCAGAAATGCCGATGGCTATGTATAAATTCGGCGCAATCGCAAGCCCTGTCTGGCCTACGTGCTCATGATGTGGCCTCCAGTCGCTATCACTCACTGGCCGGCTGCAGGCGGTTGCTGCGCCGAGCGCTTTTGCCAGATCTGTTACGATTGCCCAATTCTCGGGGCCTTTCAATCCGCGGCCCCCGCTCACCACTATTTCCGCTTCGGCCAATGGAACTTCTCCCACTACTTTATTTATTTCTTTTACTTTTACTCTTGATTGAGGAATTTGTATATTCAATTCTGCAACTTCTGCTGCGCCATTGCCCTCAGTTGCTTTGTAAGCATTGGCATTCAAAGAAATTATTTTGAGATCGGTTTTTATAGACACATTCGCAAATGCTTTCCCGCTGAAAACATTTTTCTTTACAACAAAACCTTTGCTTGTGTCGGGCAAGGCAATTGCGCCTGAAACCAGCCCTGCTTTCAATCTTACAGATAATCTTGGAGCGATGGCTTTACCATTAAAATTGTTGGAGAAAATGATCACTTTTGCATTAGTATTTTTTACTGCGTCAGCAATTACATGTGTAAAAGCTTCATCACCAAAATTATTTAGCGCATCATTTTTTACGGTATGGATTTTTTTCAAACCATATTTACCTAAAGAAGCCAAATCATCGGTTACTGTTCCTAACACTATTCCTTCTGCTGAAGTGCTAAGATTTTCAGCCAGCTTAGATCCATAAGAGGCCGCTTCAAAAGAACTCTTTTTTATATGTCCATCCGATTGATCTAAAAAAATTAATACCATTATAATTAAGAATTAAAAATTAAAAATTAAAAATTCAGTTTTCAAACCTCAAACCCAATAAACCAATTAACCAATAAACCAATCAACTAATTAACTAATAAACCTGCATAAACTCTCTAAGCCTTTCTTTAAATCACCTTCGCTTCCTCATGTAATAATCTCACCAGTTCTTCCGGTTGATCGGCTGAAATTAATTTTACTCCCGCTTTCGCAATTGGCAGATCAAAGGATTCTATTGAGGTAAAAGTATCTGCTGTCGTGGGTTCTATTACTTTCAAAGGTTTTGTCCTGGCGCCCATAATTCCTCTCATATTTGGTATGCGTTGCTCAGCCATTCCTTTCTGGCAGCTAACCACTACAGGAAGATTTACTTCGTCTACTTCTTCGCCGCCTTCAATCTCACGGTTAACTGTACACGAAGTTCCTTCAAGAGTGAATTTTGTGGCAAGAGAAATGTATGGCATGTCCAATAATTCGGCAACCATTCCTCCAATCGAAGATCCATTATAATCGATGGTTTCTTTTCCGGTAAAAATGATGTCGTAATTATTTTGCTTTGCTATTTCAGCAATTTGCGAAGCGATGTAAAAACCATCACTGCTATTGCTGTTTATCCGAAATGCTTCGTCGCCGCCTAGCGCCAGCGCTTTACGGATTATCGGATCAGCATCAGCGCCGCCAACGTTTATTAAATGCAAAATTGTAGTAGAATCCGCTTCTTTTAATTCTATGGCTCTCACCAGCGCATACCATTCGTCGTAAGGATTTAAAATGAATTGAATACCCGCTTCCGCGAATTTCGTATTGTTATCAGTGAACGCTATTTTTGCTGTTGTGTCAGGAGTTTTGCTGATGCAAACAAGTATCTTCATTATGCGTTTTTTTTGAGGGTGCGAAGATACTAAGTAAAGAAAAAGTAAAAAATTATTTGATGGATAGAATCAGTAAGTTGAAGGAATACATGAAAACCTCAGGTAAAGATAGTTTTCTGCAACACGCGCTGGCTTTAGAATACATAAAAACGGGCGATGATGAAGAAGCAAAAAAGCTGTTCAACGAGATACTGAAAAGAGAACCGACTTACATTGGCTCATATTATCATTTAGGAAAATTATTAGAAAGAATTGGCGATGCCAAAAAAGCCATCCGTGTGTATGCAAGAGGAATGGAAGTAGCACAGGCGGCTAACGATCATCATTCTTACACTGAATTGCAGGCCGCGTATGAGGATGTTGAAGATATTTTAGAACAATAATATTTGCATAAGCCAAAAAGTAGAAATCCACTGTAAATAAAAATGAGCCTTCTCAATAAATTTATAAATTGTATTTCCGGGCAAAATCTTTTTCAAAAAGAAGATCATTTGATTCTGGCAGTGAGTGGTGGCGTGGATTCTGTCATATTATGCGAATTATGCCACCAGGCTAATCTTAATTTTTCAATAGCACATTGTAATTTCCAATTAAGAGAAGAGGAGAGCGAGCGGGACGAAAATTTTGTACGATCTCTTGGGGAGAAATATCGCATAAAAGTTTTTGTTAAGAAGTTTGATACAAAAGATTATTCTGAAAAAAAGAAAGTTTCCATACAGGTTTCAGCAAGGGAGTTGCGTTACAATTGGTTTGATGAATTGTTGAATGAGCCGTCAGATATCAGGTATCAGGAATCGGGAAATAACCACAATCAAAACCAGGAATTTGATGCTCTACGCATACTTGATTCCCAATACATCACACCTCATACCTCATACCTCCTCACGGCTCATCATGCTAACGATAATGTAGAAACGATTTTAATGAATTTCTTCAAAGGTACTGGTATCAATGGCTTGCGTGGAATCCTTTCTAAACAAAAAAAAATAATCAGGCCGTTATTGTTTGCAAAAAAAGAAGAGTTGCTGTTATTTGCCAAAGAAAATAATTTATCTTTTGTAGAAGATTCTTCCAATAGTTCTGATAATTATACCCGCAATTATTTCCGCAATCAAATAATACCTGCTATTCAAAAAGTTTTTCCGCAGGCAGAGAATAATTTAATAAATAATATAGAAAAATTTAAAGAAATAGAAATTCTCTACCAGCAATCTGTTCAGCTTCACAAGAAAAAATTATTGGAACAAAAAGGAAATGAATTGCACATTCCTGTTTTGAAATTGCTGAAAGCTGAGCCATTAAAAACAATTATTTATGAGATTATAAAAGACTTCAATTTTACTCCAAACCAAACTGATGAGGTAATGAGTTTATTAAACAGCGAATCAGGGAAATATCTACAATCCCTTTCACACAGAATACTCAAAAACCGCAACTGGCTTATTATAGCGCCAATAAATACAGTTGAAGCAAATCATATTTTAATCAATGAGAGTGATAAAGAAATATTATTTGATGAATTCAAATTAAGAATTAACGACCATCAATTAAAAGTTGATGAACATCATACATCGGGCCCTTTACATCAGTTATCGAATAACATTGCCTGCATAGATTCAGATGAAATTACTTTTCCTTTATTATTAAGAAAATGGAAACAAGGAGATTATTTTTATCCTTTGGGAATGCAGAAAAAAAAGAAGCTTAGTAAATTTTTTATAGATCAAAAATTATCGCTTACTGATAAAGAAAAAATCTGGGTGATAGAAAGCAATAAAAAAATTATTTGGATCATAGGTAAAAGAATTGACAACCGTTTTAAAATAATGCCAAAAACTAAAAATATTTTAGAATTAAGTCTAAGTTGAATTTATTTAATTTGATAAAAACGGGTTTTAAAAAAAATTGATTGAGAAAAAATTCCCGGGAGATAAAGTAAAAAAACTACTTTTTGACTTATCACATCCAATAAATCATTTACAGAATTATTTTAAGGCGTAGAAATGATTTTGTGCGGGTCAAGCCCTTTCACCGATGCAATAAAATGATCAAGTAAGGGATAAGTTGAAAAAATTTCACTGAAAATAATTATAAAAGCAACGCCGAAAAGAGCGCCCCAGATATGCGCGGAATGGTTGATGGATGTTCCGCCTTTTTTTCCCAGGAAATAAGAAATAATTATAAATAAAATTCCAAATAAAAACCCTGGGATAAAAATAGGAATAAAAAATAAACCGATTCCCCGCAAAGGATCAAACATGATATAAGCGAAAACTATGGCCGATACAGCTCCGGATGCTCCCAGGCTCATGTAATTATAATTTGACCGATGCTTAAAAAAATCCGGTATCACTGATACAATCAGGGCCAGGAAATATAAAAGCACGTAAAACAGCTTCCCGGAATTTCCAAAAATATCAATAAATGAATTCTCACACACTCCGCCAAATAAATAAAATGCGTACATGTTGAAGAAGAGATGCGGAATATTAGCATGGATAAATCCGTAGGTTATAAAACGATAATATTGGTTCTTACCCGTGACCGCTACGGGATAAAAAATGAGGTCATCCATTACTTTTTGTGATCTGAATGCGAATAAGGAAATGATAACGGTAATGATAATTATAATGAGAGTTACAGAAAGCGTCATGAAATTTTTTTAATGGCATCAAACTTACATAAAAACTACAGAACGATATTTTTGGATAATTTAAAAAATTATTTTATGCTTTCACAAATTAGGCATGGTGATATTTTTCATTCCGGATTATGGTGCAGGCGCGGTAAACCTGCTCTGCAAGAATCAATCTTACCAACTGGTGAGGAAAAACTAATTTAGAAAGGCTCCAATTATGGCTGCTCATTTTCAAAATATTTTCGTGAAGCCCATAAGCGCCACCAACCAGGAAGATGATGTTCCTGGCGCTATCATTAGCTCTTTGCTGTATGAAACCGGCGAGCTCCACAGAATCCCATTGCTTTCCAGTTTCATCCAAGGCGATCAATACATCATTTTTTTGCAAAGAATTGATCAACGAGGCGGCTTCTATTTTTTTTATTTCGTCTTCAGAAAGTGAAATCGCGTTTTTTGCTGATGGGAAAATTTTCCATTCTACAGGATAATAATGAGATATGCGCTTCGTGAACAATTCAATTCCTTCTTTTACATAAGGCTCATGCGTTTTTCCAACTGACCAGAAAAAAATTTTCATCTATTTTATTTTTTCAAATATGCTGAAGAATGCGATTTCAACAGCCTGAAGAATTAAAAATAATCGAAGAGATTGAGTTTAAAACAATTATTTATTATTTTTGCCGCCCTATTTGGCCCCGTAGCTCAACTGAATAGAGTATCTGACTACGGATCAGAAGGTTTCAGGTTTGAATCCTGACGGGGTCACCAACACCAGTAAAAGGCTGTCTCAAAAGGACAGTCTTTTTTTATTTTCAAAAAGACATCCCACTTTATTCATATTACCACTGTATAAATCAAGTCTAAATCGAGGCAATCGTCTCGATTTTTAAATCCTTTCATTCACTGAACCACTCCTTTAAATTTTTAAATAAAATAATTTTCGTTTCCCTTTGTGGTTAAAAATGTTATACATGTTGTAACCTTTGTAGTATGGGCTATTAATCAGAGGGTCTCAGGTTAAAGTCCAGCAGGGGAGCAGACCAGCAAGGGGTTTCAGTGATTGAAACGATTTTTATTTATCCTGCTCCGATTCAATTACCGGAGGCTCTTGTATCCGCTTTCCTTATTTATTGTAGCTGATAAAAAAGTAACGATATTTTTGAAGTCTTCCCAACTTGTCGTGGTAACTTTCTCCGAGTCATTACTATATTGATATTTACTTGCGATCCGTAATGCGGCAAGGCTTGCTAAAAATTTCTTGTATCAATTGCTCCCTCGGTCTCTGGCTCTTGAGTATTTCAACAAATAAACGTTATTATTCTATTGTGTGCATTTGCATTGGTAGTTTCTTAAGTTATCTTAAAAAGTTTGGAAATTACTATGAGATTAAGCATTTTTTTCTATAAAATTTTGTATTTTTTTTCTTGTACGCCAATAAACATCTTCCATAAATCTATGCGCAAATTCACCATTGCGACCAATGCTCAACAGGTTGTCGATATGCGTTGATTGTTCAAAATCCTGGCGTTCTTTTTCATATTCATTAAGAAATACCGGATAGGCTATTGGCGTTCGTAAAACATTGCTTCCCAATAATCTTTTTTCAATATCCGGAATGATGATTTTTAATTTCTTCAGACAACAGGTTGTTAATTTATTTTCGTCCATGTTCCAAAACTCATCATCTTTTTGGCAACCTATATCAACCGTAATAATAGATTTTCCGATTGGTGCCAGCCAGGGCATAGACCTTGTAACTTCGGTAAGCCGAAAAAACGGAAATTCTTTTTCGGGAAACCACAAAACAGTATCCGGCAAAAGCTTTGTGCCTTCTAACCTCAGGTTGACAAAAATCATGGGACGAAAACGGAAGCTTTCAAAACCTTTCAGTAAATCCGTTCCTCTTACCATTTTGGCAAGAATATTAGCCGGTGCTGTACTGATAACGGCTGAGACTTCTATTATCTCGGATTTAACATGTACACCAGTAACTCTATTGTTCTCTATTAAAATTTTCTGTACAGGTGATCCTAATTTTATATAATCCCCCAACCCTTCAGCAAGTTTATTGCATAATGTTGCAACTCCTCCGTTTGGATACACATGCCAAACTGAAGGCTTTTCGGGCATTTCTCTATTGTAACCGCAAGCAACGGCCCGTCCGGTAAGTATGCTGGCAGCTTTCAGATATAATGTTTTTAAAATGCTACCCGGCAAACTTGCACCCACCGCAGGGGAAAGTTCTTCTGCCATAGCTCCCGACCAAGCCTCTACCAGAGGCAATGCAACCTCATCAGAGAACGAAGTACCATAGCGATCTCTGAACCATTCCTTAGCCGATTTAGTTTGGCGACTACCTTGTAAAGATTTAAATTTCGTTTTTAGAAAACTTAAAGCCATTCGTGGGATGGTTATCAATCCAAAGGGGTAACTATAACTTCTGCCTTTTAGCCACATTGCTTCTCCATAGTGCTTAACCAAACGACACTCAGAATTTACTCCAATAGCATTAGCCAAACGATTGGTTACGAAATGCGCACCAAAGTCGTGGCTAAAACCATCGTTACCTTTAAAGCTTGCAGCAAGCCCGGCAATTTTAGTTCCCGCCTCAAATAATATGAACGGCTCATTTTGTTCTTTTAAATATTTAGCAGCAGTTAGCCCCGCAATTCCTGCACCTATAATTGCTATTGGCTTTTTGATAGACATTTTGAAAAGTTTTGTACAGGTGATAGTAATAATAACTAATGCTATTCGATAACTTCATAAATAGGATATTGAACTAATACGGTTTTCGTAAAGTCGCTTCTAATAGTGCACCCTTTCCCATTTTTTGTAAAATGAAGTCAAGTCCGGTAAAGATTGAAAGGGAAATAGTTGATCTGAGCGTAAACCCGCTAATGAACCACCGGGGAGCTTTCCAGCCCACCAATAAATTATGAATTGAATAAACCCAATTAACAGGGCTTACAATCGTTCTTATATGCTCGATTTCAAAACCTGACTTTTCTCCCAGCATTGAAAGCGAGTGCTTGTTAAATAAATTTAAATGACGGGGAAAATGATAACCGCCCCAATAGCTTCCTTTAAATAATTCGAAGTCAATAGAATCGGTGTTGTCTGTAATAATTACAAGCCTGCCGTTTTTTTTCAGAAGCCTGTAAATTTCGGCTAAAGCCTTATCAGGCCACTCTACATGCTCGATTGTTTGAATCATAAAGATCAAATCATAACCGTTTCCCGGCAAATCAATCTCTTCCACGGTACCAAGATGCACATTGAATCCTAAACCACGTGCCGCAACAACGGCTCGCTTGTCAATATCAATGCCTTCCACTTTCCAGCTTTTCTTGCCAAAACGGCGAAAGAGATCAAGATGGAAGCCATCTCCACAGCCAACATCCAGAATCCTGGCTTCAAGAGGTAAATTGCGGCACCTTTTAATGAAACGTGAAGCTTCAAGGCGTGAGCGCATCTTATAAGCAAAGCCATATTTTTTCTTCGAAAAATCAAACGCATGATAGTTTGATGGATAAATTTTACTAAATTCTGAGGTTAACGGACGTGGATTCAAATAAACAAGACTGCAAGAATTGCATCGCATAGCTACAAACTTATCCGCACTTGTATGATATTCAAAATCTTCACCTATGCCGATTTGTTTTGCGTTACCACTTCCACACACGCAACATGTAGTAAAGCTCAAGCTAATGTTAGTTTTAGCCTCCATTTTTTCCTTTTTTAAAGTGAACAATCTTTAAACAGTTCGCACAGGTAAAAACAAGTGCGCACATTCAGGAATGCTAGGATTTTAAGAAATATAAAAATACGGTTAATTGTGCACAGGTGTAGAAATACATTGTCCGGGACAAATAAAACAGAAAATTGTTATTTAGAAGTATGTTCATTTTGATAGACTTGTGTTTAATGTAAATTAAAGGCGAAGACAGCTTTATCTTGCTAATCAAAAATCAAATCAAATCTAAAAAGATTGAATGACCAACGTATATCCTCTGGTGGTGAATGAAGATTTCGAAACATACCTGCATTCACCATAAAAGGTTTTTCCGATCACGACTTTGTTAATCATTTTTCATACATTTTTCTAAGAGGACATCGAGAACTATTTTATAGTTTTCAATTAATCCAAAAACTTCATCCAAACCTTACTGAGCGCTTTTTTTGTGTGCGGATTTAAATTGTTGGCCATGCCTGATGATTGCCTTGCATAATTTCTTTCCTCTTCAATCAAAAATGAGCCCGCGGGAATAATTTAATGGTATGGTTTTTTCTGCAGTTTTATCAAAATAATTTTATGAGCTTATTAAAAACAATATTCGCCGCCGCAGCAGCAGTTGCGATAACATCTTTTTCAAATAATACCGGATTAAAAGTTACCAGCACGAGCTTTGAAAACAACGGCTCTATTCCTTCTAAATATTCATGCGAAGGACAAGAAGTAAATCCTCCGTTATTTATCAGTAATTCACCTAAGGGCACGAAATCATTTGCCATTATCCTCCACGATCCCGATGCCCGTGCAAATGATGGTTTTACACATTGGGTGGTTTGGAATATTGAGCCGGATCAAAATAATATACCGGAAAATTTCAAGGGCGCGCAGCAAGGACTGAATGGCGCAGGACAAGAGGGTTATAAAGGAATGTGCCCACCGTCAGGCACACATCATTATCATTTCAGGGTATATGCTCTTGATACAAAACTGGATATTGATAAGAAAACTGATAAGGCAGCCCTGGAAAAAAGTATGCATGGGCATATTCTTGCTGAAGGCGATCTATTAGGTTTATACAAAAAAATCAAACAGTAGGCTTCATCTTTCTAAATATTTCCTTGTTCGTATAAAACAATAAACTATTGTTTTATACGAACATTTTTTTTATAGCAAATATTCCTTCCGCCAAAGTTTATGGAATTATTAGGATCAACTTCACATCTATCCTCATTCTGCATAATAAGTCTTCATTGCAAAAATTCCCTGTAAAATATTTTATAATAGAAGATATGATAGTCTTTTTTTAAATTTCTTTTTTACTTTTGTGCCGTATAAGTTTACGATACAGCACAGTTTGAATTTGTCGAAATAATATCCAAACGAAGTATTGTATGCTGTTATACTCAAGTAATTCCCTACGGGATAAAATTATTCACGACTTTGTTGTTTGACGAATGTGAAGCTCTAACACTATTCTATTAGTCGGCATGATTTGCTAATTTTAAAAAACTTAAAATATTTTGGATAATAGTAACAACAACTCTATCTCTGCTTTACTCGGGCGCACCGATATTTATCTTGTCGACCAGATCATGAAGGAAAGATATATGGAAGGTGATAAAATACTCGATGCGGGATGTGGTGGCGGAAGAAACATGCATTGGTTCGTTCAAAATAACTTTGATATGTATGGCATAGATTCCAGCGAGGCGGCTATCATAAATCTTCGTAATGAATATCCATCTTTGCCTTCAAAAAACTTGCAGGTTGCTTTTATTGAAGCGTTGCCGTTTACTGATAATTTTTTTGATCATGTTATCAGTAGTGCGGTATTGCATTTTGCTGCAAACGCTGCACATTTTAAAGAGATGATAGGAGAGATGGTTCGTGTAATGATACCTAGCGGCACTTTATTTATTCGCATGACATCAGATATAGGCATTGAAGACAAAGTGAAATTATTACCCAATGGAAATCACATTATACCGGATGGCTCCATGCGGTTCTTGTTAACGAAAACCTTGCTGGCCGAATGTATGCAACAATTTAAAATTTCATTTTTAGAACCACTCAAAACCGTAAATGTTGACGATATGCGCTGCATGAGTACATTGATGCTTCAGAAAAAATAATTTTCTTCAAAAAGTAAAAGTGAAATCACCAGCTAGCTCTCTTTAAGAATCGAAAAATCTAAAAATAATATAATAATAAAAGTACTTTTATACTTTTATTATTTAATAATCAATTACCTTTGTAGTCAATTAACTTTTAAATAATATTTATATGGAAACTTTATTGGAACAGGAAAATATTTTAAATGTAACCCTGATAGAACCCAGGCTGAAGCATCCAACCATTTTTAAAATGTTTGATGCACTGGAGCCGGGCGAAGAACTGACCATTCACAATGATCATGATCCCAAGCCGCTGTATTACCAGCTTTTAGGTGAGAGAGGAAATATTTTTACCTGGGAATATTTAGAAGAAGGCCCACAATTATGGAGGGTAAAAATATCAAAGAAGCTTTCCGGACAGGGCGATGAAACCCTTGGTGAGATTGCTGCAAAAGATTTGCGGAAAGCAGAAGTATTTAAAAAATACGGTCTTGATTTCTGCTGCGGTGGAAAGAAAACGGTAAAAGAAGCATGTGCTGAAAAAGGGCTTGACGTAACGAAGGTGGAACAGGAATTGCAAAAGACGGATAAAGATATTACCCAGGCACGTCCTTTGCCTTACAATGAATGGAACCTTGATTTCCTCGTGGACTATATTTCGAATATGCATCATAGTTATGTTAGAAAAGCCATTCCTGATATAAAAGCTTATGGAGCCAAAGTAGCAGGTGTTCATGGTAACGTGCATCCTGAGTTGCATAAAATGAATCGCCTGGCAGATGAAGTATGTGATGAACTGGCGCCCCACATGGTAAAGGAAGAATCTGTTTTATTTTCATATATAAAGAGATTAGTTGCCGCCAAAAAAGATGGTACACCTTTGCAGAATGCAAATTTTAAAAGCATTCAATCGCCAATAGATATGATGGAACATGAGCATGAGTTGGTTGGAAATAAAATGGATGAAATAAGGAAGCTCAGCCATAATTATTCATTGCCGCAAGATGCCTGTGCCAGCTATGCTTTTTGGTTTAAAGCGCTGGATGAATTTGAGAATGATTTACATATTCATGTGCATTTAGAAAATAATATTTTGTTCCCCAAGGCGCTTGATCTGGAAAAAGAATTAAAATAGAAAAACTACATTTCTGATTATCCATAACTAATCCCTGCTTGTCCCTCTTATTAAGGGAGTGTTCCTGATGCACAGTGGGGCTTGGCTTTTTATAATGCAAATTGAACTTGCGTTACAATGTTTTTAAATCAATATTTGAATTAATAATCGTTTTAAATAAGATATTCGCCGGCTCACCATGCCAACCCGGTGTAATTAAGTTTTGGCCATTATTTTAAAACAGTTATAAAAATTAACATCATGAAAAAAAATCTTTTAATTTTTTTATGCGCTTCTATTCTGTTTGCATGCAATCAAAGTGCAAGTAACACTGAATCGGAAAGTAGTGAAACTCACTCATCAATGTCGGACACTGTCCTGTCACTTAATAACGGTGCAAAGTGGAAAGCAGATTCTACAACCAATCACAACGTGATACGATTTAAAAATACGGCAGATATGTTTCGGGTAAAACCTTTTCCACCGCTGGCAACCTACCAGTTATTAGGCAGCGATTTGGCCAATGATGCAAACAAAATGATACAACAATGCAAAATGAAAGGTGCTGATCATGAAGCGTTGCATAAATGGCTTCACCCGATTTTATCACAAACGGATCAGCTAAAAAATATAACGGATACAGCCGCCGCAAGAAAAATCTTTGATTCGCTGGACAAACGCATCGATGAATACCATCAATATTTTGAATGACTATGATTGTAAATACTAATACAAAACTTGCTCTTGCAATAGTTGCCCTGAAAGACGTAGATGATCCCGAGATCGGCTTAAATGTTGTGGATCTCGGGTTGATTTACCAGGTCGATTTTGATGATATGGATGAGAAAATCTATTGCACCATGACGCTCACCACCCAATTTTGCCCGATGGGGCAATCGATTTCCGATAACGTTTCCAATACGTTTAAACAATTGTTTAAAGATTATAGTATTGACGTAAAAGTTATATTTGAGCCCCGCTGGAACGCTGAACTTATCAGCGAAGAGGGCCGTGAATTTTTAAACCAATAATTATGCTGAGCAATACCTGTAAGACTGCAATAAAAGCGGTAATATATTTAAGTTCAAAATTTGACGCAGGCGAAAATGCAGGCATAAAAGAGGTTGCAGAATATATAAATGCAAGCCAGCACACTGTTGGCAAAGTTTTGCAAACTTTAGTCAGGCATCGCGTCATCAACAGCGTCAAGGGCCCTTCCGGCGGTTTTTATATTTCTAAAGAACAGCAAAAACAAACGGTGATTAATATAGTTGAAGCTTTAGATGGCAAGGAGGTTTTTAAAAGCTGTGGGCTGGGTTTAAGTAAATGTTCTGCAAGCCACCCATGCCCCATCCATGATGACTATAATAAAGCGCGCGGCATTATCCGGGATCTATGCAGGAAAAAAAAGGTATTGGATCTTTGTGAACCTGTTCAAAATGGATTAGCCTATTTGATGGATTAACCTGTTTGATCGCGCAACAAATTCTTTTTATTGCCAGTAATGTTTGATAGACTTATAAATGTTAATTGAAGGACTGCTATGTTTCCTAAAATCAAAAATCAGGAATTAAATTTAATTCCCGTTACACTTCTTCAAATGTTCACTTTGAAATGCAAGTAATTATATCCCGGTAAAATATTTTTTTAAAATATTTGGGTAACTCAAAAGTTACATATATATTTGCGTAACCTAAAAGTTACTTATTATGCAAACAGAAATTCAACACAAATGGTTTTACAACCAATCTCCGCAGGAAGTCTGGGATTATCTTACAAAACCCGAACTGATGCAACAGTGGCTAATGAAAAATGATTTCGAGCTGATCGTCGGGCATGACTTCCAATTCCGAACGAACCCGATACCAGATTTAAATTTCGATGGCATTTTTTATTGTAAAGTGCTGGAAATTATTCCCTTGAAAAAACTTTCTTATTCATGGAAATGCGGGCCCGGCAACCATGAGCTCACACTCGATTCCATTGTTGTGTGGACATTGAATGTAAAATATAATGGCACAGAACTTTTCCTGAAACATGCAGGCTTTAAAGAAATCGAAAACTTCAACATGTACACAGCTTTGAAAGATGGCTGGCTTAAGAATATGCAAAAAATTGCGGAACTTTTAAAAGCTGCAAAACATGGCGCTCCAAACATTTGATGCTTTCCAGGTAATTGCCGACCCAAGCAGGAGGCAAATATTAAAACTACTTTCAAAGAATAGCCTGACGATAAACACATTGGCAGAGAATTTTGAAATGAGCCGGCCTGCTGTTTCAAAACATATAAAAATTCTCTACAACGCTGGCTTTATCTCTATCACAGACATCGGAAGGGAAAGGCATTGTATTCTCAGGCAGGAAGGGTTTAAAGAATTGCAGAAATGGATCAACTATTTCGATAAATTCTGGGAATCAAAATTGAAAAAATTAGAAACTATTTTAAATCAAAAAACAATAAAATGAATTAGCAAAATTTTAATTGCAGCATCACTTGACAGAAACAGGGAAAAACTACTTTTTGGCTTTCCTTTTCTTGAAAGGCTTGCTAACGTACTTATTCTTCAGAAGATTTTATCGCTGGAATTGATTATTACCTTTTACATAGTATAAGTGATATAATCAATTTATTTAAAAAAAGAAAGGAAAAAGTGTTGACATTGAACAACAGTTTTTCTATTAGCAGAAAATAAAAGCAAATTTTCGTCTCATAAGCCTAAATCCACTTTTCTACTTTTTTAAGAAGTTCTTTTATCTGGAAAGGCTTTTCAATAAAATCATCTGCGCCAGCAGCATTGGCCATTTCGCCAATTCCGGGCGTAGCAGACACTATAATTACAGGAATTTCTTTGGTTGAAGATTGGTTCTTTAAAAACCGGCAAACATTTAATCCATCATGGCCGCTTAATTGTTTGTCGAGCAGGAAAAGATCAGGGCATTTAAAATCATTTTCCAATATTGGTATTGCTTCAGAAAAAATATCCACTTCGTATCCCGCACGCTCAAATATTATTCTGAAAATATCCTGTATTCCGGCATCGTCATCAGTAATAAGGATCTTTTTTTTCATCAATTATAAAACAAACAAAGAATATACCATTAACGGTTTTTAGAATAGAACATTAAGATGAGTTAGAAATAATTGGGAATAGATAATTTTTTTAATATTATCCGATTATTCAAATTTTCAATTAAACAGGAAGTGCAAAACAAAATATAGAACCTTCATTTGGGGCGCTTTCTACCCAAATTCTTCCGTGTTGCCTTTGCACTATTTCAGTGGCAATGAATAATCCTAATCCGAGGCCGGGGAAAGTGCTTGTTTTTTCATCCATGACTCTGAAGAATCGTTTGAACAAATTATTCTGCATTTCTTTAGAGATTCCAATGCCGAAATCCTGAACGCAAACAGTAATCTCTTCACCCTTGATTGCGCTCCTGATGAATATTTTTTCAGAATCAGGGGAATATTTTATTGCATTTGAAAGAAGATTGATCAATACCTGTGCAGTTTTTTCCCGGTCGCCCATGATAGGCCGCATCTCTTTTAGCTCTTTTACTATCTCATGTTTCTTGGTGGTCATCTGCATTTCACCGGCCACTTCGCTTATCAATTCATTCATATCGTATCTATCATGTTTCAGCTCTAATTTTCCTTCTGATATTTTAGTCACATCAAGCAAATCCTTTATCAGGTTGGTCAGCCGGTCTATCTGTGCATCCATTTTCAATAACAATCCGGCAGAAGAAATATCCTGCTTTTCCATTAATATTTCATATAAGATCTGTGTATAGGCTTTTATGCTGGTTACAGGAGTTTTTAATTCATGGCTGGCTATCCCAATAAATTCTTCTTTTTGTTTTTCGACCATCCGCCTTTCAGTGATGTCGCGGTAGTTTTTGATAATTCCGTGTATGTTGGATTTTCCTGCGAGGTTGATGCATCCTACTTCCATTATTTTAGTGCTGCCATCTTTATGGAGCATCCGGAATTCGGCCTGGTGATGTGTATGAGGGTTGTCTACACATTTTTGGAATAATTTTTTTTCAATCTCTCTATCATCAGGATGCACCACGCTTTCTTCAAAAATATTTTTTCCTATCCTCTCTTCCACATCATAACCCAATACTTTTTTTATAGATTCACTCTGGTAAGTAATAGTTCCAATTTCATTAAAAACGGTGATCACATCAAAAGAGTTTTGAACCAATGCGCGAAACCTTTCTTCATTTTCTTTTATGATCTGCTCTTTCAATTTACGCTCGCTGATGTCAATATTGATCCCCGACATTTCGATAGCTTTTCCTTCTTTATCATAAGATATTTTTGCGCGGGTAAGTATCCAGCGAACCAAATTATCGGGACGTATAATACGATATTCCGTCGCCAGTTCTTTTTGCTCATTAACACTGTCCTCCACTGCTTTTCTTAACAGCTCAACATCATCAGGATGGGCAAACTTATACAATTCTTTTGCTGATATCCATAATGATGAGGGAGAATTAATTCCGTATAAAGCTGCCTGCTCCTTGCTGAAAAATATTCTATCAGTTTTAAAATCCAGGACAAACGTGCCTACGGAACCGGCCGCCAATGCAAATTCAAGCTGATTTTTTGTTTTCTGCAGAGATTTCTCCGCGAGCTTTTGCTCAGTGATGTCGCGTTGGGTTCCCCAGATGCGGACAATTTTTCCATCCTCAATAATTGCAACATGATTCTGGAGATAATAATATGTTTTGCCGTCTTTTATTTCACGAAATATTTCATCGGTAAGCCTGTACCCTGATTCGATGAACTTCAAAATCACCAGCTTATCTTTATTACTTTTATCTAAAAGATCCTTAACGGTTGCATCTTTAATTTCCTTCGCATTCTGAAAAGAATACATCTTCGCCATGGCATCGTTGCTATCAGCCACATAAGCGTTTTTATAGATTTCTTCAAATTGCTTCTCTTTGGTTTGTGAAACCGAAACCGGATTCTTAAGCTCTATGCGCCATATTCCTTCTGTGTTCTCAGAGATAAAAGTTTCGTAGCGCTCTTTACTTTGTTCTGCTAACTGGTGCGATATTTTTTGTTCTGTGATCCGGGTTGCATAAATAGACAACGTTTCATTTGATGGATAAATGCGGAACTGGTACCATTCATTCTTTCGCTCATCATAAAATTCAAATTCCGATAAAGTTTTTGTTTTCATTGCCGACAAAAGCCTTGCATGAAACTTCGTGTCGAGGTAATCAGAAAGTATTTCCCATAAGTTTTTTCCTAGCAGATTTTTTTCTTTTTTACCGGTAAAATTTTCTGCCTGCGCATTGATGAAAGTAACGTTCCAGCCATTATCAACGGAAATAAAAATATCAGTGATGCTGTTCAGTATAGATGTGTTGAGCTTCAGAGAGTGTTTCAGGCTTTCTTCGGCTTTGCGGCGAAGGGTAATATCCTCGATCACTAATAAAATACGCGTGTCTTTTTCTTTATCCAAAAAAATCCTCAAAGCGCTGAATAATATGATCCGTTCACCCAGCCCCGGAAAAACATTGATCACTTCGAAATTCTGAAAACTTTTATTCTTTGATGTAATTTCCAGCAACTGTTCTTTCAGGCCGGCGATATTCCATTGGCCGTTGGCCATTTCAAAAAGAGAAAAACCTTCAGTATCGATCTGAAGCTGCAAAAAATTTTGGTAGAATGCCCTGTTAGCGGTCAATACATGCAATTGCCCGTTTAATACAAGAAGGGGTTCACGAATAGTTTCTACAATAGCTTCCCTGTAATCAAATGCCTGTTTGAGCTCATCATTCCGGTGATTCAATTCTTCATTCGGGGAAAGTATTTCTTCATTTGCGCTTTGTAATTCTTCTCTTGTGGCCTTAAATTCTTCATTCAACGTTCTGGTGCCGATGGGTACAAAGTATTTTGGTTTTTCATCCATAAAAAGTAACTAACAAAACCTGTGCTGTTTTTGGAAATTTGAAATTAATGGAAATTTGAAATTAAGTTTGTGTGATAACGCGTGGCAACCCAAAAAGTAGAAAAAGGGATTTTTTAAAAAATATTTCTTCAGCAATTTACAAGCCTTAGAAATCCTTCCTATTTAGCGCAAAACTACTGAGGCGCTAGCCGGACAAACGCGCGGAGCGATCAGGTTGTCCTTGATCTTTTGTTTCTTTTGCATCAGGGTAAAAGAAAGGAAGGATAAATAATAAGCAGGAATCGAACCGAGACTGTGATAACTCAAAAAGTAGGAAAAGGGATTTTTTTTATGGAAATATTTCTGTAGCAATTTACAAACTTGCTATTCAGCGGAGAGTATGGTGGCGATGGCCGGACAAACGCGCGGAGCGATCGGGTTGTCCTTGATCTTTTGTTTCTTTTGCATCAAGGCAAAAGAAAAGGAAAAGAAATAATAAACAGGAACCCAACCAAAACTGTAATAAATCAAAAAGTAGAAATTCATTTTTTTGAATTACATATAGACCGCACAAGAAAATATTTCAATTAACAATTTTACAAACTTCGCTAATCAGCGCAAAGCTACGGTGGCGATGGCCGGACTAACGCACCGAGCGATCGGGTTGTCCTTGATCTTTTGTTTCTTTTGCATCAAGGCAAAAGAAAAGGAAAAGAAATAATAAACATGAGTCGAACCGAAACTGTAATAACCCAAAAAGTAGAAATTCATTTTTTTGAGTTAAATATAGACCGCACAAGAAAATATTTCAATTAACAATTTTACAAACTTCGCTAATCAGCGCAAAGCTACGGTGGCACTTGCCTGACAAACGCGCGGAGAGTTATTCCCAAAGTTTCAGATTATGTTATATACAAACAAATTTGTCTCAAAAAAATTATTGCCTATATCCTGAATAATTGTGACACAATATCAAAAAATAAATTTTCCAATAAAAAAAATATTCTACATTACATCTCTAAATTTTATTTATTATGAATCACAATCATCACGAAGAGGCGGCAAAACATCATGAAGAAGCTGCAAAGCACCACAAGGCAGCGCATAAACATCACATGGCGGGTGAACATGAAAAGGCAGCCCACGAGGCTCATTCTGCCCACGGCCATATGTCGCACGCTCATGAGCATGCTCAACATGCCGCAAAAAAACATGCTGAACAACATCCATAGATGTATCAGTTTATTTTTAGTTGCCATTCCCTTCTTTTTAAGAGGGGCTTTTTTTTGAGTAAATTATACTTGCCGAAACGAGAATATTGATAGGCATAATGCTCCGTGACATTTTGCGACATTCAATCTCAACCAAAACTGTGATAACTCAAAAAGTAGAAAACTCATTGAGAGTTACTGAGGCGCAGGCCGGACAACGCGCGGAGCGATCGGGATATCCTTGATTTTTGGTTTCTTTTGCATTAAGGCAAAAGAAAAGAAAAGAAACAATAAGCAGGCATCGAACCGAAGCTGTGATAACTCAAAAAGTAGAAAAGAGATTTTTTCAAAAGAAAATATTCCTTTAGCAATTCCCGAAACTTGCTAATCAGAGCAGCCACGGAGGCGCAGGCCGAACAAACGTGCGGAGCGATCGGGTTGTTCTTGATCTTTTGTTTCTTTTGCATCAAGGCAAAAGAAAAGGAAAAGATATATTTTAAGGCTATATTCATTTTCGTCTGCACATTGACGTTATAAATAAAAAAATAGATTTTTGATTTATCCCCATTTCGATTGAAATATAATATCAAAATTCAAAAAAGAGGAAAAGTTTTTAAAAAATATATTCAAAAATATTTTAACAATTCAAAAAGATTTCTATCTTTACCGCTTGTAAGCAGTATTTTTACTGTCTATTACTGCTTATTTATCCATCCGATCCTTACGATTTACTGATATTTTCTAGATCCACCTATCTGGTCAAACCCCTCTATAACACCTATACCTGTTGATTTTCTTCGGTTTTTAATCGTGCTCTATCCTCTGTAAGCCTAAACTTATTTTATTGTCATTTCGATAAATGATTTTTTATGAAGAAAATTTACCTCGCCAATCTTTTGCCAATCTGCAAAAAATCTGTAATCGCTTTTTTTTCTGTACTGTTTTGTTTGATGATTAATGAAAACGGATCGGGGCAAACGGTTCAAACATTTAGCTCTTCCCAAACCCTCACGGTACCTGTTGGAGTTTCTTCGATTACTTTGGATGTTTGGGGTGCTGGTGGTGGCGGCGGCGGCGCTGTTGCGGGAAGAAATAATCAAGCTGCCGGAGGAGGAGGTGGTGGCGCTTTTTCACAAAAAACATATTCAGTAACCGCTGGACAAGTATTAACTATAACAGTGGGTGCAGGTGGAACAGCAGGTGGTAATACAGGAACTGCTGGTGGCATAGGTGGTTCTTCAAGTGTTACTGCAACCGGGATAAGTATTACCGCTTTAGGCGGCAATGGCGGAGGTGGAGTAACAACAAATGGAGGAACTGGAATTGCAGGGGCAGGTGCCGCTATAACAGCGGGCTATGATTTTGCCTTTGCTGGAGGTAACGGCACAGCAGGAAACAGAGCTACTAGCAATAAAGTAGGTGGTGCCGGCGGAGGTGGAGCTGGTAATAATGGTGCAGGAGGGAATGGTGTCATAAATAATCTTTCAAGTACAACGGGTGGTTCGGGGGGAACAGGAAACCCTAACTCATCTCCCTACAAAGGGGGCGCCGGTGCTTCAGGTAATGCCGCAGGTACTCAGCCAGGAACAAATGGAAATGCACCCGGCGGCGGTGCCGGAGGAGCTGGAACCTATACTACTAGGGCGATAGGAGGGATAGGTGGTAATGGGCAGGTTGTTATTATTTACACTCAGCTAACATATAAAAGCCGTATTAATTCTGTAACTTTTGGATCTTCAAATTGGTGTGTTGGAGACACAAGAAGTGTAACGGTATCGGTAACAAATATCGGAACTGCTACATGGACTGATGGAACTGGCGGGACACCCGTTATAAATATCGGATTAAAATGGGATTCTGATCCTGATTTTGGTGCAGCTCCGGGTAATATTGCCAGGCAAAGTGCGGCAAACCTGGCACCAGGGGCAACCGGTACTTATACATTTCCAATAGTTACTCCGGTAATCGCCTCGGGTACAGACCATCTAAATGTAGATGTAGTATATGAAGGTGTTGCCTGGTTTAGAGGTAATCCGACCTCAGGGATAGGACCTAATCCTATAATACCTGGCGGAACTGCTCAGTTTGCTACTTCAGCGATTACCATAGTTGCATTGCCGTCAACACCAACAGGCACGGCTTCTCAGTCTTTTTGTGCAATTAATAATCCAACTGTTGCCAACATCGCTGCAACTTATACAGCAGGTAATACATTAAAATGGTATAGCGCAGCAACCGGCGGAACTCTTGTGCCTAACACAACTTCTCTTGTAGATGGCACGACTTATTATGCTTCTCAAATGAATCCATCAGGTTGCGAAAGTGCATCAAGATTAGCTGTGACTGTAACGGTAGGAAATCCTGCTGCACCTATGGGAAGTGCAAGTCAGTCATTTTGTACTATTGATAATCCAATCTTAAACAATATAGCCGTAACAGGAACTGCCGTTAAATGGTACACTGCTGCCACAGGTGGAAGTCTTTTAGCTGGTACTACGGCTCTTGTAAACGGAGCTACATATTACAGTTCACAAACAGTAGGAGGTTGCGAAAGCGCAACAAGATTAGCTATAACAGTTACTGTTAATAACCCTGCTGCACCAACTGGTAATGCAGCACAATCTTTTTGTACTATCAATACGCCAACAGTAGCTGATTTAGTTGCGGTGGGATCCTCAATACAATGGTATGCGGCCGCAACAGGTGGAACAGCTTTGGCTTCTACAACTGTTTTAGTGAATGGAACACATTATTATGCATCACAAACTGTTGGCGTTTGCGAAAGTGCAACAAGATTAAATGTAACAGTTACAGTAAATAACCCGGCAGCACCAACCGGTGCTGCAGCACAATCATTTTGCACCATCAATACTCCAACTATAGCTGATTTAGTTGCAGGTGGATCTACAATACAATGGTATACTGCCGGAACAGGTGGAACTGCTTTGGCTTCTACAACTGCTTTAGTAAACGGGACACATTATTTTGCATCACAAACAGTAGGAGGTTGTGAAAGTGCAACCAGGTTAGATGTAACAGCAACGGTAAATAATCCTGCTGCACCAACTGGAAGTACTGCACAATCATTCTGCACCATTAATACTCCAACTGTAGCTGATTTAAGTGCTGGGGGAACAGGAATAAAATGGTATGCTGTTTCTACTGGAGGAACTGCTTTAGGAACTACGACTTCCCTTGTAGATGGCACTCATTATTATGCTTCACAAACTATTGGAAGCTGTGAAAGTGCTACAAGATTAGATGTTACGGTAACAGTAGGAAATCCTGCTTCACCAACAGGAAGCGCAGCACAATCTTTCTGTGCTATCAACACTCCGACAGTAGGTGATTTATCAGCTATAGGTACTGCTATACAATGGTATACAGTTTCCACCAGTGGAACTGCATTAGCTACCTCAACAGCTCTTGTTACAGGAACACATTATTATGCATCACAAACGGTTTCAGGTTGTGAAAGCGCAACAAGGCTGGATGTAACAGTGACTGTTGCAAATCCTCCTGCACCAACAGGCACATCACCACAAATATTTTGTGCTGATGTAAACCCTACAGTTGCAAATTTAACTGCGACTGGAACTGCAATACAATGGTATTCGGCTGCAAACGGAGGAACTCCTTTAGCTTCTACAACTACTCTTGTAGATGGAACACATTATTATGCATCACAGACAGTTTCAGGTTGTGAAAGCGCAATAAGATTCGATGTTACAGTTACAGTTAATCAGCCGCCTGTTATAACAACTCAGCCAAGCCCTGCACTACAAACTAAATGTGCTACACAAAATGTAACTTATACAGTTGTTGCTACCGGTACAGGCTTAACCTACCAATGGTTAAGGAGTGGTGCGACAATAAACAATGGTGGCAGGATAAGTGGAGCTACTTCCAACACCCTTACTATAACTGGTCTCACCGCTGCAGATAATGGTGACTATTCAGTAATGGTTTCAGGAACGGCTCCATGTGGGCCTGTAACTTCCAGCATTGCCACTTTAGTTGTAAACCAACAATTTACTTTCAGTCCACAACCTCAAACTCCGCAAACTATTTGTACAGGTGATACCTACACAATTTTCACTCACGTTACCGGAAGTGTAGCCACTCGTCAATGGTATTATAACGGTAGTCCTTTGACTCCAGGAGATTTTGATGGCATTGATAAATACTCGCTTACCATCGCTAATGTTACAACAGCGAATAATGGTTCTTATCGTTTATTTGTTGATGATGGTACTGGCATTGGTTGTCCGTCCGCTAATTCTAATATTGCTACATTAATAGTTAACCCTACACCTTTAGCAACAATAAGCGGCAGCACAACAGTTTGTCAAAGTTCAACACCGGCACCTTTGATAACGTTTGCCAATCCAAATGCTTTACCGGTAACCATAACTTATAATATTAATACAGGATCAAACTTAACCATAAACGTCGGGGCAAATACAACTGCGACTGTGGTAGCGCCAACAGGCACAGCTGGTACATTTGCATATAATCTTATAAGCGTTGCATACCAAAGCGTGCCTGCGTGTTCCAATCCTCTAACTGGAGCTGCAACCGTAGTTGTAAATCCAACGCCGGATGCTACAGCAACACCTTCCAGTCAAACAATATGTTCAGGTACTGCAATAACAACTATTGCAATCACAGGCAGTGTAACAGGAACATCCTTTGACTGGATAAGGACTCCCGTTGCCGGAATAACCGGAATAGGCACAAGCGGAAATGGAGATATAAGTGGCTCTTTAACTAATACTACAAACGCCGCAATAACAGTAACATTTACCATTACACCAACTGCTAATAGCTGCGTTGGAGCTGCAATAACAGCAACAGTTTTGGTTAACCCTACGCCCACTGTTACAACACCTAATACTGCAACAACCTGCAGTGGAACAAGCCCTAATATAAGCCTTACGGGTAATCCAGCCAGCACGTATACCTGGACAGTAGGAACAATAACTGGAGGTATCACGGGAGCTAACCCGGGTTCTGGAAATACTATTAATGATATATTAACCAATCCGGATAACTCAACAGCCGGTACAGTTCAATATATAGTTACCCCAACATCAACAGGAGGTTCATGTCCCGGAGTTCCTTATACAATAACCGTGACTGTCAATCCTGCGCCTGCTGTTACTACATCCAATGTAGCAAGTATTTGTAATGCAACAAGCCCTAACATCAGCCTTTCTGCGTCTGTATCCAGTACATTTACATGGACGATAGGAGCCGTAACAGGCGGCATTACCGGAGCCAGCGCAAGTTCAGGAAATACGATCAATCAAATACTTTCTAATCCAAGCAATACAACATCCGGATCAGTACAATATATCGTTACTCCAACTGCAACAACAGGTTCATGCGCAGGGGCGGCTTATATTATTACTGTAACAGTAAATCCAACTCCTGCAGTTACTAACGCCAATACAGCAAGTACTTGTAGCGGGACAAGCCCTAATATCGCTTTAACCTCAAGCACTCCCAGCGCATTTACATGGACCATAGGAACAATAACAGGTAGTATTACAGGAGCCAGTGCAGGTTCAGGAAATGCAATAAATCAAATCCTTACCAATTCAAGTAATTCAACTGCAGGCACCGTACAATATAAAGTTACACCTACAGCAACCACCGGTTCATGCCCTGGATCTGTTTATACTATAACTGTAACCGTGAATCCAACACCTGCGGTTACTAATGCATCAACAAAAGCCATTTGTAACGCAACCGGTACTAATATTACTTTGACTGCAAGCACAGCCAGCACATATAGCTGGACGTTAGGAACTATAACAGGAGGTATTACCGGTGCTAACGCTGGTTCAGGTCCAACAATTAATGATATATTGACCAATCCTAGTAATTCAATAGCAGGAACAGTACAGTATTTAGTTACACCGACATCAACAACAGGGTCATGTTCCGGAGTTCCATATACTATAACTGTAACGGTTAATCCAACACCTGTTGTTACTACACCTAATACAGCTACTTCCTGTAGCGGAACAAGTCCTAATATTTCCTTGACAGCCAGTGCACCAAGCACATTTACATGGACTGTAGGAACTATAACAGGAGCTATTACAGGAGCAAGTGCAAGTTCAGGAAATGCTATAAACCAAGTTCTTACCAATCCGAGCAATACAACAGCAGGAACAGTACAATATATAGTTACTCCAACTGCAACAACAGGATCTTGCCCAGGTGCTTCATATACAATTACTGTAACAGTAAATCCTGCGCCTTCAGTTACTACCGCTAATACAGCAAGTACTTGTAGCGGGACAAGCCCTAATATCGCTTTAACTGCGAGCGTACCAAGTAACTTTACATGGGCCATAGGAACAATAACAGGTAGTATTACAGGAGCCAGTGCAGGTTCAGGAAATGCAATAAATCAAATC
This sequence comes from Bacteroidota bacterium, assembly GCA_030853195.1. Classification (GTDB taxonomy): domain Bacteria; phylum Bacteroidota; class Bacteroidia; order Chitinophagales; family Chitinophagaceae; genus Ginsengibacter. Next base: position 17,266 of record JALYVO010000019.1, on the reverse strand, counting down.
CTTACCAATTCAAGTAATTCAACTGCAGGCACCGTACAATATAAAGTTACACCAACTGCAACAACGGGTTCATGCCCTGGATCTGTTTATACTATAACTGTAACAGTAAATCCAACACCTGCAGTTACCAATGCGAATCCAACAATTTGTAACGGGGCAAACACAAATATTAACATAACATCAACTACGCCAAGCACTTTTACATGGACCATCGGAACTATTACAGGTGGTGTAACTGGAGCCAATTCAGGTTCAGGGCCTACTATCAATCAGGTATTAACTAATCCGGGTACTATAACTGCCGGCACCGTACAATACATAGTTACACCGACATCTACAGCAGGTTCATGTCCAGGCGCTCCTTATACAATAACTGTAAGTGTGAATCCAACACCTACAACAACTATTAGTGGGACGACCACGGTTTGTCAGAATGGGGCCTCACCAATCGTAACTGTAAGTAATCCGCAAGCTATTCCTATCAAAGTAACATACAATATCAACGGGGGTTCAAATACAACAGTGAATATTGCCGCAAGTAGCACTGCTACATTTACAGTTTCGACAGCAACAGCAGGAACAATTAATTACAATCTTGTAAGTGTTGCTTATCAATCTGCACCAACCTGTTCAAATTCTGTTACCGGAACAGCAACGGTAACTATTCGTCCTACACCTACAGCAACTATCAACGGAACAACTACCGTTTGCCAGAATGATGCCTCACCTTTGATAACGTTTAATAACCCGAAGGCACTTGACGAAACAATTACCTATAACATAAATGGAGGAGCAGGAAACACTATTAATGTTGCTGCAAATAGCTCGGCAACTGTAGCTGCACCAACCAACACATCGGGCACTTTCAATTACAATCTGGTAAATGTGGTATATCAAACAGCACCTTCTTGTTCTAATACAATTTCTGGAACTGCAACAATTACTGTAAAAGCAACACCAACAGGTACTCTTACAGCTTCAGCAACAACTATTTGTTCTGGTACTACGGTTACTTTTACAGCCACATCCGGTTACTCATTGTATACTTTTTACTTGAACGGAGTAGTTGCACAAAGTGCAAGTGCTTCGAATCTATTTAACACAAGCACATTGAACAATCAGGATACAGTTTCCGTACAAGTATTCAATTCTTTAAGCTGTGCTACTTACTTTAATAAAATAATAGTTACTGTTATGGCTTCGCCTGCAGCAGTACTTACTTCTTCACCTAGTACAACCATTTGTGCAGGGGATAACGTAACATTCACAGCAACGCCAACAGGCGCTACAAACTATAATTTCAAAGTAAACGGCACATCTGTTTATAGTGGATCTCTCAATACTTATAGCACAACTGCCCTAACCAATACCCAATTCGTAACAGTGGATGTTACCAATTCACTTGGTTGTACCGGGACTTCTGCTCCGTTAACTTTCACGGTAAATGCAATTCCAAATGGTTCGCTTACTGCAACATCTCCAACATCGGTATGTGCAGGGCAAAATATATCTTTCCAGGCTACGGGCGGTGTATCTTACCAATTTATGATAGATGGAGCCATTGCACAAGCATGGAGCGCAACCAGTACTTACACAAGCAATAGTATACCTGATGGTTCTGTGGTGACTGTTATGGTTGCTAATGGCGCAAACGGTACAGGTTGTACTACAACCTACACCCCTGGTATACCGGTTAATGTAAACCCTTTACCAACTGGTACACTTACCGCAAATAATAATAGCATATGTGCAAATGCACCTGTAACTTTCACTTTTAGCTCAACCGGCTATTCGACTTATAACTTCAAGATAAATGGGGTTTCCAAACAAAGCACAGCTTCAAATACTTTCACTACAACTGCATTAGTACCAGGCGATGCAGTAACGGTAGATGTTACCAGTGGCAGCAGTTGTTCTGCTTCATTTACAGCTCCTGCAGTAACTATTAACCCATCTCCTTCAGGTACATTAACTCCGTCTGTAAACCCAGTTTGTGCAGGTATTCCTGTAACCTTTACGGCTACTTCAGGCTTTGCAAATTATAATTTCAAAGTTAATGGTACTTCTGTTGGAAACGGATCTGGAAATACTTACAGCAGCAGCACTTTTGCCAACGGTGATATTGTGATTGTTGATGTAACCAATAGCAATAGTTGCACCACCACATTTGGGCCTGATACCATGAGAGTGAATGCACTGCCAACCGGCACACTTGTCCCTGTTGAGAATTCTGGTAATAATCCAAATGACGGTGTCATTTGCACAGGAGCAACGGTAGTCTTCACAGCGCCTGTGGGATTTACTAACTACGATTTCATTTTAAATGGTGCAACAGTTCAAAGCAATGGAACCAATTCTTATAGTAATAGTAATTTAGTAACAGGAGATCGGGTTACTGTTGCTGTAACTAATACAGGTGGTTGTATCGGTTTATTAAATACGGATACTATTACTGTTAATACATTACCCGCAGTAGCCGCCATTACAGGCGCCACCCAGTTATGCGTGGCCAGTACAACAATACTTTCAGATGCAACCTCAGGTGGAGTATGGAGCAGCAGCAATGCTACTATAGCTACTGTAGATGCTTCAGGATTGGTAACAGGTGTAGCAGCAGGTACTAGCATCATCAATTATACCTTCACCAATGCAAATGGCTGCAGCAATATATCCAGTATAACAATCACTGTAAATGCGCCGCCAACCGTTGCGGCAATTACAGGTAATTTAAATGTTTGTACAGGTTTCTCTTCCCAATTAAGTGATGCAACAACTGGTGGTGTATGGGGCAGCCTCAATGCCGCGGTGGCAAAAATTGATGCCTCAGGGCTGGTTACAGGAGTAGCACCTGGAACTGCAACAATCAATTATTCTGTAACTGGTAATGGATGTACGACAACAGTAACAACAACGGTTACTGTAAGTAATTCTCCGGTGGTGGCTGCAATAACTCCCGCAACACCTTCCGTGTGTGTCGGAGGAACTGTTTCATTGAGTGATGCAACTACAGGAGGCACCTGGAGCAGCAGTGATGCAAGTATAGCAACTGTTAATAACAGTTCAGGGGTGGCTACCGGCATAGCCAACGGAACCGCCACCATCACTTATAGTATTATCACCAGCTGCGGCAGCACCGCATCTTCTTCTGTAACAATTACTGTAAATGCACCACCGTCAGCAACTATTGCTTATACCGGCGGTCCTTTCTGCACATCCGCAGGGCCTATTACAGTAACTCAAACAGGTACAACCGGCGGATCGTATTCTGCTACCGGCGGATTAGCAATAAATTCTTCTACTGGTACTATTACGCCTGGCAGCACAGGTGGTACTTATACTATCACTTATACTGTAGCAGCTACCGGCGGTTGTAGTATTTATACAGCAACTACAAGTGTAACGATAACAACTGCGCCAGCAGCAACCATTTCATACAGCGGTAGCCCATTCTGTACAAGCTCGGCACCGGTAAATGTTGCAATGACAGGAACTGCCGGTGGAATTTATACTTCAACAGCAGGCTTGACTATCAATAGTTCGACCGGTATTATAACACCTGCTACAAGTAGCGCAGGACCTTATATGGTAACTTATACAGTTGCGGCAGCAAATGGTTGTGGCCAGTTTTCTACCACCACAAATATTACTATAACCACAGCGCCAACAGCAACAATTTCTTATACGGGCTCGCCTTTTTGTACAAGTTCAGGCGCGGTAACTGTTACCAGAACAGGAACGGCGGGTGGAACTTATAGCTCCGCTAGTGCTTTAACCATTGATCCTTCAACTGGTACAATAACACCTTCATCAAGTTCACCCGGAACTTATACAGTAACTTATACCATTAATGGAGCAAGCGGCTGCAGCAACTTTACAACAACAACATCTGTTACCATCACACCAGCACCTACAGCAGTCGCAGGGACAGCAGTATCAAGCTGTTCTAATTCAGGAGCAGTGAATATTACAGCAGGTTCAAGTGCAACTAACTACAGCAATGTAGTATGGACTTCAAACGGAACGGGAACTTTTTCCAATGCAAACTCATTAACAGCGGCTACCTACACGCCAAGTGCAGCAGATATAAGTGCAGGCAGCAGAACGCTTACCCTGACGGCAAATGGAAATGGTAGTTGTGGTGCGGTTACTTCTACTAAAACAATAACTATAAATCCGGTACCAAATGCATTTATTATAACTCCGGCCAGCGCTACACTTTGCTTGGGAGATATACAGCCGTTGACAGCTACAGCAAGTACTCCTTCGACTGGTACAACAGGTCCAATATCTTCGGGTATTATTAATTTGGGGATACCCGATGCAACACGTTGTTACGGTTTTTTTACATGTCCTGGTAGTGTAACTAATGACTTAACAGTTTCTACTGTTCCCGCCGGTGCGGTTATAAATAGTATGACTGTAAATTTCTATATTACTCATCCTTATGATGGTGATTTGGTACTCAACTTAAAAGCCCCGAATGGTAAAGTTTTAAATCTTGTTGATCAAGATGGTGGAAGTGGTGCTAATTTCACAAATACAACTATCAGTAGTGCAGGAGTTACTCCCATATATTCAGGAAGTGCAACTTTCACAGGTACATATTCTGCTGATGCTGACAATAATGTAGGAACACCTACCTCCAATGTCACTGCTTTCTCATCTTTGTATGGCATACTAAACGGAACCTGGACATTTGGAGCAGAAGATGATGGACGTGGAGATGTAGGTACGTTAAACTCCTGGTCTATTACTTTCAATTATACGATACCAAATACACCTTTGCCAGTAACCTGGGCACCTCAAACAGGTTTATATACTGATGCTGGAGCGACGATTGCATACACCGGGCAGGGGCTTTCAACTGTATATGCAAAACCTGCCACAGCTAATAATGTGACCTATACAGCCACAACAACTAACGGAAATAACTGCTCTGCAACAAACACAGTTACTTTGTCCGTAAATCCGGCTCCAACAGTAACAATTTCAGCTAACTATTGTTCCGTACCAGGCAGAGTGCTTTTAACAGCAACCTCAGTACCTGCTGCAACAAGTTATAGTTGGAGCAATGGCGCAACTACAGATACTACAAGTGTTGATGTTTCCGGTACATTTCGAGTTACTGCTTTCACTGGTCCAGGTTGTCCTGGCAAAGCTTCTATCAATGTAGCACAGGAACTTGTGGTTAATGGTCATTTTGATGCAGGGAATTACGGTTTTGTAACTCCGCCTCTTGGAGGAAATCAATACCAATATGTAGCGGTTAGTCCTAACGCATTGCAGCCAGAAGGCTTATATGGAATTGGCCCTGATGCCAGTGCATATCATAGTAACTGGTGGGGCCATGATCATACATCAGGGTCAGGTAATTTTATGATCATAAATGGTTTTGCGGGTAGCCCACAACCGATAATCTGGCAGGAGACTGTAAATGTTCTTCCGAATACTACCTATTATTTTTCTGCCTGGGCAATGAGTATGAATAGTGCCGGAAATTATGCGCGGCTGCAATTCAATGTAAATGGATCACAAGTAGGAACTATTGATTCTTTAACTGCTCATGGTGAAAGTGCTTCTTCACCCGACAACTGGAAAAGATTTTATGGAACACTTACCACCGGGCCTACCGCAACAACAGCTATCATATCTATAACAGATCTGCAGACTGCGCCTATTGGCAATGATTTTGGGCTGGATGATATTTCTTTTAGCACACTGTCTACTTTCATCTCGCTGCAATCTGATACAGGTACTGATCGCCAGACAGTTTGTAGAAATACGCCTATTGCAAATATTGTATATAATATTGGTAATGGCAACGCTTCCGGGCCAACGATTAGTCCTTTGCCGGCAGGTGTGACCAGTGTATTCTCAGGTAATTACCTCACTATAAGCGGTACACCATCAGTGGCTGGTAATTTTACTTATACGATCACAACAACTGGCTGTAATCCACAATCTGTAACAGGGACTATTACTGTCCAGGAAGATTCAATCAAACTTTCTTCAGGCAGTGCAGCACCTATATGCAGAGGAGTTCTGATGCCAACAAACCTGGTTTATACTGTGGGCGGTACTGCAACCGGAGCTTCTATATCAGCAGGCGCATTGCCTGCGGGAGTTACAGGTACATATAGTGCTGCTAATAAAACATTTACTATAAGTGGCACACCAACAGCAGCGGCTGGAAGTTATCCTTATACTATCACAACAACAGGAACCTGCGCAGGTGCGTCAGCTTCTATAAATGGAACTATTACGGTACAGGAACAAACAATAACACTCTCATCTGCGCCAGCTACTACTTCACAAACAGTATGTATCAATGTACCAATTACAAATATCCAATATACAGTTGGTGGCACCGGAATTGGAGCAACAATAAGCTGGTCGCCAAGTGTGCCAACAGGTATCACAGGAACTTACCAAAGTGGTATATATACAATAAAGGGGACATCCTCTGTTTCTGGTACGTTTAGTTATACCATAACTACATCAGGTACATGTAATGGTGTTACAGCAACAGGGACTTTAACAGTTAATCCTGCGGCAAGTCTTACGCTTACGTCAGGCTCGGGGACCGATGCACAGACTATCTGTAACAATGCCGCAATTGTGCCAATCACTTATTCCGTAAACAATGGAACCGGCGCATCTATTACTTCAGGAGCTTTGCCAGCAGGTGTAACAGGAACTTACTCAGGTGGAGTGAATGGAGTGTTCACAATCAGCGGTACTCCAACGGTTGGAGGTACTTTCAACTATACCGTGACAACCAGTGGTGGCTGCGCAACCGGATCTGCATCCGGGACAATAACCGTAACAGCGCAAACAATTACACTTACTTCAGGTACAGCTTCACCATCTGTTTGTGCCAATAGCATGATGCCCGACATCGTTTATACAATTGGAGGAGCAGCCACAGGAGCTACAGTTACAGTATTACCAGCAGGAGTAAATGGCATGCTTTCAGGCAATGTATTTACAATAAGTGGGACGCCAACAGCATCTGCAGGAGCTTATCCTTACACAATTACCACTTCAGGTGCATCCTGCGGAGCAGTTACTGCAACAGGAACTATAACAATTCAAGCGGCAGCAACTGGTGGAACGTTGACTTCCGTATCAGCGTGCGGCGGAACCAGCGGATCGCTTACACTTACAGGCCAGGCCGGTACTATTGTACGCTGGGAATATTCAACTGATGGTGGTACAACCTGGACTCCAATTTCCAATACTACTATCTCGCAGACATTCAATGTCATCGTACCAACACAGTATAGAGTAGTAGTGGGTAATGGTTGTGGCACTGTCTATTCTTCAGTGGCTTTAGTAGGTATCCATAATTATTGGACAGGCGCTACAAGCACTGACTGGAATACAGCAAGCAACTGGTCAGATGGCCAATTACCTTCAACTTCGTGCTCAATGGTTTACATTCCAAATACTGCTAACCAGCCTACTCTGAGCAGCGGTACCGGAACTATTAATAGCCTTCAGATTTACGCGGGCGCTATTTTAACAGTGACTGGCGCTACTCTGCAAATTGCAGGAACTATAAATAACGCGGGCACATTCATAGCATCCAACGGTACCATAGAATTAAATGGTACAACGCCGCAAACAATTACGGCTGGATTCCAGAGCCATTCTCTGAAAGACCTTATCATTAGTAATACCAATGCATCAGGAGTTACGCTCGCTGACTCGGTAAATATTTATGAATCATTAACCTACAGTGCAGCCGGCACAACGCTTAACACAGGCGGTTTGTTGACTTTAAAATCAAATGCAGCCAATACTGCATGGATAGGAGATATGACCGGGCATACTATTAATGGAGATGTAACAGTAGAGCGTTATATCAACATAGCTTCCGGAGGACATTCCAAAGCATGGGAATTCCTGGCAACTCCTACTGTTGGGCAAACTGTAAAACAAAGCTGGATGGAAAACGGATCCACTGCTTCTACAGGTTACGGAACCCAGATCACAAGTCCGAATGGTACAGCAGGATTTGATATGTATTCTCAACAGCCCTCCATGAAATATTACGATCCCGCTGCACCTTTAGGTTTTACAGGAATAACTAATACAGCTAACCCGCTTTATGATCAAAGAGGATATATGATCTTCGTCCGTGGCGACAGGAGTGTAAGTGGTATATCTCCAAACAATATTCCAAACACTACCACATTGCGTTCAAAAGGGAGCTTGATCACAGGGATGAAAAACTTCCCGGTAGCAGCAAATGCCTTTGCATCATTTGGAAATCCTTATGCATCGTCTATAGATATGAGAACAGTTATGGCTGACAAGATCGATAGTGTAAATGAATTCTTTACCGTATGGAATTCAAATGCAGGTGGAGCTTATGGTTACGGAGCTTATGTAACTTTTTCACTAAATCATTCCTCAGGTAACTACGAAAGTACTCCAGGTCCGGTAGTTAATAATTATATTGAAAGCGGCCAGGCATTTTTTGTACAAACTACAGGGGGAACTGGTAATATGGTGTTCAATGAACATTCTAAGGCAACCAGCAGCAACATTACTTTCTTCAGGCCACAAGGTAATTCAGGAAGGGTATCTCAATTGCGCACTAATTTGTTCACCGCAAGTACCAATACGCTTGTAGACGGAACGCTGCAGCAATTCAGTGATGATTATTCCAACTTAGTAGATGGAATGGATGCCAGGAAAATATATAACAGCTCAGAAAACCTTTCAATCAAATCAGGAGGAAAAAACCTTATCGTTGAAAGAAGGCAGACACCTACAGAGCAGGATACTATCTTCTATAACCTGGCAAGCATGAAAGTAGAAAATTACCATTTCGAATTCACCGCAAGCAATCTTTCTTTCAATGGGCTTACAGGTTTTGTGATAGACGCTTACCTGAAAACCCGCACCCCGTTGAATCTTGAGGGAAAGACCGAACTCAATTTTGCGGTGACCAACGATGCGGCATCTTATGCAGTCAACCGTTTCATGATCGTATTCAAAACAGCAGGTCCATTACCAGTTACATTTGTTTCACTGAAAGCATATCCAAAAAACTCTGACGTAGCTGTAGAGTGGAAAGTTGAAAATGAAAGCAACATGAAGCAATATGAAGTGGAAAAATCAATTGACGGCAGCAGGTTCAATACAACAGCCACTCTGGTAGCTATGAACACCGGTGCAGGAAGCTACAATTGGCTGGATCAGCATGCCGCTCCGGGGTACAATTATTACCGGATCCGCAGTGTTGATATGAACGGAAAAATTGATTATTCTCAGATTGTAAAAGTGATGATAGAGGCAATCACACCTGAAATAACTATCTATCCAAATCCGATCACTAATGGTGTTATTAATCTTCACCTTACCAACCAGCCTGCGGGCCGGTACGGGATCAGGTTATTGAATCCTTTGGGACAGATAATCGTATCCAAACAAATTTCACGTGAGGAAGGAAGCACCGTTGAGCCAATTCAATGGAATTATAACCTGGCTCATGGCACTTACCAACTGGAGGTTACTAAACCAAATGGCGATGTGAAGGTGATCAAGGTGATGTATTAATTGGATTGAGAATTATTAATAAAAATGAAGATTCCTATATTTTGGCTTGTGCCGGGTTTAGGTAGAAATGCGAATAGTAAGACGTAGTTGAGATGATTAAATTAATTCCGCAAATGAAAAGCTATTTTAACTTGTCGTAGACTGTCAATTGATTAGTGCTGCCTCACTTTGAAAACAGTTTGACGATAATCTCAAATTAAAAACGCCCCGCAATCCCGGGGCGTTTTAGTTATCTTAAACGGTGGAGTATCAAAGCCATAGTGGATTTTTTGTCTTTAAGCATTTCGTTAACGCCCGAACTATCGCTGATTGAAACTATAGACGATGGTATGAACAAAAGCTAAATTAATATTGTCACGCTGGCACTATTGCTAATCGTGGATTGAAGGGGGACTTGCACGTCCGCACCATATAATTGCAGATGCTGCTGTTGGGCTTAAGGCAAGCTATTTTGCAGTTGTCAATTTGTTTTTATTTAAATACTCCTTAAACTCCTGGAAAGTCATTTTTTCAGTTTCCTTTGCGATCTTTTCTTTGATTTCTCTGAAAACTTTGACTGTGTCAAAGGTTTTTTCTTTTTTAATTTTCGTCTTCATTATAAACAATTTCTTTAGGTGAACGTATGTCAAGTTGTGAATAACCACAACGTAAATTTATTGAGTTATAACCACGGATCCGAAAAACATTTACGATATGCTTAAAATTCCAACTCACTAAAATGTCAACCTTGTTGATAGTTGCTGTAGCAATATGCCGGCAATCATCTGCACTTAATTGTCCCACCACTTTTTCCGCTAAGTATTTGTCTGCAAGCAAATATGCTTCTTCTGTTATCTCAACAAATTCTGTATTTTCTTTTGGCAGATTCATAAAGAAGTTTCTAACGTTTTCTGGCGCATTTTTTAATTCAGCTTCTGAAAGGTCTGAGTAAACACAAATTATTTGTCCAAGTTTTACTTTTTCGAAAAGCAAGGTTGAGATTTCTTCAAACTCTACATCATAAACTCCACCGAAAACAGATGTGTCAAAATATAACCTTGATTTCATGCAGCAAATTTACTTGAAATTGTCAAGCACAGAAGGATTGTCACCTTTGCATGGTTTGAGGTAAACTCGCTATTAATCCGAACTATGCATTTGTAAGCTTACACAAACAAAAAAAAGCCCTGAATCCAGGACGTCCTTTGCTTTCAGAAAAAGTTTTTTAAAAAATATATCTTAAGCCAAGCTGCATTCCCCATGTGGAAACGCTTGAATTATTATTATAAAAAGGTTTTGTTGGGAGTATGGAGCTTCCTCCTCCAGTAAATTCTGTTAAGTTGAATGTCGGTGCACCATCAGCCGTTACCGATTTTAAGGCTAAAGGATTATTTACTGTATAGAGATCTTTTATTCCCCAATATTTATCAAGCAGATTTGGAAGATTAATCAAATCAACGCTGAACTGTATTGTATGTCTTGTATTGCCTGTTTTGATATAAAAGTCCTGTAAGAAACGTGCATCCACGCGGTTGTACCAGGGTAATAGAGCAGAATTTCTTTCTGCATACTGGCCTGCATGGTTCTTCAGGTATGGCGTGTTGGCGACTAACTGGTCATAAGCGGCCTGTTGCTGAGCGATTGAATATTTAACCGAGCCATCCCTGTTAGTAAAATTAACGAATGGTACGTCGGAACCTTTGCTGTAAATATACATCAGGTCAGAAGCATTATTCCCGTCTCCATTGATATCTCCTTTAACGATAAAACTATACCGGCCCTGGCTGGCTCCTTCATAAAATAACGAAAGCGTGGAAGCGAAATGATTGGCATACTCAAGCCTGTAAGAAAAATTACCTACGATCCTGTGTGGAATTGAATAAGCTGAATTATATAATTCTTCGTTATTGGGAGTTCCGCGGTTAATAATAGATTGCCATGCTGAAGTAGCCTGTGAGCCTGGGTTCGGGCTAATTTCTGTAGCCAAAGTATAGGTATATGCTAAAGAGCCAAAAAATCCTTTTGAAAAAGATTTTGAAAGCTGCGCTGTAGAAGAAAACGAATATCCTTTTTTAGTATTTTCAAGAATGATTACTGTGCCGCCTCTTCCGGTACCGGCAAGATTCGGATTTACATATTTAGCAGCAGGAGCAGTTGTAGATGGATAAAAAGGCCTGTTATCTTCACCTGCTAATGTTGCAGATGGGTCGATCAAATTTGCATTTCGCATTTTTACAGCATTGATATCTTTGGTATAAAGAATATCCACTATAGCAGTCAGTCCATTTCCTAATTGCTTGTCAAGCCCAAAATTGGTTCTGAAAACCTGTGGAAATTTAAATTTCGGATCTATCAATACAAAGCTTCCCGGAGGATTTGTTAAGCTCGTTGGAAATTTAGAAAGATAGGCATCCGGATTAGGGTTGAAAGTAACACCAGCAAGCTGTGCGGCAGTATTCAATACAGCACCGTTTTGATAGATACCGCTGTTACTTGGCATGTTCGTCAGGAATACAAAAGGTATTTTCCCTGTGAAAATACCCGTTCCACCGCGCACTACGAGCCCTTTTTCATCTGCCACTTTCCATCTGAAACCTACGCGTGGGGAAAGCAACAATGTAGAATTTGGCCATTTTCCAGTAGAGAAATGTTGAAGGTTCCCGTTTTTATCGGGAAATTGCAAAGCGCTGATCAATGGATTTGCCTGGGGTTGCTGTAAATAGGTAGGAATATCTCCCCGGATTCCATAAGTAAGCTTGAAATTCTGGTTTATATTGAATTCATCCTGTAAATAAACTCCTAATTGGCCAACTTTTAAATTTGCAGAAAATACTTTCAGTTGTCCGGGGATTAAAGAATAGGTATAAGAGAAAAATGCCGGGGACGCGTTCGTAACAAAATCATTCAGGCTATTAAAAATATAATAGCTTTCTGACCCAGGCATAAATGCATTCCCCAATTTTTGATATTCATATGTGGCGCCCGCTGTAATGGTGTGGCGTCCGGCAAAGTAGGTAAGATTATCAGTGATTGTTGCAATATTATTGATCACCTCATTGTTTCTTGTAAAAGGATCCGTACCAGCGCTCATATAGTTTGTCCCACCGGTTACGCCTGGAACTGTTGAATCGCCATTGAAGATTTCTATTGTAGGGAAAAGGGCGCCCGGCTGATTCCTTGTGTCATTGATATGGGTATAAGCGAGCAATAATTGATTAGAGACCCGGCTGTTGAAATTACTATTTAGTTCAAGCGTCGCTGATTGAACGATATGATCTGTACCATAATCAGAGTTAGAAAATCCTATTGACTGAAGGCTATTCCTGTTATTTGGAAGCCTGCTGTTATTACTTGTAATGACTTTTCCGGTCAGTGGATTTGATATCGTAAATCCGCCGGCGCCGCTGTTTGGAACACTGCTTCCATTAAGCGGAGATTGGTCAGAGCCTTTGAAATCAGAATATTTCAAGGTCAGTTTGTGTTTTTCACTAATGTTCCAATCTATTTTTGCAAGAAGCTTACGATTCTTAGTGGTATAATTTGGCCGGTTGTCATATTCACCTGCATCATAATTGTATTTTGATTTCAATACACTTCTAAATTTATCAAGGGAATCTTTTGGAGACGATGATGCCGTACCAGAAGCGGAGGAGCCTGCAGGGACATAAGTATTGGCATTAGGGGTGGACGAATTTTCAAATTCAGCATTCAAAAAAAAGAATAATTTATTTTGAATGATCGGGCCGCCAAGCGTTGCGCCATAAACTTTATTTTTCTGTGGAGTTGGAGTTAGCACTACATCTCCCACGTTTTTACCATTGAACTTTTGATCGCGGTAATATCCATAGGCAGACCCGTGGAAAGTATTAGTGCCGCTTTTTGTAAGCACATTGAGGCCTGCGCCTGTAAATCCTGATTGCCTCACATCATAAGGAGCGATATTTACAGAAATTTCATCAAAGGCCTCAATAGAGATAGGGCTTGCACCTCCGCCGGGCAAAGGATCTGTGCTTAATCCAAAGTTGTTATTAAGATTGGCCCCATCAATTTGTAAATTATTATATCTTCCGTCTCTTCCCGCAAAGCTGTTGCCACTGCTTGCCTGGGGTGTCAGGCGTGTGAAATCTGTAATGCTTCTTGTTAAAGAAGGAAGCGAAGCGATCTGCCTTGAATTAAACACAGTGCTGGCGCCGGTTTTGGCAACCAATGGCCGGTTATTAGCACTTATAGTGATGCCGCTTAAAACATTTGTTTTTTGAGAAAGAGTTACATCTGCAATAAAAGGCTCGCCAAGATTAAGCGTAATGTTATCAACAGTTTGAGTTCCAAAACCTACATATTCTACCGTGAGCCGGAATGGCCCGCCGATGCGTGTGTTCGGTAAAGTAAAATTTCCATCTCTTTTAGTTATGGTTACATACTTGGTTCCGGAAGGTTGGTGAACAGCGGTTACGGTAGCGCCTTCCAGTGCTTCTCCTTTATCTGATTTTACAAAACCTGTTATGCTGCTCGTAGTTACTTGCGCCTGCATCAGGAATGGGAAAAATAGTACCGGGAAAAGTAAGGGTAAAATTCTTTTCAGATTCATAAAAATTAATTCTTTACGGTGCAAAGAACGGAAATTATGATTTAAATGTAATAAGATTTATTAACAACTTAAAGGCAATTTGTGAATGAAAACCGCTGCGTTGGGAAGGTTAAGAAATCATTATTGAAAAGTAAAATGAAGAGATAATAACCGAAATATTCTGATCATTTAGATAATGAAAACGGGTTATAACTCTCGTAATAATTTCCACATTTTTTTTCTGACTTCATTTCCGTTGCCATTATAATTATTGATCACAAAAGCGAAAATGTAGTTATTCCTGTTTTTTCCTTTTATGTACCCTGTGTAAGAAACCACGCCATTGATGGAGCCGCTTTTCATTTTGATGCCGCTTATCTCGGGAAGAGCATTATAAAAAGAGGGAAACCAGTTTTGTTTGCTGGCATATTCCATAACAGTCACCAAACTGTTGGTGGTAACGCGGTTTGCAGGGGAGAGGCCACTTCCATCGATAATATTCAAAGCAGATTCTTCAATGCCATTCTTCTTCCAAAATTTTTTTATCACTTTTACGCCCGCATCTGTAGAACCATTTTTCGCTATTTCATACCCGAGAGTTTTTATCAATGCTTCTCCATATAAATTAATGCTGCGTTTTAGAAAATAAAACATTATGCTATCCAAAACCGGTGATGTATAGGTATAAAAAACGTGTGGCAGTTCAGAAAATTTCCAAACCTCCGGATATAAGTCAGGGATCTTTTCAACAGGCAATTTTTTCAATGCCGCTTCCAGCGTTAAGGCGAGTTGCCTGGCCGGATGTGGCATTGAACCTGAAATGGAAAAATGATTTTCATTTACAGGAATAGTCCCGGTTACGTATCCGTATTTTTCATTTAATGGAATATAAATATTGGCATTATCGCCACTTCCTTTTTCGGCGGCAGTCGCCATTGATGCCAAATCTAATCTATAAACATAAGCTGGTTTTGTGCCCGCAATTTGTACCGGATCTCCGATTTTATTTCCGGATTTCAAAAGCAAGTCATATTGATTTTCACGCCAGTTCAGCGCTCTGGCGCCAGCGCCATAATAATTGCCAATGTCCTGCCATATCCATCCATCAGGAATTATTTGTTCCTTCCATAAACTTTCATCTACATAAACATTTCCTGTAATTTCGTTTATGCCTTGCCGTGATATAGCACCTGTAAATTCTGAAATAATCTTTTCTTCATTAGCCGATTTATATCTCCAGCTCCCAAGAGTGGGGTCGCCACTGCCTCTTATGATAATATCTCCATTTAAAATTCCATTTACAATTTTTCCGGTATATCCAAGCATTGTTTTGTAAGAATAATCATGGCCTAATAATTCATACGCCGCAGCGGCAGTGATTACTTTTTGGCAACTCGCCGGAGCCATGCCGATGTTGATATTTACTTCAGTTACTGCTTTGCCTGAATTGGAATTAACTACATAAAGGCTTATCAGGGCATGTTTGAATGAAGAATCAGCAGCAAATTTTTTAAATGCGGAGTTAAAGGATTGATCGATTTGCTGCGCGCCTGAATGCAAAGAATAAACAGACAATAACAGAAAGAATAATTTTTTCAAAAGGATTTTTTTTAGAAAGCTATAAAATTAAAGTTGAAGTAAGTTTTGTAAGAGGTGCACTTTTTTCTAAGAAATTATTTTGTGAGTTTATTTCTTGTCGGACGTTTGCAAAACTACCACCTCATATTTGAAAACGCAAGCAGTTTATTTTATTGAAATCATGTTGCAATTGCATTACTTTTCTTAATTCTTTAGGATTAGGTATTTAATCCTAAAGCCTTTGCTGTATTGGATTACTCCATATTTACTTTTTTGTCTTAATATAAAAAAGATAACAAAAAAAATCAAGGCTGCATAAAAAAAGCTAAAAATTTGAATGTTTGTCTAAAATGAAATTAGTTTCAGCGATAGAATATATCCCAGCTATAGTATGACTTACCAGCCATCTGCAAAACCCAGCTTTAGTAACATCAATTTCATTTCTTAACGACAATCATTCAAATTTTCTTAACGCTTTTTTTACGAGGCCGGGGCAATGCATTGATCAACTCCTTTTTGCATGTTCTACCTAATCCTATAATTCTTATCTGTTGACATTTTTGATTAGTTTCATATATAAAGACGTTACTAATTCATAATTCATAATTCATAACTCATAACTCATAACTCAAAAATTCCCCCATGTCTATTTGGTTTCAAAAAAATATTGTTATTGATGATCTGCATCAGCTTGGTGAAAACACAATGGCTGAATTTCTGGGATTAAAATGGGTCGGGATCGGCGATGATTTTTTAAAGCTATCTATGCCCGTTAATGACGCCACTCGCCAGCCTTATGGTTTTTTACATGGAGGCGCATCTTGTGTCTTGGCTGAAACAATCGGCAGTGTTGGCTCTGCGCTGGTAATCGACCGTGAAAAATATTATTGCGTTGGCCTGGAAATAAATGCCAATCATATAAAAAGTGTAAGTGAAGGAATAGTTTTAGCCGTTGCGAAACCTTTGCATTTGGGAAAATCAACTCATGTATGGGATATCAGGATATATGACGACAATGAAAAATTATTTTGTGTAAGCCGTTTGACGGTGGCGATTATTCCAATTAAAAAATAAGTAAGTTACCAAAATAATTATCTGTGGGTGCATTCCAAATTGTCGCTCATGGTTTCGGTCGGTGGGGACACCGACCGAGGCTGGGCCGTGGTTTGTGTCCACACAAACCACTTGCTGATACGACAATTTGGAATGCACCCCATTTGAAGCCCGGCGCTATTGTCAGGATTTATGTAATAACTTCGGCAAAATAATTATTGCTAAACTGAAAAAATAATCCCTGTTTATGGAAGAGATCGAAGTACCAACTGAGCATCTGCAGGAAGCTGTAAAGGAAAAAGCTGAAGAAGCTTCAAAAGATGCTCTCGGAAAATGGATAATGTATGTAGCCATTTCCACTGCATTAATCGCAGTTTTCGCCGCTATTGCAGGGCTCATGGCCGGCCATCATTCTAATGAAGCATTGATTGAACAGATAAAAGCTTCGGATCAATGGGCTTATTACCAGGCCAAAGGCATTAAGGCAGAAATATTATCACTCCAGGTGAATAGTGGTAC
>JALYVO010000045.1 GCA_030853195.1 Bacteroidota bacterium | reverse complement strand
TTTAAATCCAAGATATTGGCAAAGGTAGCTGGGCTCACAGTTTTACAGTTCTTAAACAAATTTATAAACCACAAACCGGTAGGAAGAGTTAAGCATACACTTGCTAATTAACTCCGCCAACGGGTTAATATAGTTTTCTTGTAGGTTAAAGAGAAATCATTTCCAGGTTAGTAAAATTAATACAAATGATTACTGGCAAAAATCGTAATCGTAATATCGTAAAACTGGTACATTAATTCGTTTATTGATTACCGCAATTAAAGTGAAATATTATTTTCTCTCAACACATTTTGTATTCTCTCATTTAATGTTTCAAAATCAGTATATCCTTGTGCTACCATATAAAATTTTGTGTCACTCAATTGAATAAACACTGCAGGAAAGCCGGTAACATTTAATTGCTTGCACAATGCGAATTCATAGTAAGCGGCTGCTTTATATTCTTCATCCTGAAGCTTTTCATAAAATTCCTCTACCGGAATATTGTATTTATCTAATAATAAGCGATAAGCTTCATCGTCAGTCAGATCACGGCCTTCAAAGTGAAGCGCATATTGCAAGTCAGCAGCAAAACTTACTTGTTGTTCAGGATAGTAATCTTTGAAAACACACAAAGCAATTGCTGGCTTTTCAGAATTGGGAAACCAATCACTCTGATCAGGATGCCTGATATGCCAAAGATAATCTTCGCCAAATTTAGCATTGGTTAATTCCTCAACTCTTTTATATCCTTGTTCAATATATTTTGCCGATGCGCCTATAGCAACAGGATCTTCAGGCAAGATCATTCCGCCGGAGAGCACTTCAAACTCAATCTTAGTTTTATATTCAGAATATATTTTTTTGATTACTTCGCTGAAGCCATAACACCAGCCGCAGTAAGCATCGTAACAATAGATAAGAGTTTTCATATTTTTTTAATCTTTTTGCCCAAAACTTCTAATAATCAAAATTTGAAATTTAATTCCTCAATGCGCTTCCAGCCAATTTTCTCCAACTCCAATCTCTGCCTCTACCGGCACATCATTGGGAAGCTTCAAAGCATTTTTCATACACTCTATTATGATTGGCTTTATGATTTCTATTTCCGGCTTATAGGCATCAAATACCAATTCATCATGAACCTGCAAAATCATTTTTGATTTGAAATTATGTCTCTGAAACTCGCTGTGAACATTGATCATCGCCAGTTTGATCATATCTGCAGCAGTTCCCTGAATAGGAGAATTAATGGCGTTTCGTTCAGCATATCCGCGAACGGTAAAGTTGGAAGAATTGATATCTTTCAACCAGCGTTTTCTTCCCATTAGCGTTTCTACATAACCATTAGCTTTACAAAATTTTATGGATTCGTCCATATATTTTTGAATGTTGAAAAACTGTTTTTTATAATTATCAATGATCTCTCTTGCCTCGGTTCGGCTTACACCTAAATTTTCCGCAAGCCCGAAAGCGCCCTGCCCATAAATGATTCCGAAGTTTACGCTTTTGGCTTTGTAGCGCATTTCTTTTGTGACATCACTTTCCTCTACATTGAAAACCTTCGCTGCAGTAGCTGTATGAATATCTTTTCCAAGCCTGAAAGCCTCACCCATTGCGGCGTCGCCGCTTATAGCGGCCACGATGCGCAATTCAATCTGCGAATAATCTGCAGAAATAATCAAATGATCACTATTTCTCGGAATGAAAGCTTTTCTGATTTCCCGTCCTCTCTCCGTTCTTATTGGAATATTCTGCAGATTAGGATTATTGCTGCTAAGCCTTCCGGTCACAGCGATTGCCTGCCCGTAATTTGTATGAACACGCTTCGTTCGTTTATTGATCAATTGCGGCAGCGTGTCTACATAAGTTGATTTTAGTTTGGTGAGCTCCCGAAAATTTAAAATGTCTTCAACTATCGGGTTTTCTTTAGCTAATTTTAAAAGCACATCTTCACCTGTTGAATTTTGGCCTCCCTTTGTTTTTTTTATTTTATCGCCTAATTGCATTTTATTAAATAATACTTCTCCCAGTTGCCTGGGTGATGCAAGATTAAACCTGATTCCTGCCTGGAGATACACGCTTTCCTCACTGCGATTGGCGTCCGTTTCCAGTTCTTTTGAATACAAATTTAAAAAACCGGTATCCACATTTACACCCTCAAACTCCATATCCATCAATACCTTCACCAAAGCAGACTCTACTTCGTTGAAAACTTTTTCAACTTTTTTTTCTTTCAATAATGGCGAAAAAATATGTTTCAGTTGTAGGGTAATATCTGCATCCTCAACCGCATATTCTTTAGCTTTTTCAACTTCCACTTCACGCATATTTCCCTGGCTCTTGCCTTTTTTTCCAATCATTTCTGTAATCGATATCGGAAGATAACCAAGGTATTGAGCGCTTAACAGATCCATATTTCTGCGGCCTTCGCTTTCTATCACATAATGGGCAAGCATGGTATCAAAAAGTTTTCCTTTCAGCTCAATACCGTACCATTTCAAAACAAGCAAGTCATATTTGATATTTTGACCGATCCAAATTTTGGATTCATCATTGAATAATGAAATAAAACGGTGCAAAATATTTCTTGTTAGCTCTTCATCATCAGGGCACGGAACATAATATCCTTCCCCTGGTTTATATGAAAAACTCAATCCTACAAGATCGGCTTCATTGGCATCAATGTTCGTAGTTTCTGTGTCGAAAGAGATTTCTTTTTGAAGTGATAATTTTTTTATTAAATCATCAATGGCTTCTTCACCTTCGATCAAATAATAATTATGCGGGGTATTGCTGATATTTCTGTCAGCGATCAATCCCGGTTTTTCTTCAGAAACTTTTTCTTCCTGGGTTTTTGGAATTGGTATTTCCATGGCATTGCCAAAAAGATCAGTTTGCACTACCGTTTTTTCAATCACAAATACATTATATTCATCACCAAGAATTCTTTTGCCCAAAGTTTTAAATTCCAGTTCAGTAAAAATATCTTTCAGCGCTTCTACATCATATGCTTTTATCCTGAAATCTTCTTCATGAAATTTACATGGAACATCAGTGATGATCGTTGCTAATTTTTTACTTAAAACCGCCATTTCTTTTCCGTTTTTTATTTTTTCTCCCAGGGCTCCTTTTATATTTTCAGCGTCAGCTAAAATATTTTCCAATGATTCATATTGCGCTAATAATTTTGCGGCAGTTTTTTCTCCCACTCCTGCAATACCAGGAATATTATCACTCGCGTCGCCCATCAATCCAAGAATGTCGATTACCTGCTTTACATTTTTGATCCCCCATTTTTCACAGATTTCTTTCTCTCCCATGATCTCTATTTTTCCGCCCTGGTAACCCGGTTTATAGATTTTAATGTTTTCTGTTACTAATTGGCCAAAATCTTTGTCAGGCGTTACCATAAAAACTTTGTAACCACTCTTTTCAGCTTGTTGTGCAAGCCCTCCGATAATGTCATCCGCTTCGTAGCCATCACATTCCACAACCGGTAAATTAAATCCCTGTATTATTTTTTTTATATCAGGAATGGAAGTCAGCAAATCTTCAGGTGCTTCCTGGCGTTGGGCTTTGTAAGCCGCAAAATCCGTATGTCGTGCGGTCGGCGCATAAGTATCAAATGCGACTGCAAGATGCGTAGGTTTTTCTTTACTAATAAGATCAAATAATGTGTTAGTAAACCCTAATTGGGCATTAGTATTTTTTCCTTTGCTGGTAATGATCGGGCTGCGGATCAGGGCATAATAAGCCCGGTAGATCAACGCCATTGCATCAAGAAGAAATAATTTTTTTTCCATCCGGTAAAATTAATGAATAGTAAGGATGAAAATAAATGAGTGAAAAAGAAGGATTTTTATTTTAGTGAAACAGCGTAAAAAGCTAAAAAGTAGAAATTTTAATTTTCACAAAATTGGAATTGGTGATTATAAATAGATTTGAAAAGAATGCCAAAATTTTATCTTTAGCAGAAATATTGTCGAAGTAAAATGTTGTATTTGCTTAAGTTTATCACTGCATAAACAATTAATTTTTTCAGTATCAATAATAAAGTTGGAAGGCACGGAGAAACAAGTCAAATTTGTGAGAATTTGTACGCAAAACATGCGGTTGCCAACAATTTAGATTTATGAAGCATTTAAAAAAAAATATTATAATCAGCCGTACGGATAGTATTGGCGATGTGATACTGACTTTACCTGTTGCAAAGATTTTAAAAGATATATTTCCGGAAATTACCATTGCTTTTTTAGGAAAAAATTATACCAGGCCGGTAATCGAAGCCTGTAAATACGTGGATGTTTTTATTTCTGTTGATGTTTTTTTGGCCAAAGAAATTTTAATTGAAAACGAAAAGCCCGAAGCGATTTTGCATGTTTTTCCTGTGGCCGCAATTACTAATCGGGCAAAACAATTGGGGATTCCTTTACGTGTCGGAACTACAAACAGGATATATAATTGGTTAAATTGTAATGAATTAATAAAATTAAGCCGGCGAAATTCTGACCTGCACGAGGCACAATTGAATCTGCAATTACTTCTCCCTTTTGGTATTGATACTATTTTCCCTTTAGAAGAAATTGCTCGTTCATTTGGTTTAGAAAAAATTCATCCGTTGAAGCCTGAGTTTTTAAAATTATTGCATCCTTCAAAATTTAATTTGATCCTGCATCCGAAATCACAGGGAAGTGCGCGCGAATGGGGGCTGGAAAATTTTGAGAAACTAATCCAGTCTCTTGATAAAGAACAGTTTCAAATTTTCATTTCTGGTACGAAAAAAGAATATTCCTTGTTGAAGCCGTTGCTGGATGTAGGCGGGAAAAATGTTGTTGACATTTCTGGCAAAATGGATCTCAATCAATTTATTTCGTTTATACATCACTGTGATGGACTTGTGGCCAATAGCACCGGCCCGCTTCATATTGCTGCGGCTTTAGGTAAATATGCTTTCGGTATTTACGCGCCTATGCGGCCTATCCATCCGGGAAGATGGACGCCAATTGGTAAAAATGCGCAGCATTTTGTTTTGGATAAAACATGCGATGATTGCAGAAAAAATGACAGCGCCTGTCATTGCATAAAAGAAGTGCCTTCTGAATGGATTAAGAAAGCTTTGGATAAAGCATTCACCAATATTGAAATTTGAGAGCATTCTTGTTTCTATGAATCAACAACTATTTTATTAATGCCAAAAGGAGTAAATGCTCTTTGCTCCTTTTCAGCTAATTCATAAAGTAAGCGGCTTTCCTCTGGCCTTGCCAATAATTTATGATGACAGTGATATTGCACAGCAATATTCATTAAAGTTTTGAATTGAATGCCAATTAATTTTAGGCGCATTTCAATATCTACATCTTCCCCGTAAGTAGCAGTCACATAGCGTTCATCAAAGCCGTTAATGGAAAGTAGATCTTCTTTATATATTGAAAAATTACAGCCTAGTAGCCCGCGGTTTTTCTTTCGGTTAAAATATTTTCTTAGCCATTTATTGTGAACATACAATCCTTTTTTAAAATGAAATAACCGATAATTTAAATAATCCCATAACATTTCCATTTGCATCTTACCCGAATTCATAATACCATTCCTTATTGTTTTATCTGTGAGTTTTTCAGTAAGTTTTTGCGAAAGCATTACTCTTCTTCCCATTAGGCAAACTTTAGGTCTGGCATTTTTTAAATGCTCTTCTACAAAGCATGGATGCGGTATGCAATCGCCATCATTAAATATAAGATATGGAGCAGCAGAGATACTTACCGAGCTATTTAAAATAAGATTTTTTCTGAATCCGCTATCGGGATGCCAGTTGTGTTTTATATTCAATGGTGTCGTTGCAATTAATTGAACAAGGGATTCCCTGAATGCGAGGCCGGATCCATCATCCGAAACAATGATTTCAAAATCTTTCTCAGTTTGTGTTTCAAAACCAGCCAGCACTAATCTTAAAAAATCCATTCTGTTATAAACGGAAATGATTACTGTTGCTTTGGGTATTCCTATATTCATAAAACTTATATTAGCAACTTCTGATCAAATATAATCAATCTAATAAAATATTTTTTATATCTAATATTAGTATAAAACAGGCTAATTTCATAAAAGAAAATTTTATTCAATGACCAATTTTATTCCCATATTTCCTTTGTCAATCGTTGTGTATCCGCATGAAGACCTGAACCTGCATATTTTTGAGCCAAAATATAAACAACTCATTAAAGAATGCTTTAACCAAAAAAAACCTTTTGGGATGCCGGTTGTTATCAATAATAAAATGAACGAATTGGGAACTCTTTTGGAGATAATAGAAATTTCTAAAACTTATGAAAATGGCGAAATGGATATTAAAACTAAAGGAATAAAAGTTTTCAGAATCCTGGAAGTAATTGCTGAAGTGCCGGAAAAAATATACAGCGGCGCTATCGTTAATTATCCCCACAATCATGAACATGGAAAAAGATTATTGATGAATAAAGTGATTGCATCTGTTAAGCAACTTCATGATTTGCTGAATGTAAAAAAGCCTTTGCACAAAAATGAAGATGAGTTATGGAGCTACGACGTGGCTCATTCAGCGGGTTTAACTTTGGAAGAAGAATATGAAATACTTGCCCTCATGAATGAATTGCAGCGTCAGGAATATCTAAAAAGACATTTGGCAAAAGTAATTCCTGTAGTAGCAGAAATGGAATCGCTTAAAGAAAAAATAAAATTAAACGGGCATTTCAAAAATATTTCAAGCCCGCTAAATCCCCCAAAGATTGATTTTTAAAGCCTTCACTACTGAAAAGCCAGAAAGTAGTTTATCAAAATTTTATTTCA
Source organism: Bacteroidota bacterium (assembly GCA_030853195.1). Taxonomy (GTDB): domain Bacteria; phylum Bacteroidota; class Bacteroidia; order Chitinophagales; family Chitinophagaceae; genus Ginsengibacter. The sequence goes on along the minus strand of JALYVO010000045.1, from coordinate 23,253 downwards.
CCACATAAAAAAAAATTCTATATTTTGACTTCCCCCACGCTTTGTTTTGATTTTGGGAATACCCGTCTTAAATGCGGGATTTTTATTACTGATCGCTTAACAGAAGTTATTACTTTAGAAAATGATAGCCATGAAACAATTAATAAATTACTGGAAAAATATAAACCTGAAAACACGATTCTTTCATCTGTAATTGATCATGATTCTGGAATTGAAAAATTATTAGGGCAGCGATCATCTTTTATTAAACTTGATCATTCCACTAAATTACCTTTTACTACGCCAGTCGCGAGGCCTGAAACCATTGGTGCAGACAGGTTAGCCTTAGCTGCGTTTGCTGTGCAATTTTATAAAGGCCAAAATAACCTGGTAATTTCTCTTGGCTCATGTATTACTTATAATTTTATTAATAAATACAATAGCTTTAATGGAGGAAGTATTTCGCCCGGAATGGAAATGCGATTCAAAGCGCTGAATTATTATACCGCAAAGCTTCCATTAATAAAAGTTGACTGGAATTTTCCTTTGATCGGCTACGATACCAATACTAATATTTTGAGTGGCGTTTTGTTGGGAATGGCCGCCGAGATAAATGGGATCATTAATGAGTATCATGAAAAGTTTGAACATTTTAACGTGCTTTTAACCGGAGGTGATACGGTTAATTTTGTGCAGCATATCAAAAATATGATATTTGCTGACCCCGATTTGATTCTAAAAGGCTTGAATACAATTAGCATTTATAATAATGAAATTCAAAAATAAGTTTGCCTCGTTAGAACTCAACGCGTTCACATGTTTTGTTTGCTAAGGAAATTCAGGAGAATGGCTCAAATAAAGGTGGTAAGCCAAAATATAGATTTTTGAAATTATGCGATTAAAAGAATTTCATACATTTTTTTTTATTAAAACAGCCTTGATAGCGGGCTGTTTTTTTATTTCAGCTTGCGAAAATTCTTTAGACCAACTTAATCAATTTACTAACAAAAGAATTGGAGTTGAAGAGGCTAAAGGTGTCAAAATTATTTATACTATTGGCGCAAAAACCAATGCGAGAATTAGTGCACCGGTAATGCTTCGCCACCAGGAAGCCATTCCTTTTATTGAATTTCCTAACACCATTCACGCAGATTTTTTTGACGATAGCCTGCGTGTGGAAAGCAAGATGGATGCGCACTACGCACGCTATACAAAATCAGAGAGCAAAGTTTTTTTAAAAGACAGCGTGGTCGTTTTTAATACAAAAGGGGATACATTATATTGTAATGAATTATATTGGGACAGGAAAAGAACAGGCCAGGAATTTTACACCGATAAGCCTGTAAGAATAAGAACCAAAACTCAAATATTAGATGGAGATGGATTAGATGCGCCCCAGGATTTTAGCACGCATCACCTGATTAATGGCAGGGGAATTGTAAGAATAAATTCATCAGAATTTCCATAGTAATATTTTATTTCAAAAAAAACTTTCTAAACCATAAATCAATAAAAAATTATGAGCAAATTTGCAAACGCCGAATGGCAAGGAACCGGAAAAGAAGGCCAAGGAACTGTATCTACTGAAACAAAGGTTTTGGATAGTACACTTTTTACCTTTGCAACAAGATTCGGAGATTCAAAAAAGGGAACCAATCCCGAAGAATTAATAGCTGCTGCGCATGCCAGTTGTTTTTCAATGAAATTAAGTTTTGTTTTGAATGAAGCAGGATTTACAGCCGATAAGATTGAAACGAAATGTGATATTACTCTGGGTGATGGTATCATTTCAAAATCGCATCTTACTTTACATGCGAAAGTACCTGGCATCAGTAAGGAAAAATTTGATGAGTGTACAAAAAACGCAAAAGAAAATTGCCCGGTCTCCAAATCACTGAATTCAGCCGTTTCTATTTCAATAGATGCGACGTTAGATTAATTATCAGTTTGAATTTTCAACAATCAGTAATCCGGTATAAATTTCATTTTTATACCGGATTTTCTATTTGAGAATATAGATTTTCTACTTTTTGACTTATCACAACTCACCGTTTATTTTTCTTCAGAATATCAATTTCTTTTTTTTTTGCTTATACCATCAATACTCAATACTGTAAAAAAAAAATTACTTAAACATTTGTTTAATATTAAACAAGTGTTTAACTTTGCGCCCGATTTAAGAAATGGAGAAAAAAGAAACTATAATACAATCTGCAATCAAACTCTTTAGCACACAGGGTTTTGAAGGAACTTCGGTAAGAGAAATAGCCGCCGATGCGGATGTGAACGTTGCAATGATCAATTATTATTTTCTTTCCAAAGAAAAATTATTTGAAAGTGCTGTCGAATATAAAACTTCATTTTTAAAAGCATTATTTGCAGATCTTATTACTAATGATAATTTTTCTCCTATTGAAAAAATAGACATCATCATTGACCAAACTATTGAAAGGAAATTTTCAAACCGCGAATTTCATCATTTACTGCATCGTGAATTATCGCTGGAACACCGGCCACAAATGAGAGAGGCTATTAGTGATATGCTTTTGAAAAATATGGATTCAGTCAAAATTATTATTCAAAATGGCATTAATACCGGCGATTTCAATCCCGTAGATGTTGAATTAACGCTTACGACAATGCTTGGCACAGTGCATTATTTACTTACATCCGAAACGATGTGCAGAAAAATTTTAGGCAAGCCAAAAGGTTTCAATCCTTTTCAAAATAAAAAATTAAAAGAGAGATTGAGTGAGCACACCAAACAACTGATGCGTTCACACTTATTGAAAAAACAAAATATTAAAAGATGAACCAGGATTTTACAAAAAATTTAATCACCAAAGCAGTTGCAATTTTCTTGACTGTAGTCGGATTGTCTGCAATTATTCTGTCGCCTTTTTCTTCAAAAGCTCAAGACGTGAAACCTTTGTCATTACAGCAGGCGATAGATCTCAGCTTAAAAAACAGTCATCAATTGCAGGCATCTTTTTCAAGAAATGAACAGGCGGCGGCAGCCGTGAAAGAGGCATTGGATAATCGTCTTCCCAATGCCGGAATATCCGGATCCTATTTGCGTTTGGCAAATCCAACTATTTCTTTAAAAACTAAGGCGTTTGCAGGCGGCGGCGCAGATACTTCGACAAATCACGGTGGTGGAATACCTTCTGTAAACCAGGCAGCATACGGGATTGCTAATGTTTCACTGCCCATTTTTGCAGGTGGAAAAATCCGCTATGGAATTGAATCTGCAAAATATTTGCAACAGGCAACTTTGTTAGACGCTGAAAATGATAAAGAGGGAGTAATTCTCAATACCATTAATGCTTATATTAATTTATATAAAGCTTCCGTTACTGTGAATGTGGTCAATGAAAATCTTGCGCAATCTGAGCATCGTGATTCTGTTTTTTCACGCCTGGAGCAAAATGGATTATTGGCAAGAAATGATTTACTAAAAGCGCAGTTGCAAACTTCCAATATTGAGTTATCTCTTCTTGATGCTCAAAATAATTTAAAAATTGCCAATATCAATATGAACCTGATCATTGGCTATCCTGAAGCAACCGTTGTTACTACAGATTCAACAAGCTTTGAAAAAAATATTGATATCAAAACGATAAGCGAATATGAACAGTTTGCTTTGCAAAACAGGAAAGATCTATCGGCGCTTTCATTTAGAAAAAAGGCGGCAATAACCGGTATCTCATTAGCAAAAGCGGATTTGTATCCCTCAATAGCGTTGTCTGGCGGCTATGTTGCTGCAGATGTTCCACATTTAATTACAATTACCAATGCTGTGAATCTTGGAGTTGGCCTTCAATACAACCTCGGTTCTTTATGGAAAACAAAAGCGAAAATTTCTCAGGCTCAATCACGTGTAAAAGAAATCATTGCTAACGAAGCACAGCTGGATGATGCAATAAAACTACAGGTAAATCAAAATTTCGAAAATTATTTATTAAGCCGGAAAAAGACCGAGGTTTATAAAAAAGCGGTTCTGCAGGCCAAAGAAAATTACAGGATAACAAAAAATAAATATGATAATGCGCTTGTAAACACTACTGATCTTTTGGATGCAAATGTATTGTTGTTACAATCAGAAATTAACCTGGCAGTATCAAAAGCAGATATTCTGCAGGCATATAGTAAATTATTAGAAACTTCAGGCATTTTATCAAACAATCAATAAAAATAATTTTTAATTTTTAGTAAATAAATTTTATGGAAGCAGAAAAAGAAGAAATTTCTTTGAATAACGGCGAAGAAAAAGAATTTGAAAAAGCCGAACCTCAGCCAAAAAAGAAACGCAGTAAACTCTTTTTAATCATACTCATTTTAATGCTCTTGCTGGGAGGTTGGTTTGGAATTACAAAATATACCTATGCCCAACATCATGAAGAAACAGACGACGCGCAAATAGAAGCAGACATTCTTCCTGTGATACCAAGGGTTTCAGGCTATGCCAAAGAAATAAGGGTTAAGGATAATCAATTAGTGCATAAAGGAGATACGCTGATCATCATTGACGACCGTGACCTGAAATTAAAATTAATGGAAGCAGATGCTGCTTTGGCTACTGCCAAAAGCAGCGTTGCCGCAAGCCGTGCAAATACGCGGGCTGCCCGTTCGAGCATTGCCACTTCACGTGCGGGAGTTTTTACTATTGACGCGCAAATAGAATCTGCTAAAGTTAATTTAACAAGGGCAACACAAGATTATAACCGGTACGCGAATCTTATCCAGGATCATTCAATTACTCAACAGCAATTTGAGCAGGGACAGGCTGCTAAAGAATTGGCGGAGAAACAGCTTTTAATTTTGCAGCAACAAAAAAACCAGGCCAGCTCGCAGACAGGCGTAGTGTCTTCACAATCCAGTGCCACTGCGCAAACGATAGAAGTAGCTGAAGCCATGGTAAAACAAAAAGAGGTAGATGTAGAAAACGCGAAATTGAATCTTTCTTATGCTGTGATTACCGCGCCTAAAGATGGAAAAGTTTCTAAAGTAAATGTGCAGGAAGGCCAACTTTTACAGGCCGGGCAATCAACATTTAATATTGTTCATAATTCTGGCCTATGGGTAGTTGCGAATTTTAAAGAAACCCAATATCGCAAAATGGTCTTAGGGCAAAAAGTGATCGTACACGCGGATGCTTTTCCTGATCATGATTTCGAAGCTACGCTTTCATCGTTTTCTCCTGCTACAGGTGCCAGGTTTTCCTTGCTTCCTCCCGATAATGCCAGTGGAAATTTTGTAAAAGTTGTGCAAAGGCTACCGGTTAAAATTGAATTTACAAATTCTTCAGATTCTTTACTTAAAAGACTGAGCCCCGGAATGAATGTAAATGTAGATGTGCATCTTGATCCGGTTAAATAATCTATTGATATAAGTTAAAAAGTAGTTTCTCTTGATAAAGTTCATAAGATGAAACAATTGATTTTTGACAGGTGAAAAAAAGATAAATGCAACAGGATAATTCTTTAGTGGAATATGGCGCGAGAAGGGTAATCGTTACGATTACCGCCGTCCTCTGTGCCTTGCTCGAAATCGTAGATACTACTATTGTCAATGTGGCGTTGAACGATATGAAAGGTAATATGGGCGCCACTCTCACCGAGATCGGCTGGGTGGTGACGGCTTATGCGATCGGCAACGTAATCATTGTGCCAATGACAAGCTGGCTCTCACAACAATTCGGGCGAAGAAATTATTTTGCCGCGTCTGTGATGATCTTTACTGTTTTTTCCTTTTTATGTGGTAATGCTACAGGTATTTGGGAATTAGTGGCATTTCGATTTTGCCAGGGATTAGGCGGTGGCGCTTTGCTGGTAACTTCTCAAACTATAATTACTGAAAGTTATCCTATAGAAAAACGATCCATGGCCCAGGCTATTTATGGACTTGGAGTGATTATCGGCCCAACATTGGGACCTCCGTTAGGCGGATATATTGTGGATCATTTTAGCTGGCCATATATTTTTTATATAAATATTCCTATAGGAATTGTAGCTGCATTATTGACCTTGCAATTTGTAAAAAGCCCAAAATACTCGCAGAAAACAGCAAGAAAACATATAGATTTCCTTGGAATTGCTTTACTAACTATTGCAGTTGGGTCTCTGCAATACGTTCTTGAAAAAGGGCATGATGATGATTGGTTTAATGATAATATTATTATTCTGTTATCAGTAACCGCTGTTCTTGGTATTTTCTTTTTTATCTGGCGCGAGCTCACTTATAAAAATCCGATCGTTGAATTGCGCGTACTCAAAAATGGGAACTTAAGAGTGGGGACAATTCTGTCTTTTTTATTAGGATTCGGGCTTTATGGGTCTACCTTTATTGTTCCTTTATATACACAATCAATTCTTGGCTGGACGGCTCTTGACGCAGGCTTGTTGTTCATTCCATCTGGCATAGCCACTGCTTTCATGATGCCTGTTATAGGCCAGCTGATCCAGCGCGGAGTAAAACAACAATACCTTATTGCGGGAGGGTTGCTTGTTTTCTTTCTTTATAGCTTATGGTGTTACAATGTTCTTACCCCTGATACTCCGCCAGACTCTTTCTGGTGGCCTTTGCTTGTACGTGGGCTTGGGCTCAGCCTGCTATTTATTCCCGTTACTACCCTGGCGCTTTCTACTTTACATGGCCAGCAAATAGGTCAGGGAGCTGCCTTTACAGGAATGATGCGTCAGCTCGGCGGTTCATTTGGAATAGCAGTGATTACCACTTTTCTTTCTACTCAGAATATGGTACACCGTGTTGCATTAGTGAGCAAATTAGATGTAACGGATCCTCTTGTTCAGCAAAGAGTTTCAATGATGCAAAAAAGCTTTATGGGCAAAGGCATGGCTTCTGATATCGCTTTGAAAACTGCTTATCAATCATTGGATTTTACGGTTGCCAAACAAGCATCTGTGTTATCGTACATGGATGCCTTTCTTTATATTGGGATTTTATTTTTGATTTGCGTTCCATTTGTTTTATTGGTGAAGGGAAACAGGAAAAAGAAACTTGATTTGGCGGCAGCAATGCACTAAATTCTTAGCAACAATTAAGTTCAACAGGAAAAAATGTAACATTGAAATAAATTCTTGAAAATTTATGTAATTCGTGGCTACATTAAAAACTTACTTCAATCCAACTTAGGGATAACTTCGTATTGTTATATTTGCACATCTAAATTGAAACCACACCATTGAGCAATAACATAAAAGAACGGAAAGCATTTTTTAGAAAGTTTCGCGGGCAGGCAACGGAAGGCGCAGAAATGAGTTTCATAGATCATCTTGAAGTTTTGCGTTGGCATATTTTCCGGGTAGCTATTGTACTTGTTCTAGTGGCTTTAGCAGTTTTTTTTTATAATGGTTGGGTTTTTGATAATATCATACTCGCTCCCTCCCAAAATAGTTTTATAACCTACCACGGGTTATGTAATCTTAGCCATAGATTGCATTTGGGTGATTCTCTTTGTATGCCTCCAATCAATTTTCAGCTTTTGGGGTCTACAGTTAGCGGCCCTTTTATGTCGGCAATTAGCATTTCTTTTATGTGCGCTATCATTATTGCATTTCCTTATTTAATGTGGGAATTGTGGCGTTTTATAAAACCAGCGCTGTCTGCAAAAGAGATAAGCTATGCAAGAGGAAGTATTGGTTGGGTATCACTTTGTTTTTTCTGTGGAGCCGCCTTTGGTTATTATCTGTTAGCTCCTTTTACATTTAATTTTTTGGCTAATTTTCAACTAGGCAAATTAGGTGTATATAAATATATGCCAACATTGGATGATTATATAGATACATTAACATCACTTATACTTGGTTGTGGGCTTGCATTTGAGCTTCCTGTCCTTGCTTATGTGCTTTCCAAGCTTGGCCTTATCACTCCAAAATTTTTGAAAAATTATCGTAAATATGCCTATGTAATTATATTGTTTGTAGCTGCTGTGATCACGCCCTCACCGGATTGGACAAGCCAGACAATTGTTGCAGTGCCGCTAATTCTTTTATATGAAATAAGCATTTTTATCTGCAAAAGAGTAGATAAGCAAAAAGCAAAAGCCGAGGCGCAATGGGATTGATAAACGTTCAATACTTATCTTTTCTTTGAGCTCACAATTAGCGCCACAAAATAAAAGTTAAATAACTCTATTGTTCATAAAATAATTTTGAGAAGGAGTTCTCTTGAAATAAATTGCAGTAACCCGTCAGCAATATGAAAATTCGTACACCCTTCCTATTTTCTCTTTTTTTCTTTTCAATTTTATTTTTTTCATTCATGCCGGCTGAAAAGAACTTCAACCATTGTGTCGGTCATACAACAAAGAAAAGATTGGCGGTCAAAAGCTCGTCAGCTAATCCATATTATATTATCATCTCAAAAAAAGATTACGAATTAAAAGTTTATGATGATGAGGGCTGGTATGCAACCTATCCATGCGTTTTTGGAAGCAATGATTTGCGTGATAAATTTATGGAGGGAGACAAAAGAACTCCCGAGGGAAAATTTAAAGTATTGCTGAAAAAAAGCAATGCAAAATGGGGCTTTAAGCTTTTATTAAATTTTCCTAATGAAGAATGTATTGAAAAATTTAAAGAAAGAATCGCACGGGGAGAAATACCACGCAATGCTAAGATTGGCGGTGGCATTGCCATTCACGCTACACGGCCGCAGGAGGAATGGACCGTTGATTATTATCAAAACTGGACAGACGGATGTATCTCCTTGAAATATTCTGAAGCAAAAGATCTATATAGTTATATTCCTGTCGGCACTCCTGTTACGATTGAAAAATAATTTAAATAAAGGCCTTATTCTATTATGTTTTAATTTTATCAACTACTATTCTATTTTTATATTGCACTGATAAATGGTATTTTTACTTTGAAATATTCGTAAAATTATTTCCAAAATACTTCTTAGGTATTAATTGAAAAAATCTGACATAATATGCAAGACAATCATTTAAAATATGACTTACTTGATAAATTGATATCTATTGAAGACATTAACTTGTTAGAAAAAGTAAATAATCTAATTGGTGATGTAGATATTAATAAATCGACTTTTAAAACCACTCCCCTTCAAAAAAAAATGCTTGAGAAAAGTCAGGAAGATATGGTTCATAGAAATTTTATAACTGATGAAGAATTAAACGAAGATGAAGAAAAATGGCTAAACGGGTAATCTGGACAGATACTGCAAAAAAAGCGAGAAGAGAAATACTTGAATATTGGATTTACCATAATAGATCAAATACTTATTCCAAAAAACTATCCAAATTATTTCGAAACAAAGTCAAATTGTTACAGACAGAACATTATCAAGGAAAACCTACCGATTTTGAAAATGTAAGAGTTTCATTGGTAAATAATTTTTCCTTATTCTATAAGGCCAATAAAAGAAATATCATTATTATGGGAATATGGGACAACAGGAGAAATCCTGAAGACCTACGCAAAAATCTGGAATTATAGTATATAGAGTAGTTATTGCTACATAACAATATTTTGCACCAATTCACTTTTATCAGGATAATCTGTATTATAATGCAGCCCGCGGCTTTCGTGGCGAAATTCAGCGCTTTTCACAATTAAATAACCTACGGTAATCAGGTTTCTTAATTCACACAATTGCGGAGAAACAGATGCAGCCTGATAAAGTTGTTCAGTTTCATTGTGCAATAAGTCAAGGCGCTTCATTGCCCTTTCAAGCCTCACATTGGTTCTTACAATTCCTACATAATCTGTCATTAAAAATTGTAGTTCTTTCAGGCTTTGAGTGATAAGGATCATTTCTTTAGGAGCTGTAGTTCCTTTTGCATTCCAATCGGGAATTAAATCATTAAAATCTACAAAATTGATTTTCCCAACCGCCTCGAGATAGCATCTGTGGGCAAAAACCATAGCTTCCAAAAGCGAGTTGCTTGCCAGCCGGTTTGCTCCGTGTAGCCCTGTGCTTGAGCATTCGCCGCAAGCGTATAAATTAATGATCGAAGATCTTCCCCATTCATCCACTTTTATTCCGCCGCAACTGTAATGCGCTGCCGGCGCTACGGGGATGTATTGTTTGGCTACATCAATTCCTATAGACATACATTTTTCATAAATATTGGGGAAATGATGAATGAATTTTTCCATGTCCATTTTCGTACAATCCAGGTAAACATTTTCCGTACCGCTTATTTTCATTTCATTATCAATGGCGCGCGCAACAATATCACGCGGAGCGAGATCTTTTCTTTCATCATATCTTTCCATGAACGCTTCTCCCTTGCCGTTTCTTAAAATGCCGCCATCACCGCGAACAGCCTCGGTGATTAAAAATGCCTGACCGCTTTTTCCCGCTTCATACAATGCTGTCGGATGAAACTGGATAAATTCCATATTCTCAATTTTGCCTTTTGCCCTATAAACCATCGCTACCCCATCACCGGTTGCAATCGAAGGATTGGTTGTTGTACGATAAACCTGGCCATTTCCACCAGTGGCAAATAAAGTTATTTTGGATATGATTTTTTCAATCCTGTTTTTTTCAGTGTTAAGAACATATACGCCAAAACATTCAATATCCGGAGTTGATTTGGTAACCAAATATCCTAAGTGGTGCTGCGTAATAATATCTACTACAAAACAATGGCTTATCAAATGAATATTTGGCTTTGCAGCAATAGCAGCAAGCAATGTATTTTCAATTTCTTTGCCGGTTACATCCTTGTGATGAAGAATACGGAATTCACTATGGCCACCTTCTTTTCCCAAAGCATATTCTCCGGAAATATCTTTATCAAAATCAGCACCCCATTTGATAATTTCCCCAATTCTTTCAACGCCTTCTTTTACAACGATCTCAACAATCTTTGGATCACATAAACCATCGCCGGCAATTAATGTGTCTTCAATATGTTTATTAAAACTATCATTGTCAAAATCTGTAACTCCAGCAACTCCGCCCTGGGCATACTTTGTATTGGTTTCATCGCTCGAGGTTTTGGTAAGAACAGTAACTGTCTTGTCGGGGCAATCCTGAGCTACTTTCAAGGCATATGTTAAGCCTGCGATACCACTGCCTATCACTAAAAAATCTGCTTTCATAAAAATTATTTTTGCGGGATAAACTTTTCCGGCAGGCAAAGATTAAAAGAAATGAGAACTTTCTCAAATCCATTTATTTTTGAACAGAAACGGAAAAAACTATATTCAGGCTTTTGAAGTGTTTTTATCGAAGTGTAAATTTATCTGCATGAAAAAAGGAAGCGGCTGCTTCCTTTTTTTTTATTTTAAGAATTGAAATTAATAACTCCACAGATTCTGTTCATAATCAAATATCTTATTTTTAACCTTTTCTCCCTGGAGTAATTGCAGAATAGTATTGTTTTTAAGCCCTTGCTGTTGATTTAAAAATTGATCATAAGGATTATCCAAAGTGCTTTTTATGATGCGTCCATAAAACATACGGCTTTCAAAAAGTTCTTCCCAACTCATTCGCGCGCCAAAGTTTTTACCATTATAAACTTCGTATTTTGCAAATATGGGGCGCATATCAGGATAATATACCCAGAACAATTCTGTTTCGCCTAAATTAACTCCGGATGAAGTGATCACATTTTTTACCGGTGCAATACCTAATATTCTCCAGAACAGTCTTGAACTTTGTTTATCAAAAATTACTTCTTCCTTGATCCTGAATTTATAAAATGAATCGAGATTTACTTCGGCTACAGTTTCTTTGTAACCGGAAACATTTCCCAAAGAATCATAAATAGGAACATTTACGCTTCCACCTGAAATTGTCTTGGCAACTTCTGCTACAGTCATTGGAGTAGTAAACCTGTCATCAACGGCATTGAATACAGTAACCCCGCCGTTATCAGGCCCATCCTGTATGGCTTTGAGAAGAATCGAAATAAAACGCTGGTTGCCGTTATCTTCATTGGCGGAATACCTGAACGGAAGATTCAATTTTTCACGGGTATCTATTTCTCTCCAGATCTTTTGGCGGTAAACAGCATCATCTTCGCGAATATATTGATAAGCAAGTGGCGTTCTTTCCGTAACCAGGTTGCGATCAATTGCATCATCGTTACGCAAAGATTTTTTTACTATGGGAATCGGCAAGCTATCAATTTTGGCGGCAGGGGCAATCACAACAGTATCTACTCTGACGCTTGGACTAATGTTGGCCGTTGTTCTTGAATTGGTTGTCTTTTTTGCCGTAGTCCGCTTTTTTACAGTGCGATGTACCGCTTTTTTCCTGGCCTGTGCATTTGCTGCGTTTGCCAATATTCCAAAACAAAGGGTAAGCATTAAGCCTTTTAAGATCATTATTTTCATAGCCAAATTATTTTATTCTTAGTATAATATGAAACCAGGGCCAGGAATACTTCTTACTACGCCATCAGGGCCTTGTACTTTTACATTATCGAAAGTTACTGAAGTGCCCGGAATACATTTCGCTAACTGTGATTGAATTCCTGCAAGGCTTCCACCGGAAATTGTGGCCTGTTGAACGCTTGGAAAATTAGCGCCCGAGAAATACAATGTTGCGCTTACAATATTGAACCGTGCATCGAAGTCAAAATTCTCAAGGTCTGCCCTGGCGAAACTTTGGTTTTTAAAAACCACAGATTGAATTCTTCCTCCGGAGTTTGGCCCTACTTTTATAATAGGATCAGGAATTCTTTTTATCCTGAAATCATAAGAACTGTTTTTGCCATCTGCGTTTACATTAATAGATGTGGTTTTACTACCTTGACCTACATTTACAATAAATTTACCAGGACCTCCAGAGGGAGTTAAACTTCCCGAAGTTATTGAAACATGAGTTTTATCCCAGCCCGTGCCCGATGAAATGGTAACTGGATTTGGTACTCCAATATAAAATACATTCATTTTATCAAGCATTACTGCCGCGCTGCCTGGTGTGCCTACTGTATATTTTACAGGAACAGATTTAGTAATAGTTTTTTTATTTTCATCTACAAAAGTTACGTTTACATTAACTGTGTGTTCGCCAGCGCCGCTAACTGTGGAAGTATAAGTACCTTGCCCGTTTGAAACAGGAACGGCACTTCCATTAATAGAAATGGAAGGCGCTGCCGCGGAGCTATAAGCGCCAACTCCTGCTGTAATCTGTAATTGTTGGCCAGGCATCAGGTAATTAGAATTTTGGCCTACTAATATTCCTACCTGATCCATGTGAACCTCTACCGCGCCAATTTGATTATGACAGTAAGTTACAATCTCGCTTTCGGCATTTTTTATATTATTTTGAAACTTACTGAGCATTGTTAATGCCGCCACTGTGGGTGTCATGTGAAAAAAAGACTGGGTAAAATCTTTTTTAGTTCCATCCTGTGAAACTGGCGGTATAGTGTTTACGGGAAAAGTGCTCTCAAACTGGCTTTTTATTGTTGGATCAATAGAAAGCATATTTACTTTATATTGTTCAAGCCTTTTGCGCAATGCTTCCCCTTGCTCTTTTGTTTCAAATAATCTTGTGGAAGCATCCAGGTTGTCTTCCCTATAATCCTGAACGCTGTCTTTTTTAACATCGTCCCATTTCATTGTGAGATCAGCCCCTTTTTTCAAAGCAAGCTTTAAACTGTCAATGTAAGTCATCATTTCAGCGGAGTAAGCTTGTGCCTTCATAGCTTTTGGTTCCCAAATTTTCGCCTTCTCCATCGACTGTGGTTCAGTCATTTTAGCTTCAAGAGATTTATATAAAGTTGCATTTGAATTAGTAATATTCTCATTGGATTTCATTAAACTTCTATCCACAACTTTGAAAGCATTGATAACTTCGGCGGAAACATTCAGGGCCAGAATAGCTGTAAGCACCAGGTACATGACGTTAATCATCTTTTGCCGTGGTTCTCTGGGTAATGCCATGTTTTTTTAATTTACTATTTTTTTTTAAATGAATTTTGATTATTGCCTTCCCTGCATTGCATTTAACATGTTGCCATAAACCTGGTTTAATTTTCCAAGATTATTGGCTAATGCGTTGATCTGCTCTTTTGTAGCCTCGGCATCGCCTACAGTTGAAACCATTACTTCACTTGCTTTTGCCATTCTGCCATAAAAACTATTTAAAGTTTTAAGATGGTTATTGCTTTCATTCAGTTCCAATTCATAAATAGTGTTTAAAGAACCGAGATTTTTAGTAAGAACCTGCACCTGCTCATGGAATCCTTTGGCGCTATCGGCTGCGTTATTAAAGTTACTCATCGTATTTGCTGAATTGGTATAAGCTTCTTTCATCAAGCCAAGAGCGTTTGTTGCTTCTTTGGTTTTTGCTGAAAAATCACCGGTTGATTTTACTACATCACCCACTTCACCAATCTGTGAAACGGTTGTTCCTAACTTCTGAAAATTATCTCCAAGCCTTTTCATGTTTACCGGCGTGATATCGGCTTCCTTTAGCATTTTTTCCATTGATTGAAGAGCAGGGTTGCCTTTAACTTCAGGTTCATCGGGGATACCAGGAAAATTATCATGCCTTTGTTGCGGTTTTACCCATTCTATGCAAGCATATACCAGGAAGATGCCGGTTTCAGTCCACATGCCTATGGTTAGCATTGTGTCAGCATAAGATTGATGAGTCAGCTTTGCCCAGGCAGCGAATATTACAACAGCAGCGCCGGCACTTACTAATACATCTACGAGAGTTAAAAAATTTCTTTTTGGTTGTTGAGGGACCATGATAGTTTGATTTTTGATTGTTTGATTTTTAATATTAATTAGTTGATTGAATTCCTACAATAAAATGCCCATATTAATAACTTAATACAGGCAGTAAATATTATACTTAAAAAATGTTTTCGATTGATTTATTTTTATTTTCTTCCTTTCGCAACCGGAGGTAAATCAATTACGCAACGGAAACCGATATATGATTTTGCCGTATCCTGGTATTCATATGCCCGGGTACTTGTTTGCAAAAAATAACCTACATCTTTCCAGCTGCCACCGCGGATAACTTTACGTTTCATGCGTGGAGGATCCTGATCTTTTACATTCCAGCGAACATCAGGATTCATATCATGTTGAAAGTTGTAGCTGCCTTCATAATATAATGAAGATGTCCATTCAGCCACATTGCCCGCCATGCAATATAGTCCGAAATCATTGGGCCAGTAAGCATCAGCGCGCACTGTGTAAAATCCTCCGTCTTCGGGATAATTTCCACGTCCTGGTTTAAAGTTCGCCAATAAACATCCTTTCCTGTTTCTCAGGTAAGGGCCGCCCCACGGATAAGGAGCCTGTGAACGGCCGCCTCTCGCCGCATATTCCCATTGAGCTTCCGTTGGCAAACGGAAAGGAGATTCAGTAGATCTTTTTTTACTGATCAGGAAAGAATTTAAATAGTGAGTTCTCCATTCACAAAAAGCAGTTGCCTGTTTCCAGGTTACGCCCACTACCGGATAATTTCCAAAAGCAGGATGACTAAAATATTGTTTCGCCATTGGCTCATTGTATGAATAAGAAAAATCTCTTACCCAACATAATGTATCCGGATAAACCGGAATGTCGTATTTCACAATAAATTTACCGCGGGCCACATTGGCGTTTTCGCGTTTTGCAGCTTCTTTGAAATCAAAAACCTCTGAATGATAAACAATCTTAAGCGGATCTAATTCTTTTTGTCCAAAAATTCTATTATCTGGAGTTACGATCATTGCATCTATTTTTTCCATAGTTGCTTTATCATTCCATTTGATTGTAGCTACTTTTTTCCAATCGAGATATTCATTTCCATCGCTACCGGGTTTTACGTAGCCCAGCAATTTTCCCGCAATTGAATCTGCCACCCATTTGGTAAACTGGCGGTATTCATTATTAGTAATTTCTGTTGCATCCATCCAAAAGCCACTTATTGAAACCTGTTTGTTTCGTGCAGTAAAGGAATAATTTATATCTTCATCGCTTGGCCCCATATGAAAGGTTCCGGGAGGAATATATACCATTCCGGGAGGCTTTGGCAAAATATACCGGCTGGAAGGCGCAATCCCATGGACCTGGCCATCATTTGGAAGACCCTTGGATTTCCCAAACTTTCCGAATTTTCCACAACCAGATAGAATAATAGCTGATATGGCTATGATGGTGAACAAATTAGTTTTCATTGTACTTAACATTGAAGAGTATGGCAAAAGTAATGTTATTTTAAAAGTTTTCACTTACAATTTAAGATTTAAAATATGTAGCCATCCGAATTTTATCAAACGAGCAAATATTTTAATTATTGTAAAAACAAATCAAATCTTTCATATTTAGCATTAAGAAAAGAAAAGTAGCGTAGGGTTGAAAAGAAAAATAAAATTACGTAAAAACATTTTACAAAGATGTATTTAATTGATAAAAATCCAAAAAAAGCGTTAAAGAATTATTATTATTATTTTTCTCCTAAAAAAAATATTCAAAAGCTACTTTTTAGTTTACATAAAGAAAGAAATTTTAAACTGTGAAATCAACCCCGAAATTAATTTTTTGATCATCTAATCTTATGGGGAATTTCTTTTAATGCTAAATTTGCACTCCTTATAATTATGGCGAAAGCGAAGCAGCAAAATTCATCTGAGATTTTTATTGAAAATGAATTTATAGAAGTATTTGGCGCAAGAGAGCACAACCTCAAGAATATTGATATTTCTATTCCCAAAAATAAATTAGTAGTGATCACGGGTATTAGCGGCAGCGGAAAGTCTTCACTTGCTTTTGATACCATTTTTGCTGAAGGCCAGCGCCGTTATATGGAAAGCTTTTCAGCATATGCACGCCAATTTATGGGCGACATGGAGCGGCCAGATGTAGATAAGATCACAGGACTTTCCCCGGTGATTTCTATAGAACAAAAAACGACTAATAAAAATCCGAGAAGCACTGTTGGAACAGTCACTGAAGTTTATGATTTTTTACGTTTGCTCTACGCGCGTATCGGTGAAGCATATAGTTATAATACGGGGAAAAAAATGGTAAAATGGAGCGAAGAAGAAATTGTAGAAAATCTACTTTTTCGCTTTCCAGGCAAAAAAATAAGTTTGCTTGCTCCATTAGTGCGCGGAAGAAAAGGGCATTACCGTGAACTTTTTGAAGATGTTAGGAAAAAAGGATTTTTAAAAGTGCGTATCGATGGAGAAATAAAAGACCTGGCCGCGAAAATGCAGGTTGACCGTTATAAAATTCATGATATAGAATTAGTGGTGGATAGATTATCGGTGGAAACTGCGGAAAGAGTAAGGTTAAGCCAAAGCGTTCAAAAAGGATTACAAATTGGAAACGGATTGCTGTTTTTATTATTGAACGACAACAATGAACAGGTGCAATACAGCCGCCAGCTTATGTGTGAAGACACCGGTATTAGTTATGAAGAGCCATCACCAAATGCTTTTTCTTTTAATTCTCCTTACGGAGCCTGCCCTGTTTGCAAAGGTTTGGGAAATGTATACCAGGTAAATCTTGATGCGATAATCCCTGATAAAAAATTAAGTATTAACGAAGGTGCAATCGCTCCACTCGGCGAAGAAAGGGAAGCGTATGTTTTTAGGCAAGTGCAGCAACTCGCTAAGAAAAATAAATTTAGTCTTGATAAACCATTCGGTGATTTGGCCAAGCAGGCATTAAATATTCTTTTATACGGAAAAGAAAATATTAATAATGAAGATAACGTTTATGCTTACACGCAAATAACTGAAGTAGATATTAATGTCGAGAACGAAGCTATTAACACCCCGGCAGAATATGAAGGTGTGGTGAATATGATCAAGCGATGGTTTGGATCGTCAACCACAAGCGATGCCACAAGAGCCTGGGTAGAAAAATTCATGCTTTTGAAAACCTGTCCTTCATGCAAGGGAAAACGTTTGAAAAAAGAAAGCCTTTGGTTTAAAGTAGATGGAAAAGATATTGGTGAATTAAGTGACCTTGACCTGGATAAGTTATTAGCCTGGTTTGAAGGCATAGAAGGCCGGCTCAATAAGAGACAGAATATTATCGCGAGAGATATTTTAAAGGAAATAAAAGAGCGGATTCAGTTTTTGCTTGATGTCGGTTTAACTTATCTGACTTTAAGCCGCCCTTCTAAAAGCCTTAGTGGCGGCGAATCTCAGCGCATAAGGCTTGCTACGCAAATAGGTTCCCAATTGCAGGGCATCACCTATATCTTGGATGAGCCGAGTATTGGTTTACACCAAAGAGATAATCACCGGTTAATAAAAGCTTTAAAAAATTTAAGGGACATTGGAAACAGCGTTTTGGTGGTTGAGCACGATAAAGATATTATGCTCGCCGCGGATTATTTGATTGATATTGGGCCAAAAGCGGGTAAGCATGGTGGTGAGGTTGTCGCAAATGGAATACCGGCAGATCTTTTGAAACTTGATACATTGACTTCTTCCTATCTGAATGGAAAGATAAGGATAGAAATTCCTGCCGAACGAAGAAAGGGAAACGGCCATGTTCTTAAGCTTTTGGGCGCTTCAGGTAATAATTTAAAAAATGTGAATGCAACATTTCCTTTAGGAAAATTTATTTGCGTTACCGGCGTTAGCGGAAGCGGAAAATCTACTTTAATTAATGAAACTCTTTATCCGCTTTTGAGCATTCATGCTTTTAAGAGCAAGATGACACCACTTCCTTATAAAAAAATCGAAGGGCTTGAATTCATTGATAAAGTGGTTGAGATTGACCAATCCCCAATTGGCAGAACTCCGAGAAGCAATCCTGCAACGTACTGTGGCTTTTTTACGGATATACGTACTTTATTTGCCGAAATACCTGAAGCAAAAATAAGAGGCTACAAGGCAGGACGATTTTCTTTTAATGTAAAAAGCGGCAGATGTGATGTGTGTGAAGGCGGAGGAATGAGAGTGATAGAAATGAATTTTTTACCCGACGTGTATGTGCATTGTGAAAAATGTAATGGTAAAAGATATAACCGCGAAACCCTGGAAATAAGATACAAAGGAAAATCAATAAGCGATGTACTGGAAATGACGGTTGATGAAGCCGTAGAATTTTTTAAAAATGTTCCTTATCTCTATCGTAAAATAAAAGTACTGCAGGAAGTCGGGCTTGGTTATATTACTTTGGGACAAAGCGCGGTTACATTAAGCGGAGGCGAAGCGCAAAGAGTTAAGCTTTCAACAGAACTTAGTAAAAGGGATACCGGAAAAACATTTTATATTCTTGATGAACCGACCACGGGGCTTCACTTCCAGGATATCCAGCATTTGATTGATGTATTGAATAAATTGGTTGACAGGGGAAATACCGTTTTGGTGATTGAGCATAATATGGATATTATAAAAATATCAGATCATATAGTTGACCTGGGGCCGGAGGGCGGCGGCGAAGGAGGAAAAATTTTATTTGAAGGCACGCCGGAATTACTTTCAGTAAATAAAAAAAGCTTTACTGCCGCGTTCCTGCAAGAAGAGCTAAAAACACAGAAACAAGCTAAAATATAGTAATATCCTATTTCACACGTATTCATCGCAAGAGATCACAAAGCCTTTTTCATAATGATATGAGGGATGCCATCTTCAAGATATTCATCACCTTCCTGCACAAACGAAAAAGTTTCATAGAAGCTTTTGAGATAAAGCTGCGCGCCAATAATAATAGGAATGCGCCCGAATAAAGAATAGATTTTATTTATGGAATTTGTCATCAGTTCTTTACCTAAATTTTTCCCGCGAACTTTTGGAGACGTCACTACACGGCCTATTGACGCGGCACCAGGGTAAGAGATTTCTTTTGGAAGTAAACGCGTATAAGCGACTAAATTTTCATCATCCCAGGCAGCCAGATGATACGCCTTTAAATCTTTGTTATCACAATCCTGGTAAGGACAATTTTGTTCAACTATAAATACTTCATTCCTTAATTGAAGAATTTTATAAAGTTCTTCAGCAGATAATTCTGAGAATATTTTGCATTGCCAGGTGATCATGGTGAATGGTGAATGGTGAATAATTTATATTTCCAAACTTTTCTAATCCCTCAATTCTCAACTCTTCAATACCCATATTTCTCTTTCCATCTTTCTTTCAAAAATCTCCGCAGTTCTTCTTCACGGGCATTTTTCCCCGGATTATATAAAAGAGAATTTTTTATTTCATCGGGAAGAAATTCCATTTTGGCGAAATTGTTCTCATAACTATGAGCGTATTGATAATCTTTACCATAATCCAGGTTCTTCATCAGCTTTGTCGGAGCGTTTCGGATAGCGAGTGGCACTGGCAAATCACCATATTGCTTTACCATTTCCTGCGCTTTGCCAATTGCTTCATAACTCGCATTACTTTTTGGCGAAGATGCAAGATAAGTAACGCATTGCGACAAAATGATCCTTGCTTCAGGATAACCGATTACATTCACGGCCTGGAAAGTGTTGGTTGCCAAAACCAATGCCGTTGGATTAGCATTGCCGATATCTTCACTCGCAAGGATCACCATTCTTCTTGCAATGAATTTTACATCTTCGCCACCATCAATCATACGTGCAAGCCAGTACACAGCCGCATTTGGATCGCTTCCACGAATGGATTTTATGAAGGCCGAAATAATATCATAATGCTGCTCTCCTTTTTTATCATAGAGCGCCACTTTCTGTTGCGCAGCTTTTATTACCAGATCATCGTTGATGATTATTTCTTTATTCAAATTATTTTTTTGAGAAAGCTGCTGGTTAATTACCAGTTCAAGAAGGTTTAATAATTTTCTTGCATCGCCGCCGGATAAATTTATTAAAGCTTCTGTTTCTTTAATTTCAATATTTAATTTTGAAAGAACAGCGTCCTCTGTAATTGCGTGATTCATTAAAGCAATCAGCCCTTCTTTTTCAAGAGGCTTTAAAATATATACCTGGCAGCGGCTGAGCAACGCGCTATTTACCTCAAATGAAGGATTTTCTGTGGTGGCGCCAATCAAAGTAATTATTCCTTTTTCCACCGCGCCAAGCAAAGCATCCTGCTGGCCTTTATTAAAACGATGAATTTCATCAATAAATAAAATAGCATTTTGTTCATGCTTTGCTTTTTCAATTACTTCGCGCACTTCCTTTACGCCGGAAGAAATAGCGCTTAATGTATAAAAAGGAACCTGTAAAGTATGAGCAATAATATTAGCAATCGTTGTTTTGCCAACGCCCGGCGGGCCCCACAATATCATTGAAGGAATTTGTTTATTTGCAAGCGCGTTATGCAAAATACTTCCATCGCCCGAAAGATGTTCCTGGCCGATAAGATCATTTAAAGTCTGTGGCCGCAGCCGTTCTGCCAATGGAGACATCTTACGAATTAAGATTAAAATTAAAATTAAGAATCAGGAAAAACTATTTTTTGGGTTATCTCATCGTACATCAAACATCGTACCTCGTACATGCTTTTTACTTTTTCAAATATGATAGCAAATCTTGCATTGTTACCGGCGCAAGTTTATTATCTAATTCAATAACGACACAATAACCATTGGCTCCGCCGGCTTTTAATAAACCATTCACCAGTTTTTGCTGATCACTTTCCAATCTTTTTCCATTCCATATTTCTTTTGTGCAAAGACAACCCTGGGTTGGCGTTAAAGGATAATAAGGCTTACCCTGATAAAATTTTGGGTCAATCGTTGTGCCATGCGCAATAATTTCGCTGCGCCCGCAAAGCCCTGCATAATAAGAATTGTAAAGCGGAAAATAATCTTTTATTTTTTCCGGAATTAATTTCTGATAACGATCCATCGTCCACACAGAATCTGTAATGGTACTATCGCCAAAAAATTTTTGTATGCTTATTTCTATGGGCATTCCTAATTGCACATTTGCTGTTGGCCCGATAAAATTACTCATAGAAACATCGAAGCCATACATTTTAAAAATGCCTTGCGGCGTATTTCCATTGGTTAAATAAAAAGGAAGATTAGTGATGCTGCGCGCCAGTTGCGGCACATTAAAAATATTTCCTGATGAATCAGTGATAAAATTTCCTTCTCCATTTCTTATGATCACCATTCCCGGATAATCGCGGTTACTTCTTTGAAAGCTATACATCACAACCTGGTTGGGAAGAAAATTTTTATCTAATAATTTATTTAAAACTTCTTTGATGGAATAAGCATGAACCGGTTTTGAAATAGTTAACCTGCTTTTCAACATTTTTAAAATTGGATTTTCAGATGCAGTGTCGCCAAATTTTTCAACCAGATCTGATGAAATTTTATTTTTTAAAAAATAATCTTTTTTATTTTGAATCAAATATTCAGCGCACATCGCGAATATTTTTGGCTCTGAAGTTTTGCCTGATAAATTTTGAATTTGCAAAATAAATTCTCCGGCATAATTAGTGTAAGCAAGCTCCAGTAAGGATCTTTGAAAAGAAACGCTTCTTGTTTCCAGGCTATCAAATGCGGAATAAATTTTTTTATCCGTAAACGGCGTTTTATAATTCAACACCTCCATCGCGTCAAACGCTTCCTGCCAGTTTTCTTCTGTAGAATCGCTGAGAGAAATGGATAAGTTTTTATTAATAGTATTCTTAATCAGCCTTTCATACAATTGCGCCCGCGCCGCATTCGTAGTGTATGATGTATAAAGCGGCGCGTCATATTGCGCGAATAATATTTGAGAAGAAAGTAATAAAAGAAAAACTATAGAAAGAGAATATTCTTTAAACACTAAGAAATTATTTGATGCAAAGATTAAGTAAGAAATTTTATGTTGTAAAGAAAAATTCCACCGGATTACTTTTTTCAAAATTGGAGAATAGGGAAACTACTTTATAGTTTTTTTCAATTTTTAAGTTCCTCGCCTTGATTCGATTCACAAATCATATTTACCTAAACCCCTAACCTAATTAAACCATCTAAACCATAAACCTAATTTTCATTTCGTATCCTAAATTTTTTGTCTTAGTATTGCTAAATAATTTAGTAACCAAACCTCTTTATATGGAAATTAATCAATTCAAAACTGCCCGATATACCGGCAGTAAGTCATTCAGCCAATGGGATGTACAAAGCGCCAACGCCACAGGATTCGGCGCTGCCGCTGATGATTTTATGGAGCGCGGTATTGACCTGAATGAGCAGCTCATTCAAAATAAGCCAGCTACCTTTTTTATGCGGGTGAACAGTAATGCCATGCAAAATGCGGGAATTTTCCAGGGCGATGTGGTCATTATTGACCGGTCTCTAAGCCCCAAAAGCGGAAAAGTAGTTATTGCCAATTTGAATGGCGAATTGCTTATCCGCCGCCTGGAAAAAATTATGAATAAAG
>JALYVO010000018.1 GCA_030853195.1 Bacteroidota bacterium | reverse complement strand
ATGATGAACATCTACAAAGAGATGTTTTTTGGCTTCATTATTCGCGTGATTTATATCATTCAAAATCGCTTGCTACCTCAAAATATTTTTACTTTACTTTCTGAAAAGACTTTTTAAGGATTGACTATTTACTGAATCTCATAAAGTAAATTTCTACATTTTGACTTATCTGAGTTGGAAGTATTTTTGAAAAAATTGTGAGTAACATTATAAATTGAAATTTCTATGCTCCAGTATGAAATACAATATAAGGAATTGCTACATTTTGAGTTATCAGGCGGGCATACTTATTAATTCACTTACTACTTTCTCAGCTTATCAAATTCTTTTTATGAATTTTACTTCTGATAAAGAGGCTGTTAATGCTTTTGTTTTCAAATGCATTACGAATGGCTATGGCAAAAAGATCGGCAACAGAAACGACTTTTAATTTATCAATCTTCTTGCTCACAGGAATTGTATCACAAACTACCAACTCTTCTAATACACTATTTTGGATATTTTCATAAGCGTTGTTGCTTAATACAGGATGTGTGCAAAAAGCTCTTACACTCCTTGCGCCCTTTTCTATCAATAATCCGGCGCTTTTACAGAGAGTTCCTCCGGTATCGCAAATGTCATCTATCAATACAATATCTCTGCCGGCAACATCCCCAATCACAACCATACTCGCAATTTCATTGGCTCTTTTGCGATGCTTATCACAAATAACCATATCCACTTCAAAATAACTTGCGATTTCCCGGATACGATTTGCGCTGCCGACATCCGGCGCGGCAAAAGTTAAGTATTCAAGATTTAATTCTTCTATATAAGGAATATAAATAGCAGAAGAATCTAAATGATCAACAGGAATATCAAAGTAGCCCTGTATTTGCGGGGCATGCAGATCCATTGTGATTACCCTGTCTGCACCGGCAGCTACGATCATGTTCGCCACCAGCTTAGATCCTATGGCAACACGCGGTTTATCTTTCCTGTCTTGCCGGGCATATCCATAGTAGGGGATTACAGCAATTACCTTATAAGCTGAAGCTCGTTTTGCAGCGTCAATCATCAAGAGCAATTCCATCAAATTATCTGTAGGAGAAAAAGTACTTTGAATTAGAAAAACGAATTGACCACGTATACTTTCTAAATATTCTACGCCGATTTCACCATCACTGAATTTTTGAATATTTATTTTCCCAAGAGGCTCACCAAATCTTAACGCGATTTGTTTTGCAAGATATTGCGATCCGGTGCCCGAAAAAATTTTTACGTTGGGATGCATATTAATTGATTGATTGAAGAGCAAATAATTAGTTTAGCGAAATTATAATTAATATTTTTGGAATTAAACTCAAATTCATGGAAAGTGTTAACAAGTCATCCACGCCAATAAAAAACTGGGCTATTGATGACCGCCCACGCGAAAAATTATTGACTAAAGGAAGAGAAAGTTTGAGCGATTCGGAACTGGTTGCCATTTTGATAAATACCGGAAGTAGGAAAAGTTCTGCTGTGGATCTGGCCAAAGCGGTTTTGGAGAAAGGAAAAAATAATTTAGATGAATTAGGGAAACTTTCTGTTAAAGACATGCTTACCATCCCGGGAATAGGTGAAGCGAAAGCAATTACCATTATAGCTGCGTTAGAACTTGGAAGGCGAAGGCAATCCTCCCCGCTTTTAGACAAATCCCGGGTGCGTTCGAGTAAAGAATTAGCGGATTTTTTAAAAGCTTCATTAAAAGATTATTCTCATGAAGTATTTGCGGTGGTTTTTTTAAACCGTGCCAATAAGGTCAATCATTTTGAAGTATTAAGCTCTGGCGGCTTGACTCATACGATCGTAGATCCGCGCATTATTTTCAAAAGGGCGCTGGAAGTAAAAGCGACTTCTATTGTTTTGTGCCATAATCATCCTTCTGGAAACCTGCGGCCGAGCAAACAAGATGAAGAGCTGACGGAAAAATTAAAAAATGCAGGAAAATTAATAGACATCCAGGTGGTGGATCACCTGATAGTAAGTGATGAAGGTCACTATAGCTTTGCCGATGAGGGGATGATGTGACGCTTATCTTTAAGTATTTTTTTATGCCGGATGAACCTAAATCGATACATATTCAAATCTTCATTCTAAAATTATAGTTTAATAATTTAATAATTTTATGCTTGCGCAGTAGGACCTCCAAAATTTAGTGGTAATTCTACAGCTTCAATATCTTGAATAGTACCATTTACCGTTTCAAATTTCTTCACATTATCTATCATTGCTTTCATAAACCGTTTGGCGTGAGTAGGTGTAAGAATGATCCTGCTTTTCACTTTACTTTTTGGAGTGCCGGGCATTACATTTACAAAATCAACCACAAATTCGGCGTGGCTGTGGGTTATAATTGCAAGGTTTGCGTAAGCGCCTTCAGATACTTCTTCTGAAATTTCGATGTTGAGTTGGTTGGGCGCTTGTGGTTGATCAGACATAATGTTTTATTCAAAAGTAAATTAAACAAAGGAGTATTAAAAATAAAAGGGAAATGTCTTCATAGAAAAACCAAAAATAGCTGTGGATTAATTGATTGAAATATTCTTCAATTAAAACTAATAAATAAAGGGTGTTAAAGTCAAAACTTTAAACACCCTTTGTTTTAAATAAATTCAATTTTCTAGGCTAAGGCATCCAAAATAATTTGGCCGAAACCACATCCGCGCCACCAGGTAACGCTGCCACCCCTGACTTCCAATTGGTAGAATTAGACCCCGATTCATTGGCTGGGTAGGTTAATCTCAAAGGTAATTTGCCTTGTCCGCTAGTGGGTGGGTTTACAACATCCAAGTTCGGATAACCAAGACGACGAATGTCAGTCCATGAGTCCCAGTTATTGTTATAGTTAGCTACCCATTCCTGGTAACCTAATTTCTGTCTCCATGGTCCAGTGGCAGTTGCATAATTCACTGCTGGCTGGGCCAAATATGTAGCTGCGTCGGTAGCTGAGCCTCCCCAAAAAAGAATGGAAGCCGTTATGGCATTATTATAATGATCTTGCGCAGTACCTCCAACGGCGATTCCTCTCTCCACAGCTTCCGCCAATAAAAATTCAGTTTGGCTATAAGTTAAAATGGTACCAGGATAAGCCGGATCTTGGATTGTAGGCGTAAAATCTGAATAAATTCCATATCCATTTCCACCGCCTGGTACGCCGCCGCTATAGGAATTATTCGGATCCATCGTAAAGTATAAAGGAATACGTGGATCCATCCATGCTACCATTGTTTTTACCAGAAGGTTTGTTGGTAAAAAATCATGACGGCCACTATTCACAAGCGCTTGCCAGATCGGGTTAGAATTTCCAACAGCGCTTGGATCGTAGGTCATGCTAGCGTTGTCAGCATTAGAGGTAAAAACACCTGTTGCAACAGCTTCCATAACTTTCTTAGATGCCGTTGCAGCATCTACATCTGCGATAAGCATAGCCATCTTTAACTTTAGAGTAGCTGCGAATTTTAACCATGCTGCTACATTACCTTTATAGATTTGGTCTGCCGAACCTAATGAAGTGCCTGTAACATTTAAACCTGCTATACAGGTATCTAATCTTGTTAATAAATCAGCATAGATTGTCTTTGCATCATCATATTTAGGGAAAGGTATAGCTGGATTTAAGGCCTGCGAATAAGGGATGTTTCCATAAGTTGACACTAACAAATTAAAAGCATAAACTTCCAAAATATCAGTAATAATCAGATCATTTTTCAAAACTAATGGGTCTGATACACTTACCGGAAAGAGATTTTTTGCTGCCTGCAAATTAGACAGGACCCCGGGTGTACCAGCAGCACTAGTACCATATATACGATTCCAAAAACCGGCATTTGCATTATAAGCTGCAAAATTGTATTGTGCTTCATACACATAAGTGTTCTCAGTCCATTCTTGAGATAAAATCCTGAATGGTGCTACAGAAACACTGGTAGTAGTTACAACATCTACAAGTCCTTTTTCTCCCTGAGTAAATAATGTCTTTGCCGGAACAATTGAAGGAGCTTTTGTGTTAACATTAAACTTGGTAATATCCTTATTACAGGAATTAAGTATAAGAAGTGTTAATGGTAAAATATATGCTATTTTTTTCATATTAATATTTTTTATCTTTTAAAATTTAACTTTGAGAATAGCTCCGATTGTTCTTATAGTAGGATAAGCGCCATTTTGAAAACCCATGGAAGCATTGCCGGAAGCTTGCCCTTGTTCAGGGTCTGCGTACGGTAAATTTTTATGTATAATCCATAAGTTTCGCGCATTCAGAGAAATGTCAACACCCTTAATTACTTTGGATTTTGCCATAAGAGCAGCAGGTAAAGAATAAGTGATTGCTAATTCCCGCAATTTTACATAGCTGGCATCATACACAAACTCCCTGTCAGCTTCACCGTAGGCTGAACTATAAGAGAATGCACCGTTATTTATGTCAGATTCATCTATTCTTGTTGTATTAGTTTTCCCATTCTCAGTTACACCTTTTAAAATAATACCACCGCTTTTGCTGTCAGTAGTTAAAGGGCTTCTTACAGGGTTTCCTAAATCATTGTAACCTGCAGTACGTGGATATAATCCGGAACTGGAGCCATAATCCATATCCAAAGAATAAACAGAACCACCCTTACGTGCATCAATTAAAAAGCTTAGGCCAAAGTTTTTATATCTAAATGTATTATTTACACCACCAATCCAATCAGGATTTGGAGTTCCCAAATTAGAAAATGTATTTCCTGCAATTTCATAATGGCCTGTAGAATCTATTACACGCTGTCCATTTAGGTATTTATAATCTGTTCCCTGTAGCTGATAAGGCAGACCAGGTAAAGCAGTAAGTCGTATTGAATTTTGATACGAGGCAACAACATAAGAAGGCTGATTATTATATAGTGAAACAACTTTTTGTTTATTATTACTCCAGTTGATCACCATATCCCATGAAAAATTCTTTGTTCTAACGGGAACCAAATTAACTGATATTTCCAGGCCGCTATTTTGAATCGTTCCTCCATTTACATAAAAGGTAGCAAACCCTGTAGAGGTTGATACACTAGTTGGAATAATTTGATTAGTTTGTTTAGCGCTGTAATAAACAACAGAAAAGCCTAATCTCTCTTTTAAGAAACCACTTTCTATACCAACTTCCGTAGAACTATTACTCTCCGGTATTAATTTGAGATTATTATTCGTTCCACCAGTTGAAAATAAAGTCTGTCCGTTGAAAGGTGTCTGGGGTAAATAAGTATTAAATATACTAAAAACTGGGGCATCACCACCTACATTAGCATAATTACCCCAAACTTTACCATGGGAAAGCCATGGCATATTAGCTAACAATTTCCCAAACTGAAAATTTACAGAAGCAGATGGGTAATAATAAGCATTATTAGCTTTTGGAAGAGTAGAAGATTGGTCTCTGCGAATAGTACCATCCAATGTTATCAATTCTTTATAACTTAATGTAGCTCCTGCAAAAACGCCATCTACTTCTTTTACACTATAACCTTCTGTAGGTGCTGGCGGTGTCTTAACAGAATTTGAAAGCGAAAAAAATCCTGGGACTACTAAACCACCACTAGTTGCAGCTGCAATACTTTGATTAGTTTGCTGCCTGACGTTTCCTCCCAATACTGCTTTTAAATTGATATCATTAGTAATGTTCTTATCCAAATTAAACATTAAATCATAGTTCGTTTCATCGAAAGAGGCATTATACCGGGTATAATAAGGATTATTCTGGCTACCAACATCATTTCTGGTTTCTAACATTTGATTGAAATTGTCCTTCGATATTCTAGCCATAACATTTATAAAAGGAGCTATTTTGTAATCTACATGTACATTCCCAAAATATCTTGTACGACTATCATTTTCGTAATTTTTATATGCAAACCAATATAGATTATCATGATACGCAGGCGTTTTCAGATTACCAAGAGAATTACCTACGTAAGCATTAGTTTGCCAATTCCAAGTTGCATTCGAATTCGTATTAAAAAAATCAGCTTTCTGTTGTTTTATATCAACATTAGTGGGCCACCATTGGCGAAAATCCGTCATTGGATTAGTCGTTCCGCCGTATGGGTATAAATAACGGTTAGTAGCCGTATTGTCACTATAATCCAATTGGCCACCAATAGATAAGTTCTCAAGTAATTTATAGGTTGCTCCAAAATTCACAAGATTCTTTTTCAGGTAACTATTTGGCATGAAGTCTTTATTGTCATCATGTGTAAACCCGATTTTATAATACCCCTTATCGTTTGAACCATTCAAATAGATACTTTCGGTAGTTGTCAAGGGTGTTACAAAATAATCAGTTGGATTATGGTTTTTGGCAGGAGCCCAGGGAGTTGCTTTTCCAAAATTAGGGTCGCCGGGGGTAAAAGCATCCCAGTTGTAAATCATTAAAGAAGGATCATAAGCCGGTCCTGTAGCAGCATCATTATTTGTTTGAGGAATCAGCACACGGCCTCCATTAGTAAAGCTCCCTTTAGTATAATAGAAAAAACCATCCTTATCAGGGAAAGCCGGATTAAAACCGGCGCTTCCATAACCTTGCCCATATTGGGTTTGGTAAGTAGGAAGTGTGCTGTTATCTGGTTTACCAGTAGTAAAACCAAAAGTAGCAGTTACGTTAACACCTTTATTTCTGCTGCCCTTTTTTGTAGTGATTAGGATTACACCATTAGAACCACGTGAACCATACAACGCAGAAGCGGCAGGCCCTTTTAATACACTTACAGATTCAATATCATCAGGATTTAGATCTGAAGCAGCATTTCCTAAATCATAAGAATTTCTGCTTTGATTATCATTATTAAAAGGTACTCCATCCACTACAAAAAGCGCCTGATTACTTTGCGTTAATGATTTGATGCCTCTTAGGATTACATTAGTAGAACCACCCATCGTATTTGCTTGTGTTATTTGTAAACCGGCAACTTTCCCAGATAAACTTGAAACAGGATTAAGGGTAACGGTTTTAGATAACTCATCTCCACCCAACTGTTGTGCAGAATAAGGTAATGTATTTCTATTTCTTCTTATGCCAAGAGCAGTAACCACAACTGTATTTAATTCAGATGTATTCCTTTTTAAGGTAGCTGTAACTAAATTACCTTCAGGAGAGACTGTAATTGGCGAAAATCCAGTTGCGGTAATCGTTAATCTTCCAGATCCCTTGGTTTTCAAATT
The DNA here is from genome assembly GCA_030853195.1 of Bacteroidota bacterium. Lineage (GTDB taxonomy): Bacteria > Bacteroidota > Bacteroidia > Chitinophagales > Chitinophagaceae > Ginsengibacter. Next base: position 73,015 of record JALYVO010000018.1, on the reverse strand, counting down.
GAAATCTCCCCTGTCATCAGCTGTTGTGGCATTTCTTGTTCCGGATTCTGAAACCGTTGCATACGGTACAGCTGCGCCTGTTTCATCTTTTACAGTACCACTAACTGATGGCCTTTGCGCAAATGTAAATAATACACTGAGCATTAGCACTGTAAAAAGCATTAGAAATCTTCTCATTTGTGTTTGATTTAGATGGTTATAAATATTTCCTGAATTTGGATTAGTATTTTCACAATTACTTTACATTATGACAGGCGAATTTATAGATTCGCTGCGTGTAATCAAAAAAAATCACAATCATAATAGAATTGTAAATTTTTTTATTTTCAGTTCATGCAGTTGGATTTGTTAAAAATTGAATATTTAAAATAGATAGTTTTATTTAAGAGAACAAGAAAGAATATCAATAAGCGCAGGAGAAATTACGTTTGTAATCGCTTCATATCAATGAGTGAATGATTAAAATAATTTGAGCTGCCAAAGCTAAAAAGTAGTAAATCGATTTTTTTAAGAAGGTACAATCTATGGAGTTCAATTTTTTCTTTGTTTCTCAAATGCTGTTGAGTCTCCATTTATAATCCGTAAATTCGATAAATGAAATCAAAAGCACTTTCTCATAAATCAAAAGCTACCGTTCAAACACCAATCAAACATATTGTAATTGTTTTTAAAGAAAATCATGGGTTTGATAATTATTTCGGAACTTTTCCCGGGGCGAATGGAGTTTCAAATCTACCACATTTGCCCGATCCGCCACTCAATGATCCCCTTCACACTCATGAAGCATGGCTCAAAAGAAATACCAATGCGATAAAAGGCCAGTATCACGAATCTGATATTCCTAATTATTTTTCCTTAGCCAAACAGTTCACTTTATGCGATAATTATTATACTGATGTTGCCGGCCCCTCCACGCCTAATCATTTAATGGTAATTGCGGCAGATTCACCTGTGATCAACAATCCGCATGCTAAAGATCCAAAACAATTTCACCCTCCGTTCAATATACCTTCGCTGCCTGAGAATCTTCAAAAAGCGGGATTAGAATGGAAAAATTATGGTGGCTATGCATTTGATTATATTACCAATCTCCAGAACAATCCGCGCAATGTTATAGCTACCCAATTTGCTCAAGATGCTGCTGCAGGAAAATTACCAAACGTTTCCTGGGTATATGGCCCCAAAAATCTTAGTGAGCATCCGACAGAAAATGTAACTGATGGAGATGCATGGACTGCTACGCAAATCAAAGCTATTATCAAAGGCGGTTTATGGCCTTCTACCGCTATTTTTATAACCTGGGATGATTGGGGTGGATGGTACGATCATGTAAATCCGCCGGAAATAGAAAAATGGACTGATGGAACACAATTCCGTTATGGAAACAGAGTTGGCTGCATTGTTGCAAGCCCTTATGCAAAAAGTGGATACGTTTCAAAAGTGCTGCATTCACATGTGAGCCTTGTAAAATTTTGCGAAACAATATTTGGATTGCCTCCAATTAATAAAAGAGATACAGCCGCAGATGATATGCATGATTGCTTTGACTTTTTACAAAAACCACTCCCAGCGCCAAAGCTTCTCTGATAAGTGTAAATGTAGATTATTTCAATTTTAGAAATGGGATTTGAACACAAATTGTACCGGGGAAAAAACGGTACGTTTTCGTTGTTTTCACCGTATTTTTCTAAATAAAATATAATCAATTTTGCAATGTCGATTTCAATTTGTTTTTTTAAATAAATTAAATAGCCAATATTTTAAAATACGGTTTGCTAAGTCGGCGTCATAAATAATAAAGGTGGTTTTTCGTTTATAATGGTGGTTTTTCAATTAGAAGTTCAGAATGCCCTTAGGGGCATTTTGAATTTCGTGAAGCTTAACACTTATCTCTTAAAAAACAAATTGATAGTTTGCTGTAAATTCGCTCAACATTTAAATCTGAAAACTGTTGAAATTCAACCAGGCATCCATTAGTAAATTAGAAAAAATATTGGAAGAAGCAGGATACGTTGTTAGATATGAACGTGGCTCTTTTCAAAGTGGTTATTGCATTCTTGAAGATAAAAAGGTAGTAGTGCTCAACAAATTTTTAACGCCGGAAGGAAGAATTAATACATTAACAGATATTATCCCTTCTATAAATATCAATTATGATTTGCTTACTCATGATTCTCAGAAAATTTATGACAAGTTGAAAGATGTTGATTAATGAAAGAATAGTTATTGTCTTACTAAATTAATAATCATTAGTTTAATCAAGACTTTTCAATTGTTATTAAATAAATCGTGGCTTCTCTTTTGTGTATAGTTTTCAGTTCCCAACTCCTCAAATAAAAATGGTTCTTTGGTAATAAAAATATGAAAAATTCTTTACGTCCTCCTACTTCAAGAATGATTGAGAAATTAAAAGATTGTATTGAGAAACAATCAGGAAATAATGGTGCAGTACCTTGCCTGCCAGAGGAAATGAAATCATCATTATCTGGTTTATACAAGCGCGGTTTCATTCATACCAGGATGGATATTATCAAGGACAAAAAGTTATTGTGCATCTACGTAACCGATGCAGGAAAAAATTTTATTATCAAATTAAAGGAAATTGATTCTTGAATGTGCTTTCCTAGTCCGCGTGGTTTTATTTTATTTTCAAAGCAGTTTATTAAATTTGCATTCATCAAAGGAATTTTTATTTCCTTTTTATTTCCTCAATTTTTAATTCTTTAAATATGTTTGAATCGCTGAGTGACCGGTTAGACACTGCATTTCAAAATCTGAAAGGGCAGGGGAGAATTACCGAGCTTAATATTGCTTCTACTATTAAGGACATCCGGCGTGCATTGGTCGACGCTGATGTAAACTATAAAATTGCTAAAGAATTTACAGATTCAATAAAGGATAAAGCTACCGGCGAAAAGGTAATTAATTCCATAAGCCCTGGCCAGTTAATGGTCAAGATTGTGAAGGATGAATTAACCGATTTGATGGGCGGCGTTGAGACAGAACTGGATTTGAGTGGAAATCCCGCTGTTATCTTGATTGCTGGTTTGCAGGGAAGTGGCAAAACAACTTTTAGCGGGAAACTTGCTAATTATCTCAAAACAAAAAAAGGAAAATCTCCTTTATTGGTTGCGGGAGACGTTTATCGTCCGGCAGCAATTGAACAATTGAAAATTTTGGGCGGCCAGATAAATGTGGAAGTTTACAGTGAGCCCGAAAACAAAGACGTAGTTACCATTGCTCTAAATGCCCTCAAAGAAGCAAAATCTAAAAATAAAAATGTTGTTATTATAGATACTGCTGGCCGCCTCGCTATTGACGAAGTGATGATGACCGAAGTAGCCAACATTAAAAATGCTTTAAACCCAAAAGAGATCTTATTTGTGGTAGACAGCATGACCGGACAGGACGCAGTAAACACTGCTGCTGCATTTAATCAACGCCTGAATTATACAGGTGTAGTGCTCACAAAATTAGATGGTGATACCCGTGGTGGTGCGGCTATTTCTATTAAATACACCGTAAACAAACCGATCAAGTTCGTGAGCAGTGGAGAAAAGATGGAAACCCTCGATGTTTTTTATCCCGAAAGAATGGCGCAGCGAATTCTTGGAATGGGCGATATCGTAAGTCTCGTTGAAAAAGCGCAGGAACAATTTGATGAAGCAGCAGCTGCAAAGCTCGAAAAGAAAATCAGGAAAAACCAATTCGATTTTGAAGATTTCAAAACCCAGCTTCAGCAAATAAAAAAAATGGGGAACCTGAAAGATCTCATGGGCATGATTCCGGGAATCGGTAAGCAAATGAAAGATATTGATATCAATGATGACGCATTCAAAGGAATTGAAGCAATGATCAATTCAATGACTTTGGAAGAGCGCCGTAATCCTGATATCATAAGCCCCGGCCGCAAACAACGAATAGCAAAAGGCAGCGGAAAAGACATCGCCGAACTCAATCAATTTATAAAGCAATTTGAACAGATGAAGAACATGATGAAAATGATGAATAAAATGCCAATGGGGAAATTAGCCGGATTAGGCAAAAAATAATATAGGACAAAAATCAATTGAACTGGAAGGGGTTATAAAAATAAAAGATTATTTCATTTGTTGTTTTGATCAACAGATATTATATTTGCATTCCTTTAACCCAAATTTAATCACAACCCCAAAAAATTTCTATTTTTTATGGCTGTAAAAATGAGATTGCAACGTCATGGCTCAAAGAAGAGACCGTTTTACTTTATAGTAGTTGCAGATTCCCGAAGCCCACGCGATGGTAAATTTATCCAAAAACTTGGTTCTTACAATCCCTTGACTGTTCCGGCAAGTATACAGGTAGACCGACAGAAAGCATTGGAATGGCTGCACAAAGGTGCCCAGCCTACAGATACAGTTCGCCGGATTTTAAGTTTTAAAGGTGTTCTTTACCTTAAACATTTGCTTCGCGGAGTTACACTTGGTTTATTTGATGAAGCTGCGGCCATGGAAAAATTTACCAAATGGAGTAGCGAGCATGATGCTGAATTTGCAAAGCGCCAGGAAACTCACAAAAAAGCAAGAGTAGCAACCCGGCCTGTTTTAGTAAAGAAAGCCGAACCGGCGAAAGCCGCTCCTGCAGCAGCGGAGCCTGCAACTGCAACCGTAGGTGAAGAAGAGAAATCTACAGAAGGATAATTATATTCTTCGTAAAATAACTTTAAAGCTGCCCAATCTGTTTGGAGCAGCTTTTTTTATTTGATAAATTAAAATTAAAGCACACTTATTTATTTCATCAACGAAAGCAGTATCTGTTATAGACTAAAATGTAAAAAACTACTTTTTAACTTTCCTTAGAATCAGGTTTGTTGATGGTTTAAAATCAATAAAAATGTGATGATTTTACATTTCATAAGTATTTAAACTTTCTCAATGGCACCAATATTGTGTAAAACGATAAGATTAAATTAAAAGATAAATATGAAAACTTCCCGAATCAAAATGGCAATTTTATTGATAATTATTTGTTCATTTTTTACTCCAGCAAAAAGTCAGGATAAACAAGATGAAAAAATAGAAGCCACCACGAAAGTTCTCGGAGATTTTGGTAAGATGAAAGAAAGTATTCCATCTGACTTGCTCAAAATAACGGAAGGAATTATTGTTGTTCCTAAATTGATTAATGCCGGATTTGTTTTAGCAGGTAAAAGAGGAAAGGGAATCGCAATGGTAAAACTTGAAGATGGTACATGGAGTAATCCTGTGTTCGTAACTCTCACCGGCGGAAGCATCGGATTTCAGGCCGGCGTACAATCTGTTGATCTTGTATTGATTTTCAAAAGCCGTGAAACACTCGAAAATATAGGAAAAGGAAGCTTTACTTTGGGTGGTGATATTTCAGTAACAGCCGGGCCTGTTGGCCGCAACTCCACGGCTAGTACAGATTACAAACTTGAAGCGGAAGTATATTCTTATTCAAGAAGCAAAGGATTATTTGCCGGAATAAGCTTAGCAGGCTCCGGTATTTCTATAGACGCGAAAGCCAACGAATCATTTTATGGAAATGATGATGATGCCAAAACATTGTTTTCTAATTCTACTGAAAATACATCTTCGTCTGTTGAAAAAATGAAAGATGCATTGAAAGGATTGTATCAGTAAAAACTACTTTTTGGTTTGTTTCACACAAATCTAACAACTTTTAAAAGTTGTCAAATCTTATAAATCATCTTGCCCCCGGAGGACAATTTTTTCTTAAATAATCTGAATATAAAGTGGATAAATGTTTGCGAGTTCCATCCCCTTCAAAAATGCCGTGACTACGGTTTGGATAGGGCATAAATTGAAACGTTTTATTGTATTTAATCAACTCGTTCAACAGCATTTCTGCATTTTGATAATGTACATTATCATCACCTGTCCCATGAATATATAATAAATTTCCCTGTAAATTTTTTGCATAAGTGATGGGCGAACCTTTTACAAAATCTTCCCGATTTTCCTGCGGTAAACCCATGTAGCGTTCCTGGTAAATATTATCATAAGTAAGTTGGTTAGCTACGGCTGCAATGGCGATGCCTGTCTTATAAATTTCGGGATATTGAAACATTAGATTCAAAGTGGCAGAACCGCCGCCGCTCCAGCCCCACACCGCAACCCGCGAACTATCTATATAAGGCAGTTTTAAAATTTCTTTTGCAGCCATTGCCTGATCACGGATATTTATTAATCCTATTTTTCTATAAATACATTTTCTCCAGTATCTTCCTTTCGGAACCGGTGTGCCACGATTATCAATTGAAATATATATATAACCATCATCAGCCAAATTCCTGTTGTATAAAAAATTATTTGCTATACCATAAACATCTTTTACATTTTGCCCCCAGGGTTCTGTATATACATAAAATAAAACAGAATATTTTTTTGTTGAATCGAAATTGGTTGGTTTAACCATCCATGCATCCATTTCAATTCCTTCACTGGATTTTATTTTGAAGAAATTGATATTTGATTTTTCTTTATTGGCTTGCGACCTGGCTAATGCTGCACTTACATCGTCACCATTTATAAATTTATGATCAGGTAATGAAACCCATTCCTGAGCATAAGATGTGTAATAATTTGAGAAAATATGATGTGCAAATTTTGCCTGTGGCGAAACCTCGTATTCATGTGTGCCAACTTCATTTGCCGGGCTGATGCGTTCGGCTTTTCCTTTCCCGTTGAGCTTTGTTCTGTACAAGTATTGCTGTGTTGCGTTTTCCGGCGAAGCTTCAAAATAAATATAATTATTTGGTTCATCAATGGCGCTGATTTTCATCACATCGTAATTGCCCGCTGTGATTAATGTTTCTTTTTTTCCATCGCGGCTAACCCTGTAAAGATGCCGCCAGCCGTCTTTTTCAGTTGCCCATAAAAAATCCTTCCCGTTATTCAGCCAATCCCATCCACCATAAGAATAATCTTCATCCCACAGTGGCAAAATATCAATCCATGCAGAATCTTTTTCTTCATAAATAGTTTTTGAATTTCCTGTTGAAACATCACAAAGCATCAGATCGCTTATGTTTTGTTTGCGGTTGAGATGTTGTATAATGAGTTCGTTATTATTGTCTGCCCATTCCATTCGAGGAACATAAGATTGCAAAACAGGATCAGTAGGAATATCCATCCATTTTGTTTTCGCGTTTGAAATATCAACCACGCCTATTTTGAAAGGAGATGGCGGCTCGCCTGCAATAGGATATACGACTGGCCTTACAAAAGGATAAATTGAATCAGTATTATCAATCATTAAATAATCTTTTGTATTCTTTGCATCCATTTGCCAATAGGCGATTTTCTTACTGTCGCTACTCCAGCGAAATCCATCTCTGCAAAAAAATTCTTCTTCATAAGCCCAGTCGAAAGTCCCATTTATTAATTCGCGGGTTCCATCCGTAGTAAGCTGGCTAATTTTGCCGGATGATAAATCTTCAACATAAATATTATAATCACTCACATAGGCAGCTTTTCCCCCATCGGGCGAGATCTTTGCAAACATTAATGATTGCGAAGGAAGATTCTTTCCTAATTGGGTCAAATGGTTGTTAGTTAAATTTAAAATCCAATAATCGCCACGTGTGTTGTATCTCCATACCCGCGCTGTGTTGGTAAACATTAACAACTTGGTATAATCAGTTGAGAAGCTAAAGTTATTAAATGATAATGGGTTATCCTTTCCTGCAGGAATTAGTTGATCCCTTTTTACAAGAACAATTCCTTTGTTGGTTTTTAAATCTGTTTTTACAATATTTCCCTCCTTTTTGGAGAGGGTAGAATTGCCATCGGTAGTCCAATTAATGTGGTTGAATTGAGAAAAACATGTAGATGCACCGATTAAAAAAATAATGAGAATTGAAATTCTCCGTAGGTTAGAGATCATATTTTATTTTTAAGAAAGTAAAAATAAGAAAACACTGATAGCTTGTGGTGCCTTTTATATAAATAGAAATAAATTTGTGCAATGGCGGAAAAAGAAAAATTAAGAATTGATAAATATTTGTGGGCGATAAGAATTTTTAAAACAAGAACTTTAGCCGCAGATGCGTGTAGCAATGCAAAAGTAAAATGCAAAGAGAATAACGTGAAACCTGCAAAAACAGTAAGTGTGGGCGAACAATATGAAATAAAAACAGAAAACAAAAAATGGGTGATTGAAGTAATTTCATTGTTACATAATCGTGTTAATCATGAAGATGCCATCAAACATTATGTTGATCTCACGCCCGAAGAAAATATTGATAAAACACAACCCAGCGCATTTGTTTTCAATACAGGAAAACGGCAAAGCAAGCAGGGAAGGCCAACAAAGAAGGAAAAAAGAAATCTTGATGATTTTTTTGAATAAAATATCAGCTACCATTTCTAAGCGAAATCATCTAAACTTCTAAACTATCTAAATCAAATTTCTCTCCTCATGAAAATTGATATCATCTCTGTAGTTCCACAATTGATGGAAAGTTTTTTCGCTCATTCCATTTTAAAAAGAGCTATAGAAAAAGGGCTGATTGAAATAAATATTTTCAATTTAAGAGATTATACAAATTATAAACACGGCCAGGTAGATGATTACCAGTTTGGCGGCGGCGCGGGTTTGGTAATGATGGCAGAACCTCTGGTAAATGCTATTGAATCTTTACAAAAAAATTCTCAATATGACGAAGTGATTTTTCTGACTCCTGATGGAGAAAAATTTAATCAAAAGATCGCTAACAGTTTATCGCTAAAAACTACTTTATTGCTTATCTGCGGCCACTATAAAGGAATCGATCAGAGAGTGAGAGATCATTTTATCACGAAAGAAATTTCCATTGGTGATTATGTTTTAAGCGGTGGAGAATTGGGCGCGGCGGTGCTTACAGATGCTATCGGAAGATTATTGCCCGGAGTTTTAAATGATGAAACCTCCGCACTTACTGATTCTTTCCAGGATAATTTGTTAGCGCCACCTGTTTACACGCGGCCTGAAGAATTTCGTGGGTGGAAAGTTCCTGATATTTTAATGAGCGGCAATCATTCTAAAATCGAAATATGGAGGCATGAAAAATCTTTGGAGAGAACAAAAGAAAGAAGGCCTGATTTAGCGGAATGAAATTATTTATCAGAAAGTAAGCATGATTAAAATAAAATTTTGCCCTCTTTTGAAAAAATGAATTCACAGATTTTTTAGTTGGAATATCAACTTTATTTTATCAATTTTTAATAAACACAACACTTCCACAAGCATCAGGAATAGGAAGGAAAGTAACCTGCTGTTCCAATGAAAATTGCTCCACTGCTCTCCTGGCACCTTTGTACGCATCATTATTTACATCTTGTACATTGGTTAGCATGACAAGCTCCAGAATAAAAATCTTTCTTTTTTCATCTTCGCAGTTTGGGTTAAATATTATTCAATCAGTTAATTGAAATAGCCTTTCCGATTCCAAAGTGTTCCTTAGAGCTTAAAATGTTTTGAAACTTGAGAGTTACAGTATATATTTGGATTTTTAAAATAATCAAAAACTAACAAATTCACTGCCATGAAATCCATTAAATTTTTTCTCCTGTTAATACCCATTTATATTGTTTTTTGTCTTGGTGGATCAGGGCTTTCAAGTTGTACAAAAACCAATACAGTTCATGATACAACTACTGTACATAACCATGATACGACTACGTTGACAATAACAGATACATTAACCATAAAGGATACTGTTGTAGTCAATGATAATATAATGAACGACATAAAGAAAGGAATGATTGCCTATTATAATTTTAATGGAGGAAACTTAAACGATAGTAGTGGTAACTTTAATAACATAGTTTTTAATAATGCAACGCTTACTGCTGATAGGTTTGGCAATCAAAATAATGCATATCTTTTTAACGGCACTAGTAGTTATATGCGGGTGACAAACAATCCTTCTCTAAATCCCCAAAATATTACAATATATGCGATAGTGAAGCCATTGGGGTTTAATCAAGCGACATGTCATGGCAACCAGATACTTTCCAAAGGATATCCATACAATGTGAATGGGTTTTATGACCTAGCGTTTTTTCCTTTAAACAATTCTGCTGGTGGAGCCGAAGTATGTGCTATGACAGTAGATACAACTAAGGAGGTTTTTGGTGGAGGGTATGGAGATAACAACCCTCAAGGTTCTGCCGCTGGTGCCTTTGGTACGTCTTCAAGCGATAGTGTGTACATTCAAAAAAATCAATGGTACACTTTAGTTTATACTTATGATGGAACGACTTCAAGATTTTATGTTAACGGAGCACTTGCTTCATCAAATCCAAATACCCATACAGTTAACTTTGCATCAAATTCGTTTGATATTTTTATTGGAAAGCACGAAAATCCTCAATATCCCTATTATTTAAATGGGGTCATAGATGAGATACGAATTTATAATCGATCCTTAACTAATCGGGAAGTTGGATATCTTGATATATTTAGAACTAAATATCTAAAATCAATAACAACGAAAAAAATTCTTTATTAAGCTATACTATCCTTTAATTCATTTTAATGAACTTGCAAACTGTATATTGCATTTTATGTTAGAAGTACTTAGTAAAGGAATGAATTTCCTCTTTGGAAATGCTTTTCATAAAAAAAATATTTTTATCGGGAATTCTCTGAGTTTTCTCCATCGAAAGAGAAAAATAGATAGAAATTATTTCGACTACATACGTCTTGCAACACTTGAATTGGTAAGCCATGAGATAGACCGGAAAAATCTCGATGGAAGTGTAGCCGAATTGGGAGTATATAAAGGTAAGTTTGCGAAATTCATTAATCAATATTTCCCGGAACGTTCATTATATCTATTTGACACATTTGAGGGTTTTGATGATAGGGATATTGCTACTGAAAAAGAAAATAAACTTTCTAAAGGAGATCAAGACTTTACTGAGACTTCTGTGGAATCTGTCATGAAATTAATGCCCTACCCTAAAAAATGTATTCCTGTAAAAGGGTTCTTTCCTGAATCTGCAAAAGACATAAAAACAACTTTTGCGTTTGTTAGCATTGATGCAGATTTATATGAGCCAATTTATAATGGCTTGGTTTTTTTCTATCCAAAATTAACCCCTGGCGGTTATATTTTTATCCATGATTTTAATAATGATAATTATAAAGGTTCGCGAAAGGCAGTAGAGCAATTTTGTATGGAGCAAAAAATTAATAGTGTACCCTTACCAGATTCCGGCGGTTCAGCAATTATAATAAAATGAACCATTTTTGTTTTTGTTGCTGAGTGGTTGCCAGCGCCAATTTCCAATAACCGGAAATGCTTATCGCGAAAAGATCTTTTTTAAGTATATAAATTTATTGTTAAGAGAAGAAAAAATTGTTTTTAAGCTCATACAATATCGGGGCTGATTTCTTTGAGTATATTTAAAAAAATTTGCCAGCCAATGCTCTTTTCAACTTTATAGCAAAAACGATTTTAGTTAGATGGCTTATACAATTTTTCATTCACCGAAATATTCACTTCAATTTTATCAAAAGTCATAGAGCCAGCGCCCATTCCGGCGCCTTCGGTTCCTATCGTTTGTGGAAATAGTACGCCACCAAAATCTTTGTAATCACTGTAGTCTACAATCATCTCTTTTGCATCTTTTGCTGCATTTCTTCCATTGCTTTCTACCATTTGCCTGCTTTGTATAAGAAGATTGGTTTTTGTATTAATAAAATAAAAGGCTTCTTTTCCATCTGCGGAAGTGAGTTGAATTTTATAACATTCTTTTCCATTAAGAGTATCTCGTCCCTGCAAGGCCGCCTGGTATCCCTTTGATTTATAATCTACCAAAGGCCCGGCGATGTCAAGCTCGCGCTGCATTGATTTCAACCTGTCTGCAGGAATCGGATCCGGTTTATCAGAACGCATGGGAATGTAAGCCCAGCCTTTATCGGGCGTAACAATTGTATAACCCATATTTCCTCCAAATTCAAAATCTGTACGGGAAAGTTTCCCCTGAACCCTGGTGACTTTTACCTGTACTTCGTTACCCATCATCTGCCTTGTGCCTTCCATATAAATTGAGCTTATGGAATGCAGCTTATCAATTCCTCCGCGCGCCTTTATGTAATTGTTGATAATGTCATCAACGGATTGCGCGCTGGCCCGGCTCACAAAAACAAAAACAAGCGCAATAATAAAAAACATGAAAATGAATAAATTTTTCATCAGAAAATATTTTTTCTGCAAGGTAAGTTTATTATTAAATCAGATTTTTTTCAATTCATTCTCTGAAAAAGAATCTTCAAAAAAATATAAGTGAAAACTCTTTTTATATTTTTTTTAATTTTTTATTAATACTTCTTTAAGAACCTTCCTGGTCTTCGGTTATTCGATTTGGTTACTTTTGAAATAGGAAAGACTGAATAATTAAAATTATGAGCTTTATTGTTGAGGGAAATATTGTTGACATCGAATCCAAAAAAATATTTTTTGGTAAAATAAATGTTGAAAATGAATTTATAAAATCTATTGAAAGAATGGGTGAAGCGAGAAATAATTATTCATTCATACTTCCGGGTTTTATCGATGCTCATGTGCATATTGAAAGTTCTATGTTGACTCCAGCAGAGTTTGCAAAATTAGCAGTTGTGCATGGCACTGTGGCCACCATCAGCGATCCACATGAGATCGCCAATGTTTGTGGAATAAAAGGTGTTGAATATATGATTGCCAATGGAAAAACTGTTCCTTTTAAATTCCATTTTGGCGCCCCGAGCTGCGTTCCGGCAACGATTTACGAAACTTCCGGTGCCAGGCTTGATGCGGATGAAGTGGATCAGCTTCTGTCAAAAAACGAAATACATTATTTGAGCGAAATGATGAATTTTCCCGGCGTTCTTCATCATGATGAGGAAGTATTTGCAAAAATAAATTCGGCAAAAAAATATAATAAGCCTGTGGACGGGCATGCGCCGGGATTGCGTGGGGAAGACGCTAGAAAATATATAGAAGCGGGCATCAGCACAGATCATGAATGTTTCACGCCTGAGGAAGCATTGGATAAATTAAAGTATGGAATGAAAATTCTTATCCGTGAAGGCAGCGCTGCAAAAAATTTTGAAGCATTGATTGATTTATTGAACGATCATGAAAGTGAAATGATGTTTTGCAGTGATGATAAACATCCCAATAGCCTGGTTGATGGCCACATTGATCAATTATGCAAAAGAGCAGTAGCTAAAGGAATTAATGTATTTAAAGTTTTAAAAGCAGCGTGTATTAATCCGGTAAAGCATTATAAAATGAATGTAGGATTGTTGCAAACCGGTGATAACGCGGATTTTATTATTGTTAGGGATTTGAAAAATTTTATTGTAAAAGCAACTTTTATCAATGGGAAATTGGTTGCAGAAAACGGTGTAACGAAAATTAAAACTCAACCTTCTTTTATTATCAATAATTTTATTTGCACTGAAAAAAAACCTGAAGATTTTAAAATGAAAACTTCAGAGTTTGGTGGGCAAATTATTGAAGTACTGGATGGCGAATTGATTACCAACAAGCTTTCTATCACACAAAAAGAGAAAAATGGATTTTATGAAAGTGATGTTGAAAAAGATTTGTTGAAAATGGTTGTCGTGAACCGGTATAAAAATGCTACCGTTGCAAAATGCTTTGCAAAGAATTTTGGATTGAAAAATGGCGCCATCGCTTCTTCTGTCGCGCATGACAGCCATAATATTATTGCCGTTGGCGTGGATGACGAAAGTATTTGTGATGCCATAAATCTAATTATTGAATCGAAAGGGGGCATTAGTATCGCTGATCATAAAAATCCGAATTTAAATAAAATTTTACCATTACCGATTAGCGGCTTGATGAGTGATAAAGATGGCTATGAAGTTGCCGAAATGTATACAGCTATTGATAAAGATGCTAAAGATTTGGGTTCTGATTTGTCTGCGCCATTTATGACCTTATCATTTATGGCTTTGCTTGTAATTCCACATTTAAAACTGAGCGATATGGGATTGTTTGACGGTGACGAATTCTGCCTGGTTTGAAATATTATTAAGAGCATGAAATGTAAAGAGCTTTTTTTAAGAAAATAATATTTCTACATTTTGGCTTATCAGAAGTATAAAATTTATGGAGAGCGATCTATCTCAAAAAATTAAAAACTATAAATTCCCTGTAATTTAATCTCTGTTTTGGAATGCCCATCAGTCATGTCAAGCCCGCTGCCGACGCTCTTCTTATCCGGGTAAATGGTTTGTGATAGCCTTGCCCACAGAGAAAGTTTTTTAGATACATCATAGTTTATGTTTACATAATAATGATAACCTTTATCGAAAAAAACAGGTATTGAATATCCATACAAAACATCATTTTCAAAAGCATACATCCTGCTGTTGTAGCCTTCTGTTTCAAAATACATCAATCTGATATTTCCTGAAAGTGATTTCATTGATTTATAGATCAAATCAGTATAAATCAGAAATCCGTTTTGTGGGTCGTTCCCCTTTTTATCATACCAAACCATTTCTGCCCGCGAGCGAAAAATGAATATTTTATTTAATTGATAACTAAAATGCGTTCTCAACTCCTGCTTTGTTTTTGTTGTGACCGGATTCAAAGTAAGGTTATCAGGGTTGTAATTGATCGGTTTATTTTTTGTTTTGTATCGCATTGAAAACACTGCCTGTTTGTTGGGCGTGTAAGTGAATTGAACCATGTATTCATTTCCTGAAGTTGGTGCATCTGTTCTGTATTTTAACCAGGGGAAATTGAAAAAATCCGCATAAGCATCTATTCTCAAATAATCAAGAGGATTAATGGTAATGCCTGAGTAGAAACCATTTTCATTAGTTGGGAATGTATTTTCAGTAAAAGCGTTTCCATACAATGATTGGTAGCTTTTGTGGATTTTTCTATAAAGAAAACTCATGTCCACGTGCGAATCTGTGCTGATCAACAATCCATTTACAAATGCTTTATTAAGATTTTTATCTGTAGCGGCTTCGCCAAAAAAATGCAGATTTTTTAGAGTATAACTGTAATCCACACTGTAATTTCCAGCTCGTTTTCCGGAGATCGCATACTTGTTGTACAAATAATCTGCTTTGATAATTTTGTGGTCAAAATTGTAATGAACACCATTTACACCTGCATGGAATTTTTCATTGGAATAATTAATATTTCCACCGAAACTTAAAAGTCCCTGGAAGTTTTTCCCTGCAATTTCACTTGCCGTGCGATGATATCCTGATGTGTGTAAAGAGGTCACATAATCTTCATAATTCAAAGTATCCCTGTCAAATCCAGCATCTAATTTTCTATAACTTACAAATCCTGTTGTTTCCCAATTACTTTTTTTCAAAGTAATTCCCAAGCCCCTGTTAAAAACTATTTCACCCGAGGAATTGTAGGGACGCAAAACATCGGATTGCCTTTTTATATTCAAAATATCAGCACCTTTTTTAAAAGCGAGGCTTTGCCATTGAATTAATCCCTGGCCGAGATTTACGGAAAAGTCGCCGATCGCGAGCGATTTAATAATACCAAGATTTCTTACAAAAAAATGCGCGGAATAAAAATCAAATCCAGGTTTTTGCGAGCCTTTGAAAAATTGCTCACCGGCATCTTTTTCTGCTGTGATACCATATTGCAATAAATTCCTAAAAATATATTTATAGCGAAATAAAATTTTCTGCCGGCTACCAGGATAAAAATTTTTTGCCATGCCGCTATCTATAACGTATCCTTTTGATTTTTCAAGAACTTGTGCACTTCTCAATAGTATAGTATGATTTCCCATTTTCAAACGGTTCTGCAGAGAACTAATAAAATCCATTTTTTCAGCAATTGTTATATATGGCCTTAGCTTTCTGATCAATGCTATATCCCACGCTGGTATTGCCTGTAATTCATAAATACTTAAAAAATTGCCCAATAATTTTCTGTAAGAAAGAAGATTGTCTATTTGTAAAGGTGATAAAAAATTAAGTTGTTGTAGTAAGCCGGCATCTGCATAATTCAAATTGATGGGTTGCCTGATAAAATGATGTAATGACTGTAGATAAGAATCATCTTCGATAACTCCATCTTCATCAGATTCAGTTAGATTTTCTAATTGCTGCTCAATTTCTATTGGTGGCTCCGCTGGTTCCTGTTGCGTTTCCTGGGCATAAGAATAATTAAATACGCTGCTCATTACAAAGCATGTTGCAATTGATGAAAATAATTTTATGGCACTATTCAGTTTCAATTTTCTTCGGTTTAAAATTTACAATCAGCATTAAGCCTGAGCTTATTCCCAATTGCGGATGATAACTAACGGTCATGTCTAAACGTAAATTATTCCAATAGATTCCTGCTCCGGCATAAGGCGTTTCGTTTTCGGAAGCAACACCAAATTTTGCAAAAAATTGCTTATCGAAATTATATTGAATTCCTACATTTACGTTTACGGGAAGATCTTCTTGCTTTACTATTTCAGCGCTTATTAAGAAATTATCAGAAGCTTCATATCCAATTCCAAATTTATAAATGGAACTTAATTTTTCATGACCCATTTTAGAAAGATTTCCTCCAACTGGATTATAAAAATGAATCCCGGCATGAAGTTTTTCGGTAAGATGCGCAATAGCGCCAATTTCAAAATTTACTGTAGATGGATTTTGATATCCCGGAATCCGGAAAGAATAATAATTGAATTTTATTCCGATGTCCAATTTTGCACCCAGGCTGCGTGCATAAGCGATACCTAATTGCGATTCATTATAATTTTTATATCCAAAATAATCGGATTGTAATCCGAAGTTTCCATACTGAGTAGGAATGGCAACCACTGCTGAATAAAAGTTTGTTTCGGCAAGTAAGAATCTATTTTCTCCATAAACGCCAAAACCAGGTGTTTTTATTTGCGCAAGCGCGGCCTGGTTAGATGTAAATGAAAAAACATCCGTGTGATTAATGCTGTAAGCGCCTGATCCGATGTAGGACGCTGCTATCGGTCTTCGTACCGATTGCGCTGTTACAGAATCTGTCATACAAAGCGATAAATAAAAAAAATAAATTTTTCTCACAGCAAAAGTTTATGGTTAAATAAAATTAAAAATTAAGATTAAAATCTCAATTCTAAAAATTAAAAAGAAAGAGAGTGAATGCTGCAAGAATTTGTTGCAATAGTTTTGGAATATATCTTATCACTGAAAATTTTCCATTTGTCCTGCCAATGTTTTCATTATGCTTTTGAGAAGTATTTAGTAATCAAAGTGAATAGAATTAGAAGAGCAATTATGGCTAAAATTGAATATGGATTTGCAAAATTTACAGTCCATCCTGCATATTTATCTTTTTTGGGTGGAAAAATCCTCTTGTCTTTTTTATTGAAATAAAATATGCCAAATTTCCAATTAACCGGATTAGAATGACCCTCATTTGCCTTGTCTTTTAAATCCATAGTACTTTGTTTTGACATTCGGTATCAGGGTAGAATTCTGGTAACCTAGAAAAGAACTGTTTTGCTAAATAAACTTCATTGTTGATTATTATCCGAAATCAATTTCTGTGTTATCGCCGATATTCAAAGATCGGGTTTCGCCTTTTACTTCTGTGTCGTTTCCAATAAGAGAATCATCCAACATCACATCGTACAATTTTGAAAATGATCCAATAATAGAATCTTTGATGATAGATGAATGAACAATAGTGTTTTCGCCCATAGCAACGTGCGGCCCGATGATAGAATTTTTTATATCACAGCCTTCGGCGATGCTCACCGGCGGAACGAAAATGGTATTTTCAAATTTATTGGATTCCGCAATTGTGCCGCCAAATTTTTGTAACAAAATAGAATTCGATTGAAGCAAAGATTCCTTTCTACCGCAGTCGAACCAGTTTTCCACTTTGAAAGATTTGAACCTGGAACCTCCGGTTATCATGCATTCCAACGCATCGGTAAGATTAAATTCATTGTGGCTTTTGATCCCGTTGGTAATAATATTTGTGAGGCATTTGAATAATAATGCAGAATCTTTTATTTTATAAAGCCCTACTAACGCCATATTAGATTTTGGTATTGAAGGTTTTTCCACCACTCTTTTTATAAATCCATCATCATCTATTTCGGCTACGCCAAAATTGCGCGGGTCGTCCACTTTTTTTACGCCAAGCATAGACCATTCTGAAGTAAGCATTTCCTGGATATCATACTCGCAAATCGTGTCTCCCAAAGCGATAAAAACTTCATCATCTCCAATGATCTGGCGTGAAAGATCAATGGCATGGGCAGTTCCTTTTCGTTCATTCTGATAAATAAAATGGCAGATGAGCTTTGGATATTTTGCTTTTATATAATCCTGAATTTTTTCTCCGAGGTAGCCAACGATAAAAACAAATTCGTTGATGCCAGCTTCATGCAATTGGTCTACGTTGATACTGAGAATTGTTTTTCCCGCTAAAGGAATCAAAGCTTTTGGTTGGGTATAAGTGTGCGGCCGCAATTTAGTGCCTGCGCCGGCTACAGGAATGATGGCCTTCATTTCTTTCTAACATTTATTGATCTTTTTTCTTCAAAAAGGAAGGTGAATATAGTGAAAGTTTTTAAAAGGTATCAGGTACCCGGTGTCAGGTATCAGGTGTTGAAATAAAAAAATAAAATTGATAAACAAAACCATATAAACCAAAAAGTAGAAAATTGAGATTCTTAAAAAAAGAAATCGAAAAAGAAAATTTAGGAAAAGTGAAAATTCTACTTTTCTGCTTATAACGAAATCTCTAAACTATCTAAACCATCTAAACCATCTAAACTTACTAAACCCCTCAACTCCCTGCAAACTCCTCAACTTTTTGTACGTTTGCGAAAATTTAATTTTTCATGAAAAGAGATAAAGTAGTTTTTGATATTATTGATAAAGAATTAAACAGGCAGCGCGAAGGAATTGAATTAATTGCTTCTGAAAATTTTACTTCACTGCATGTGATCGAGGCTATGGGAAGCGTGCTCACCAACAAATATGCGGAAGGATATCCGGGAAAAAGATATTATGGCGGTTGTGAATTTGTGGATGAATCAGAACAATTGGCAATTGACAGGTTGAAGCAAATTTTTGATTGTGAATATGCCAATGTACAGCCTCACAGCGGCGCACAGGCAAATTACGCTGTGATGTTTGCTGTTTTAAAACCAGGCGATAAAATTTTAGGATTAGATCTTAGTATGGGCGGGCATCTTACTCACGGATCGCCTGTAAATTTTTCAGGAAAACTATTTGATGCACATTTTTATGGCGTGAAAAAAGAAACCGGATTAGTAGATTATGAAATGCTTGAGCAAAAAGCAAGAGAGATAAAACCAAAAATGATCATTTGCGGCGCGTCTGCTTACAGTCGCGATTGGAATTATGAGCGCATCCGCAAAGTAGCCGATGAAGTGGGCGCTTTTGTATTTTGTGATATGGCGCATCCTGCGGGATTGATCGCAAAAGGATTATTGAATTCGCCCTTCGATCATTGTCATTTTGTGTCTTCTACCACTCATAAAACCTTGCGTGGCCCACGTGGTGGAATTATTATGATGAAAAAAGATTTTGAAAATCCTTTTGGTTTGAAAACCCCGAAAGGCGAAATAAGAATGATGAGCCATCTTTTAGATATGGCTGTTTTTCCAGGCACGCAAGGCGGCCCGCTAGAACATATCATCGCTGCCAAAGCCATTTCTTTCGGGGAAATTTTGACTGATGAATTTACTGAATATTCAAAACAAATCCAGTTAAATGCCCAAGCGATGGCAAAGGCTTTCAATGCCAAAGGATATGACTTGATCAGTAATGGAACCGATAATCATTTAATGTTGATTGATCTTCGCAATAAGAATATTACAGGAAAAAAAGCGCAGGAAACGCTCGATACGGCAAGCATTACGCTTAATAAAAATGCGGTTCCTTTTGATGATAAAAGCCCGTTCGTAACTTCGGGAATTCGGGTTGGGGTTCCTGCAATTACTACAAGAGGAATGAAAGAAAATGATATGCAAACAGTTGTGGATTTTGTAGATAAAATTCTAATGAATCTTGATAATGAAAAAACAATTCTTTCGGTAAAAAATGATGTGAAAGAATTTATGAAAGGATTTCCTTTGTATCCGGACTTAGGTAATTAATTTTTTTAATTAATGCTGATTTTAATTCGTAGTGTTTACATTCGTATTTATATAAATTTCTCTCATGATACAGCGCGTACAAACTTTATGGATGATTTTGGCAGCAATCGCCGTTTTTCTCACCATAAAATTTTCTTTTTACAGCGGAACTCTTGTTCTGAATAACACATATCATGCGGTAATGGCTGCCGATAATTTTTTGATATTGATGCTTACAAGCGCCCTGGGCACGGGAATCATTATCAATATTTTTTTATACAAACACCGCAGTGTTCAAATGAGAATTATTATCATTGGTATTTTGGTTGAATGCCTTATTATTTTTATGTACGTAAGGGAAACCAATAAATTTTCTGTTGGGAATTTTAATATCTGGTCTGGTTTGAACATTTTAATTATTGTTTTTTTGATTCTGGCTGCAAAAGGAATTTATAACGATTCGAAATTGATTAAGGAGAGTAATCGTTTGAGATAGTTTTTAGTGCAATTTTTAGTATGTCTTGAGCAGAATCCCTTTCTTAAATTATATTACCAGCTTTTTAAAGTAATACTTTCAATTTCTTTGAAATGCCTGTCCCTGCTAATTATAGTTAGCTCATAACGTTGGGGCTATAGCGGCTATCCATATATCATTCTCAGGAATACTGGCTTTATCTATTTTTTCAGCAATTGTCTTTTCACCTTTCAGCCAGGCTATGATTATATTAGTGTCTAATAAAAAATTATTTCCAGTCATCCTCATGTATTTGTTCGCATGAATCTTCAATAGCTTTTGCAATCAAATCAGCATCCATATGGCTCCATACTCCTAAAAAATCGTGCGCAGACAAACTCCTTTCTTCTCTTTTTTTTGACTTTTTCAATACAGATTCTAACTCAGATAAAGTTGCTTCATTGCTTATTTTCAATACTGCTTGAATCAAATTTATTTTTCTTGTCTCTGTTTGCATATTATTTATTAAAGGGTTAACAAATATACTTTTTTACTTTCTTATCATATCACTAAAACTCTTGATTAATTGGCTGAATAATATCTCAAATATACATTCCTGTATAACTTTCCTTTACTTTTTTCAAACCTTCCGGAATGCCCGCGTACACTAAGTTTCCGCCTTCATCACCAGCTTCAGGGCCAAGGTCAATTACCCAATCCGCTGATCTTATTACATCGGTATTATGTTCAATTACAATGATAGAATGCCCTTGCTCTATAAGCGCATTAAAAGAGGATAGTAATTTTTTTATATCATGAAAATGAAGCCCGGTTGTCGGCTCATCAAAAATAAAAAGCAAATTTCCCTGCCCTTTTCCTTTTCCCAAAAATGAAGCGAGCTTCACACGCTGTGCTTCGCCACCGGAAAGCGTATCCGACGATTGGCCTAATTTAATGTATCCCAAACCTACATCGCTTAACGGCTGGATTTTCTTCGCTATCTCTTCTCCTGATGTTTCATTTTTCTTGGTGGAAGATTTCTCTTTTCCAAAAAATGCGATGGCTTCATCCACGCTCAATTCGAGTATATCAAAAATATTTTTATCATTGTATTTTACTTCGAGCACTTCTTGCTTAAATCTTTTTCCGCCGCACACATCGCATATTAAATGTACATCTGCGAGAAATTGCATTTCCACCACCTGCTCACCTTCGCCCTTGCATGCATCGCATCTTCCGCCATCTACATTAAAAGAAAAATGTTTGGGCAAATAACCACGCATTTTACTAAGCGGTTGTTTGCTGTATAGTTCCCTCACCTCGTCATAAGCCTTAATGTAGGTTATTGGATTACTGCGCGAAGATTTCCCGATCGGATTCTGGTCTATCATTTCTATTTGAGAAATATAATCTACATCTCCCGAAATACCTTTACTCAATCCAACTTTTTCCGCGAATTCTCCTTTCAGTTTTTTTAATGCCGGAAATAAAATTTGTTTTACCAAAGTGGTTTTTCCGCTTCCACTTACTCCGCTTACAATGCACAAAACATTCAACGGAAAAATCACATCAATATTTTTTAAATTATTTTGCCTTCCACCTTCTACTTTTATGGAGCGGTTCCATTTGCGAATATGCTTTGGCGGATCAATAGTCAATTCGCCATTGAGATATTTCCCTGTAAGGCTTTCAGGATTTTTGATAATTGAATCATAATTTCCTTCTGCGATTACTTCGCCACCAAGATGACTCGCAAGTGGCCCCATATCAATAATGTGATCTGCTTTGCGCATCATCATTTCATCATGCTCTACCACCACAACAGTGTTGCCAAGCGCCTGTAAATTTTTCAACACATCAATCAGATTTTCTGTATCTCTTGAATGTAAACCAATACTCGGTTCATCTAATATGTAAAGAGAGTTAGTGAGATTACTTCCCAGGCTGCGCGTTAGCTGAATACGCTGGCTTTCGCCACCACTCAAAGAATTGGCAAGGCGATTTAAAGTAAGATATCCAAGGCCTACATCCAATAATATTTTCAATCTGGTATTTACTTCTATTAAAATTCTTTTTGCAATCGTTTTATCATAATCAGATAACTCAATCTCTGCAAACCATTGTTGTAAATCTTTTATCGGCATTTCGCAAAGCTCACCAATGTTTTTATTTGCTGCCTGAACATATAAAGCTTCTTTTCGCAAACGATAACCATGACATTCAGGGCAAACTGTTCTGCCGCGGTAACGGCTCAACAAAACACGATATTGGATCTTATATAAATTCTGTTCTACTTCTTTAAAAAATTCATTTAATCCACCAAAAAATTCATTGCCTGTCCACAACAAATTGTATTGGGCAGAAGTAAGATCAATAATGGGCTTATGGATCGGGAAATCAAAACGGTAAGCCACTTTTATCATTCTTTCTTTCCATAAACCTAATTTTTCTCCGCGCCACGGAGCAATAGCATTTTCATAAAGACTCAATCTTTTATCAGGAATCACCAGGTCGGGATCAATACCAAGCACCAAAGAAAATCCGCCACAAACCGGGCACGCGCCATAAGGATTATTAAAAGAAAATAGATTGGGGACAGGCTCTTCAAATTTAATTCCATCCAAATCAAACTTATTGGAAAAATGCAAAATTTCTTTACTATTAATCTCAAGAATCATTTCTCCTTCGCCTTCATAAAAGGCAGTATTTACTGAATCGGCTATGCGATGATTATCGTCTTCGTCAAAATCTTTTACTATCAACCGGTCAATAAGAATGTACGACGTACGATGTTCGATGTATGATGTGAGGTCTTTGTCGCTTTTTTCCTGGAGATCTTCTATTCTTAGAATTTCTATTTCTTCTGCCCTTGAGGGATTAGGGGAAGCTATTCTGGAAAATCCTTTTTGCATTAAAATATTCAACTCTTCTTTTATGTCTCTGTGGTGCAATTGCTTGAAAGCCACTAATAGCAATACTTTATCTCCTTTCTTCAGGCTATTGATGGCACGAACAACATCGCTTACATCATCTTTTTTCACTTCCCTGCCAGACACTGGTGAAATAGTTTTTCCTATTCGAGCAAACAACAGCCGGAGATAATCATAGATCTCGGTCATGCTACCGACAGTAGACCTAGGTGTTCTTGTGATTACTTTTTGCTCAATAGCAATTGCAGGGCATAACCCTTTTATATAATCAACATCAGGTTTATTCATACGTGCCATAAACTGTCTCGCATATGCGCTCATGCTCTCTGCATAACGCCTCTGGCCTTCGGCGAATAAAGTATCGATAGTCAATGAAGATTTCCCTGAGCCGGAAACTCCGGTCACAACAATTAATTGGTTCCGGGGGATTTCTACATCTATATTTTTAAGATTATGAACTCTTGCGCCTTTAATAAAAATGTTTTGTTTCGGATTTACCGAAAGTAATTTTTTCTTCGGCGAAATTTTTTGGGTATTCATGTATGCTCACAAAAATAATGATTCCCAATTTTATAAATCAAGTTGTTAGAATGTATTGCATTTTATTGGGAAAAATAAAAATTTTAAGAAAACATTTGGAAATGCGAAATATTTATATAATTTTGAGCCTCCAATTTTCCTGAAAGTGAAGAACCTTCTGCCTTCCCGCACAAGCCCTCTGCATCGTTTCTATTAAATTGGAATGGACTTACACAATATCCCAAATCAAAAACCGTAACAGTTTATGAAAATCATGAACAATCTGTCTGACCAACAACTAATCCGTCTTTACCTGGATGGAGATTCTGAAGCTCTTTCAAGTCTTGTACAACGCTA
The DNA here is from genome assembly GCA_030853195.1 of Bacteroidota bacterium. Classification (GTDB taxonomy): domain Bacteria; phylum Bacteroidota; class Bacteroidia; order Chitinophagales; family Chitinophagaceae; genus Ginsengibacter. The sequence continues at coordinate 48,629 of JALYVO010000018.1, read as the reverse complement.
CAAAGACAAAATTTTCACTTCAATTTATTTATTAGTTAAGGACAAATATCTTGCAGAAGATATTTTCCAGGATGCTTTCATTAAAGTAATTGATACCATCAACGGTGGTCGCTATACTGATGAAGGAAAGTTTTTACCATGGGTGATGCGTATAGCCCATAATTTATGTGTGGATCATTTCAGAAAAGTAAAACGCAGCCCTTCTATTAGAACAAGTGATGATCACGACATTTTTGAAGTACTCAATTTTTCAGAGGCAGGCGCCGATGAAAAAATGATGCAGAGCCAAAGCCACGCCAGGGTAAGAAGAATGCTCGACATGCTTCCTGAAGATCAGAAAGAAGTAATCATCATGCGGCATTTTGCAGATCTTAGTTTTAAAGAGATTGCCCAATTAACTAACTGCAGCATCAACACTGCACTTGGCCGCATGCGTTATGGCCTAATCAATCTAAGAAAGATGATGATAGAAAAGCAAATCGCGTTATAAGCACAGCTTCTGAAACCCCCAATAATTAAATCCCTTTCAAAAAATTGAAAGGGATTTTTATATTCAAGAAAGTATAAAAACTACTTATTGGCTTGCCAGGTTACTAAGGATTAAAAATATTTAATTTTTAGAAATTGGAAAGTCACGTTGGAAATTTAATTTATAGAAAACAGTTCTTTGAAAATATTTCTTCCATCAGTGTTGCCAAGCATAGGAGCACAGGCTCTTTCAGGATGAGGCATCATCCCAAAAACATTTTTTTCTTTATTACAAATTCCGGCGATTCCGTTTAAAGAGCCGTTAGGAGCGTAGTCAATATGAACATCACCAAGTTCGTTGCAATAACGATAAATTATTTGATTATTTTTTTCCAATTCTTCCAAACCATTTTCACCGATGTAATATCTACCTTCGCCATGAGCCACTGGAATTTTATAAACCCGGTTTGAGCCGTTTTCTTTCTTCATAAATATGTTTTTACAAACAAATTTTATGTTGGCATTCTGCAATAAAACTCCTGGAAGCAGCCCGCTTTCACAGAGAATCTGAAAACCATTGCAAATTCCTAATACTCTCCCTCCCACCTTTGCAAAATCGATTACGCTTTGCATCATGGGGCTAAAGCGGGCTATGGCGCCACATCGCAGGTAATCACCATAACTAAATCCACCGGGAAGAACAATGCAATCCTTTTCATTAAATACAGAGAGGTCTTTATCTTTATGCCACAAAGGAATCACTTCCTGTCTCATATCAACCTGCAATGCGTTGATCATATCTCTGTCGCAATTTGAACCAGGAAAAACAACCACTCCAAATTTCATGTGTTACATTTTTAATAGTGTCAAAACTAAAATTATTTTTTTTGGTACTCCATATAAATAACAAAAATGACCATGAGCCATTGCAAAATCATTGGAATCCATTTGGCACGCGGATAAAAAAAAGCGCATCCAATAAATGCCGAAACTGGCACTGCCGCCAATATCCAATATTCAAAGTTATGGCTGATATTTATAAATGGAATAAACAATGCAACTATCAGATACAAGACCATAAGCCCCCAGCCTTTGCGAACCTGAACTACCTGCCTGGCCAAAAAAGATTGGACAAAAAATCCTCCAATAATTGCAAGAATTAAGAGAAAAATCATGGCTATATATTCTAACCTGTTTTGAGCGAATAAAGGCTGTGAAATCTGAAATCCCATCAAATGAAAACTATATAATTTATCTGTGAGAAATAACCACACAAACAAAAAATACCAGGGCGTAACAATCCCTAATATAGAAATCAACCATTCTGCGATTTTTGGTGGCCTTGTTATCAATAAAGCGAAAATGATCATGAGGCTAAATGCAAGAGAAGGAAAATAAAAAAACGAACTGATTCCAATTATCATCCCGATATTATAAAGTGCTGTTTTGGCATTTTTGTTATTATAAAGATTGCTCACTTTTGCCCAAACCCATATCATCAATGTATTGACCACCAAAGGTGCGCTCAATACATTCCACTCACTGAAAAAAGAAGTGATCAGCAAATAACTCATTCCAGGCAAATAATTGGGTTTTTGCATCAGGCGCCTGCTGTTCAGTAACTGGTTGAAAGTTATAGCCTGGGTAAATAATAAAAGATGAGTGATGCAGGTATATAAAACAGGATGCGGATCCAGAGAGGGTTTGATGAGATTGAGAATATTATTAAAAAGAAAACCGTTTGATTTTTGAACTATGGGGATTGGGGGATTTATAAACCATACCAATTTTAGAAGTATTCCATACACAAGAAGCAGAAAGTTATTGAGTGGATTATTGGCCCGGAAAATTCCTGTCACAATTAAATTTTACATGAACAGCAAAAATAAAAAATTATAAGGAAGAGTAATTGTTGAATTGTAAAATTGCTAAATTGCTTATCGGTCAAATTTCTGTTACACAAAAAACAATTGTAACCATACATCCATTTTGCAATAGAAACATTCGTCCAGTTTTAACTTGTATGTCTTTAAGCTAATATTCTATTTTAGCAAAACAAATATAATTGCGGTAGGTGCAGGGCACTATTATTTGAGCAGCGCTTACTTGCTTGGCATATCTTGGCATAAACTGGTAACCGCGATCCAAACTTTTTAGAGGAGGATTTCTTGTTACATCTCCTTCACCGGAAATACTTTGATCATTGATAAGCTGGTTGCGCCTTTCCAGTTCATTGAATAAAAAATGCAACTGGCCGCCCGTGATAATAATCGCATAAGAAAGAAAATTATCATTCTCATCATCGTATTGCGATTTATGAATCACTCTTGTCCAATCAAGTTTTCCTGTGTTGTCCATATTTAAAATCAGAATGTTATTGTAATAATAGCGTACCTGGGAATTATTATAAAATCCCTGCCTTCCATAATATCCGTAAGAATAAGGAGAATAATAGTTGTAATAATAAGGTGAGAAATTAGGATAACCGTAGAGATAATCGTAACGGTTCCAGGGTGAAGAACGCGATTGGGTGTAATAATCTTCTGCCGTCAGAATAAAGCCACCATCTTTTTTAAGAATCACATCACGAATAAAAAAATCATTCAAGGCCATTTTATTTCCACCATCAGTTTTTGCTATGGCTCTAACAGAATCTGCCAACGGAAAAAAATTTTGTGAAGCCAGGCTTTTGTTTTGCTCATCCCAAACTGAGGTATAAACTCCTTCTACATTGCCTCGTCTTTTTGTATAATAAAATGAATTCATTACATAATGATTATTCACATTATCTACTTTTAATTTTATTTCGTCAAGAAATTTTCCTGTAAGATCAAGCCTGTTCATATTAAAAGTATCTTCCTGAGGATGCTTAATGATCAAATCCAATTCTTGGATAAAATCTCTTGTACTGGATTTGTTCCCTTTTGTGAAAACAAAATTTCCATTATTATCAACAAAAAAATCACTAAAGACATCTTTTTTTTCTTCAAAGGAAGTTTCCATCCTCGATTTGCGTAAAAGTTGAAGGCTATCATTAAAAAGTAAGGTCGTAAAATTAAATTTATCATTTTTCTTTTGGATCTTATAGATCATTATTTTTGATTTGTCTTCGCTGTAAATGGTAGAATATATCTTATTGTCTGCGAAGAAACTGATAGAAGTGGTGTCTAATTGCACCGGATCAGTTAATAATTTTCCATCGCCGTTTATTTTTACAGCCATGCAATGGAGAATATTTCTTTTTTGATATTGATAAATCAGCCACGCGAAATCAGGATAAGCGACAAAATCTACATTTAGAGTTTTATCAGGCATAAAACGCAGATCAATCCTGTTGAGCAATTTCATTGAATTATCATAAACACTGACTGCACTTGTGTTCCGAAGATTTTTGTATACCAGAAAATTGTCATGAATTTTTCCTATGATTTCAAAATTAAGATTGCGTATATCGTTCGATTCCGGCTGCGAATACGTAATTTCCTGCGAAAAAGCAGCCAGGTAAAACAGGCTTAAACAAATAAATAAAAAAAAATTCTTCATGATATATTTCGATTGATTTTTCTTTTAGTCGGCCACCTTTTAAAAAAAGTGTAAGTTGAATCATTTAATTTTGAAAACTCACTAATTTACAATAAAATATTATGCCTATAGTTTTAATCTCCGGCGGTTCCGGCCTTGTAGGCTCAAATTTAACACGGCATTTAATACAGAGAGGATATTCAGTAATTATTTTGTCAAGAGATAAAAATAAAGTCTCCACCGACGCTAAAATTAGCTACAGTTACTGGAATATTGATCAACGGGTAATTGATGCAGAAGCAATAAAAAAGGCAGACCATATTATTCACCTGGCGGGTGCGGGAGTGATGGACAAAAGATGGACAAGTGATTACAAAAAAATAATTCTCAAAAGCAGGACTGAAAGCGCGGCATTGATAATAAAAGTTTTGCAAGAAAATGATCATCATGTAAAGACTTTTGTTTCCGCGTCTGCTATCGGTTGGTATGGAGAAGATGCAAAACCACTTATCAGAAAAGATGGATTTATTGAAACAGATTTAGCCACAAATGATTTTTTGGGAAAAACCTGTTTGCTTTGGGAAGCAAGCTCAGAGCCGGTTGCAGCATTAGGCATCAGGCTCGTAAAGTTGCGGACAGGCATTGTGCTGGGCAAAGATGGCGGCGCCTTTAAAGAATTTAAAATGCCTTTGCGTTTTGGCGTAGCCGCCATTTTAGGAAATGGAAAACAAATAATAAGCTGGATACACATTGATGACCTGTGCAGAATGTATTGTGATATTATTGAAAATAATTATTTGCAAGGAAGTTATAATGCGGTAGCACCGACACCAGTCTCTCAAAAAAAATTAATGATAACGTTGGCCAATAAATTGAGAAATAAATTTTATACAACGATTCATGTACCGGTGTTTTTATTGAAGCAGTTTTTTGGAAAACGAAGTCTTGAGATCCTGAAAAGCGCTACCGTGGATGATAAGAAAATAAAATCTGCAGGATTTACTTTTTTATACCCAACCATTGAAGCGGCTATTGATGACATAATTGCATCAGAATAATTTTATTATTCCACAACAAAAATTGGATATTCTTTACTTCGCATAAGCCAAAATGTAGAAAACTGGCATTCTGAAAAGAAATAAAATCGAAAGCCTTGTAAATGAAAAAGTCTAATTTAAGGATTTTTAGATAAAGAGAAAATCAGATTCCAGACACCTTTAGTTCATCCAATTTAGAAAAGGAAAATTCTTCGCCGGGCATAATTACAACTCCGGTTTTTTCAATCTCATTAATAAATGGATTATTTTCTGTATTGTCTTCTAAACTAAAAGGATGCAATTCAATATTTTTAAAACTGCGGCGTAGCGGCACTACTTTTTCCATTATTGTAAAATAATCTTCTGCGAATGCGTCACTCCAAACTGCGAGATCAATATCACTGTATTGGCACGGGTTTCCTCTCACGTAACTGCCGAATAAAAAAGCTTTTTGAAAAGAAAATCCAATACCGGCGAGGGCTTTCAAATACCCATTTATTTCTGTTTCAATATCTTTTCTTGTAACCATTTCTTTAAAATTTCTATTTTAGAAATCTGCTCATTGAGATAGTTAATGCTTATTAAAGATCTTCATTCGTAAATTTCTTCAATGCGAAAAAGTAATAACCGCAAATGTAAGCCAGGCTTGCAATTACCAGGATCCACAAATCGGGCGCCCTGTCATAAATTATCTTGGTGCCGAAGGGAATCGGAAGCATCACATCTGTAACTTGCAGCGGTAAAAAATATCCAACTGGAGATAAATTTAATTTATGATTTATCAACATGCAGATAATAAATTCAAAAATCAATCCGTATAAAAAAAATACGGCGATTGCCACTCCGCTTTTTCTGAAAAGAACTGCAAGGAACATGGCAAAAGTAATATAGGCAACGGTTTGAATAAATATGTATCCTACATTTTCTATTCCGCCAAAAGAAAAATGAGAGCCGGTAGAAATCAATCCAAATAACAGAGCAACCAGAAAATTAAAAAAAGTAGCAACCAGGGAAAATAAAATAGCGAAAACAAATTTTACGGTGATGAATTGCCGACGCGTCCATCCATCAATAATATTTTGTCGATGCGTTTTAAAATTAAATTCATTGGTAAGCAACATGATGAAAAGAATACCCGGAAAATACAAAAGCCAGCTACTCATAAAGCCTACAGTTCCCCACACTTTCGGGAATGAATACGGGCTGCCAAGCAGTGCTCCGCCCATTGGCACATTTTGTACGGTGAGCTCATTCACATAGAATCCGGTATAATTGATACCAAGAATCGCGAAAGCGTAAAGAATGGAAAATATCCAGAATGCTTTATAATTTTTTACTTTGAGCCATTCTATTTTTAATAAATCAAGCATAAAAAATTTAATTATTGGTAAGTTCAAAAAATCTCGCCTCCAGGCTTTTCTTTTTCAGTAAAAGATGATTAAGAATTATTCCGTTGTTAAAACAGTAATTGTTGATGGAAGTAAGGTCAGCAGTGCCAACAGGAAAAAATATTTTTATTGCGCCACCATCAAAAGTTAGTCTTGTTTGTGTGTGCATATTTTTCAAAATTTCGACCAATTTATTATTGTCTGTTGCGCCAACTTCTACCATATCTTCATTGGATAAAATTTCGTTTACGGCGCCAGATGTAATTAGTTCACCTCGTTTTAAAATAGCAACATGCGTACAAACTTTTTCAACTTCGTCCAAAAGATGGCTGGCCATGATAATGGTTTTTCCCTGGCGATAAAGATTTTTCATCAACTCACGGATTTCAGCAATGCCAACGGGATCGAGGCCGTTTGTAGGTTCATCAAAAACCAATACTCCGGGATTGCCCAACAAACAGGATGCAATGGCAAGGCGCTGTTTCATACCGAGTGAGTAAGTGCTGAATTTTGAATCTTTTCTCCTTGTAAGATCTACTGTTTCCAAAACTTTTTCAATGTCTTCTTTTCCATGTTGTTTTATTTCAGCCGCTATTTCAAGGTTTTTTATCCCTGATAAGTAATGATAAAAATTAGGCGTCTCCAGCAACGTGCCCATCTTTCTGCGATGCGCTGCAACAGGAACTTCATCAAAAAGTTTATAAGTTCCGGTTGTTGGTTTTAAAATATCTGTTATGGTTCCGAGCATGGTGGTTTTTCCACTGCCGTTTGGCCCAAGAATTCCGAAAACGGTTCCTTCAGGAACAGAAAAACTTACATTTTTCAGGGCTTGAATTCTTCCATAATTTTTGGATAAATTTTCAACAGTAAGTACTGACATATAAGACAATTAAAAAAATATGCTGCAATATAAGGGATGAAGAATTTAAAATTCGTTTTATTATACAGAAGGAAAATTGGGAAAAACTACATTTTGATTTGTATCATTTATTACATCGAATATCCGTAAAAGAATGCCTTAAGGGATTTGCGCATCATGCCATACGCTGGAAAAATCTCCAAGAATTGCGAAACCATTTTTATTAAAATTTAATTGATTCAATTTCAAATCATCAATATCATTTTGAGTAACTTTTCGGGTGAAAGGATTCATTGTTCCACCGGTTAATCCGGCGCGGGTCTTTGGATCATATTGAAATTCGGGATCTACCAAAGTCCCGCGCGGATACATGATTGCGGGCCTTCCTTGTCCGCGTATGTCTAAACTTTGCGGATGATCTATGCCAAATGTATGGCCAAATTCATGTGCAGCGGTGGTGGAATTATTCAATAAATTTTCCAATTTAAAATAGCCTGTGTTAGAGCCTAATCCATCAACAAAAGAAATGTTGCCTTGCGCATATTCTTCAATGCGGAAATAATTATTTCGCGGATTGATATTTTCAAAAACCATTTCAGGAGTGAGGCCTCTTTTATAAATTCCTGCAATGTCAAAAAATAGATTATAAAGATTTCTTTTGATGATTACTTTTCCCTGTGGTTCATTCCAATGATCGGCGATATCTTTTGCAACCTGAATACTCAAAACTTCATTTGCGGCATTGCCATAAAAATAAATAGTTGAATGAATGATCAGCAAATTATTTTTCGGTTGTAGCTCTACTTCTCCCATGATTAATTCCTTATTGGTTTACCACTTTTCAATACACTTTGTAATCTTTCCAATGTTTTCTTTTCGCCACAAAGGCTTAAAAAAGCTTCTCTTTCGAGGTTTAATAAATATTGCTCGCTGACAAATGTTGGCTCGCTCAAATCGCCGCCACACATTACATACGCCAGTTTTTTTGCAACCAACACATCATGTTCGGTGATATAATTTCCGCGAAACATTCCATTGATGCCTGCATACAGCATTCCTAATCCTGAACGTCCTAAAACTTTAATGTCGGTTCTTTGGGCTGGCTCCGTATAACCGCGGTCAAAGATTTCAATCACACTTTGTTTTGCGTCAGCAATTCTTCTTGATTGATTCATAGAAATTTCGTCTATGCCTCTCCGTAATATGCCTAGCTCATATGCTTGAAATGCAGAAGTGGAAACCTTTGCAGTACCAATCGTAATAAATCTATTTTGCAAAGGAATAGTTTCAGGTTCGTTATGCTGAATAGCATCTGAAGCGCGCAAAGTAAATTCTTTGGTACCGCAGCCACCGGGAATGAGCCCAACGCCCAGTTCAACGAGGCCAATATAACTTTCCGCCGCGGCCTGAACCTTATCAGCATGCAAACACATTTCACAAGCGCCGCCGAGCGTTAATCCATGCGGGGCAATTACTATCGGAATTGAAGAATAACGTACCCGCATCATTGTGTTTTGAAACAGGCGGATTGCCATGTCAAGCTCATCATATTCCTGTTCTGCGGCGAGCATAAAAATCATTCCGATGTTAGCTCCTGCGCTAAATTGTGCGCCCTCATTGGCTATTACCAAACCTTTATATTTTGCTTCCGCAATAGAAATAGATTTATTTATTGCTTCTAAAACTTCGCTGCCGATGCTTCCCATTTTAGTATTCCATGTCAATCCTGCAACATCATCTCCAAGATCGTAAAGATTGCAGGCGCTGTTTTTCCAAATGGTTTTTTCTTTGAGATCGCTTAAAATAATAAATGCCTCGCCGCCAGGCAACGGCAAATATTTTTTGGTACTAACGTCATAGTATAAACGCTTTCCGTTTTCTAATTTATAAAAAGAATTATTTCCTTTTTCTATAAAATCATTTACCCAGGATGCAACATTGAATCCGGCATTTTTCATCTCATCAACAGTTTCTTTTACTCCTAAAACATCCCAGGTTTCAAAAGCGCCAATTTCCCAACCAAAACCGGCTTTCATGGCATCATCTATGCGGTAAAGCTCATCGCTTATTTCAGGAATGCGATGAGAAATGTAAGAAAAAAGATGATAATGAAATTGCCTGTAAAATTCTCCCGCTTTATCTTTTCCTGAAAATAAAACTTTCAAACGCTGTTTAAGATCATCAATTGGCTTTGCTGTTTCTATAGTTGCAAATTTTGGCTTCTGCCGAAGCCCATATTCGAATGTTTTTAAATTGAGTGTAAGAATTTCTTTCTCCCCATTAGCGGATTTATTTTTTTTGAAAAATCCCTGCCCGGTTTTATCTCCCAGCCATTTTTTTTCAACCATTTTTTGCAGCCATACGGGAATCTCAAACAAATCTTTTGCTTCATCATCGGGGCAATTTTCTTTCACCCCTATTGCTACCTTTACCAAAGTATCAATCCCTACAACATCGGCTGTGCGGAAGGTTGCAGATTTTGTGCGGCCAAATACCGGACCTGTTAAGGTATCTATTTCATCTATACTCAACTCCAATTTATCCATGATATGAAAGATCGACATAATACTGAAAACTCCAACTCTGTTGGCAATAAAAGCGGGCGTATCCTTGCAGAGAACGGTAGTTTTTCCTAGAAACAGGTCACCGTAATGCATTAAAAATTCAACTACATCTTTGTCCGTATAATGAGTAGGAATTATTTCAAGCAATCGTAAATAACGCGGCGGATTAAAAAAATGCGTGCCGCAAAAATGCTTTTTAAAATCTTCGCTTCTTCCTTCTGCCATCAGGTAGATCGGTATGCCTGATGTGTTTGAAGTGATGAGTGTGCCTGGTTTTCGGAACTTCTCCACCTGCTCAAAAATTTGTTTTTTGATATCTAACCTTTCAATAACCACTTCTATAATCCAGTCACTGGAGGCGATGTCTTTTATATTGTCATCAAAGTTTCCGGTAGTGATATTTTTTACAATATCCATTGTATAAACCGGGGATGGAGAAGACTTTAACGCGGCGGCTAAAGCGTCGTTTACAATTTTATTTTTACTTTTTTCATCTTGGCTATCTGGCGCTGGTATGTCAAGCAATAAAACCTGGATGCCAATGCCGGCAAAAAGACATGCAATACGGCTTCCCATAACTCCGCTGCCGAGAACCGTTACTTTATTAATATTTCTTTTTTGTAACATAAAAATTTAGTTAGTTAAACAACTATTTAAAAATCTAAATTAAGATATTTTAAGATAGCTGAATTGTAAAGTAAATCACAGAAGCATTAAATCTCATCACATTTGGCGAAAGAAAATCTTAAAAACTACTTTTATGCTTTTCACATTCTTCGCGGCAAAAATTATGAAAATAAATCAATTTCTATTTTCGTTCTTTCATTGAATGATGCGGTTCAATATCGCCAATAAATATTTAGCTTTATCCTTACTTAAAAAAATTTTATGAGAAAGTGCTTTATTCTTCTGATAAGTTTTGCGTTTATTCTAAGAGGGTTTTGTCAAACTACGCCTGCGCTCAATCTCCCTAAAGATGCAAAAGTTGAAGGAACTATTGTTGATATGAGGAGCCGCCAGCCACAAAATAATGAATTAATTGTTTTCAGGAGCCAGAAAAATAACAATGAATACCAGGTAATAAGCAATGCTGATGGGAAGTTTGCTACACGCCTGCCGGCGGGGGATAAGTATGATATTTTTATTATGGGTTTTAAGGATTCTATTAGCCAGAATGTGATGAATATTCCCGCGCTTGGGCCTAATTCATTTTATAAAGATCCGTTTAAAGTAAACCTGGAATTTGATCCTCCAAAAACTTTTGTATTGGATAATGTTGAATTTGATTTTGGTAAATCCACTTTGCGGCCACAATCTTATCAGAGCCTTGATGATCTGGTAGATTATCTGAAACGAAAACCGAATGAGAGAATTGAAATCGGCGGCCATACAGATAATGTAGGAACGGATGCAAAAAACCTGGTGCTTTCATTGGAACGGGCTAAATCAATCGTATCTTATTTAATCGCCAAAGGAATAGACAACAGCCGACTTGTAGCCAAGGGTTATGGTGCCGATGAGCCTATTGAGGAGAATAATACAGAAGAAGGAAGGCAAAAAAACCGGAGAACAGAAGTGAAGATACTGGAGTAAATGATCTTTATTGAAAAATATATATCGCTTTTTGTGCCTTAAAAAATCTATCTAATAATAATTCAAATTGAAATAATAAGTTTAACCTTCCTCCAGTTCTTTATGCTCTCCGGGTTTATAATTTGCATGAAGATTTGCCAACTTTTTCTTTCCATAAGTTAAACGGGTGATCAGCACAAATAAAACAGGAACGATAAAAATGGCCAATGTCGTTGCTGCAAGCATTCCCCCAAACACTGTCCAGCCAATGGTTTTGCGCGATTCTGCCGCGGCTCCAGTGGCGAACGCCAATGGCAATACTCCTAAAATAAAAGCAAGAGATGTCATAACGATCGGGCGTAGACGCAATTTAACTGCGAGAATCGTTGATCGCATTAATCCCATACCAATATCCACTCTTTCTTTCGCAAACTCAACAATTAAAATAGCATTTTTTGCAGCAAGGCCAATAAGTGTAATCAATCCGATCTGCGCATAAATATTATTAGTGATATTCGGCAATAAACTTAGTGTTATTATAGAGCCCAGTGCGCCAATTGGCACAGCGAATAAAACAGAAAACGGAACAGACCAACTTTCATATAATGCCGCGAGAAAAAGAAAAACAAATATGAGAGATATTGAAAAGATGGTAATCGTTTTGCTTCCTGCTTTTATTTCTTCAAGACTCATTCCTGAAAACTCATAACCATATCCGTCAGGTAAATATTTAGCTGCTGTTTCTCTTAATGCCTGCAAAGCCTGGCCACTGCTGTATCCTGGTTTGGCTCCGCCATTAATTTCGATTGACCTGTAAACATTATAATGCGTGACCAAAGTTGGTGCTTCTACTACTTTGCTTGTGATTAATGAACTTAACGGGATCATATTTTTCTGGCTGTTACGCACATAATATTGCCCGAGATTACTAAGCGAACTTCTATAAGCGCTGTCTGCCTGCGCAACAACCCTGAAATTTCTTCCATACAAATTGAAATCATTTATATAACTGCTTCCCAATAAGGTTTGCATTGTGCTATAAATATCTGCAATGGAAACACCTAATTGCTTTGCTTTATCCCGGTCTACATTTACCTGGTAGGTAGGAGTGTTGGCCGTGAAAAATGTAAATGCATTATCTATTTCCGGGCGCTTGTTGGCTTGCGCCACAAAATTTTGCGCCACCTTTGAAAATTGCTGGATATTATCATTGCTTGTAGTCTGTTGCAGTTCCATCGTAAAACCTGCTGTGCGCCCCAATCCTGGAACAGCAGGCGGAGATATTGCTAAAATCCGTGCTTCTTTTATGTCGCTGGTCTTTTTATAGATAGCTGCAATTACACTCTGGGCATTGTGTGCTTTTCCTTTTCTTTCATCCCATGGTTTTAATAATACAAACATGGTTCCAACGTTGGATTGATTGGCAGAGCTAATAATGTTGATTCCAGCTAATCCACCCACCGTGCCTACCTCCGGAATAGATCGTACCCGTTCCATTATTTTTTTGAGCATGTCAACGCTGCGTGTGGTGGATGCGGCTTCAGGCATTTGGTAAGTAACATACACACGTCCTTCATCTTCGGGCGGAATAAATCCGCTTGGTTTTTTTGCAAAAAGAAAAACGAGAAGCGCGATCAATATTACCAGCAACACCAATACATATGGAGTTTTTCTTATCCAAAGTGCTACGCCTCTTTTGTATGAAGAAGTAATTTTTCCAAAACGGCTATTGAAAGCAGAAAAGAATTTCTCCATCACATTCTTTTTCTGTTCTTTTCCTTTAGAAGGCTTCAGCAATAAAGAACAAAGCGCAGGAGTAAGCGAAAGCGCAACAAACGCAGATATAATTACTGATACCGCGATCGTAATGGCAAATTGTTGGTAGAGTTTTCCAACGATGCCCGGAATAAAACCTACGGGCACGAACACTGCCGCCAATATTAAAGCGATGGCAATTACGGGCGCCGAAATTTCCTTCATCGCTTTTTGAGTGGCATCTTTCGGCGATAAATTATTGTGATCTATATTATGCTGCGTGGCTTCTACAACAATGATGGCATCATCTACCACAATTCCGATAGCCAACACAAATGCGAAGAGGGTAAGCGTATTTATAGTAAATCCAAATAAAATAAAAAAGGTAAAAGTGCCAATCAAAGAAACAGGTATCGCGAGCAGCGGTATAACCGTTGCACGCCAGTTTTGAAGAAATAAATAAACCACTAATACAACAAGCGCCAATGCTTCCAGAAGTGTATAAATCACTTCTTTGATAGATGTTTTTACTACCGAAACTGTTTCCAATGGAATCAGATAATCAACATCAGGTGGAAAAGTTTTTTTTAAATCCTGAAGTGTTTGTGTAATTCCCTGGTAAGTTTGTAATGCATTAGCACCGGGCGCCTGGTAGATCAATAAGAAAGTAGCAGGCTTCCCATTCACCAAAGCATTGTTTCCATAATTAAATTTTCCTAATTCCACTCTCGCAATATCTTTCAGACGAACGATGCTGCCGGTTTGCGGATCTGAACGGACAATGATTTCCCTAAACTGATCAGGCGTATTGAGACGGCTATTTGTAAGAACTCCGTATTCAAAACTTTGAGTAGTTGGCTGGGGAGTTCCACCAATAACCCCAGGTGCAATTTCCAGGTTTTGCTCTGTGATGGCTGCTGAAACATCCGCAGGAGTGAGATCAAGCGCTGCCAGCTTATCAGGATTTAACCAGATCCGCATTCCAAAATCATCGCCACGTGTGATGATATCACCCACTCCTTTTACACGCTTCAAGGCATCCTGCATGTAAATGTTTACATAATTTCCGATAAATTTTGAATCATGTGTTCCATTTGGAGAATAAAAAGCAAGCGCCACCATGATATCGGGATTGCGTTTTACAACGGTAACGCCCAAACGCTTTACTACATCCGGTAACACAGGCTGAGCCACACTTACCCGGTTCTGAACATCGAGCGCAGCGATATTTATATCGGTGCCAACATCAAAAGTAACACCAATAGAACTTTGGCCACTTGCAGTGCTGCTGCTGGTTAAGTAAGTCATGCCCGGCGATCCATTGATCTGAGTTTCAATCGGCGTAGTTGTTGTCTGTTCTACCGTTTGGGCATCAGCACCGGTAAACGTAGCTGAAACGGCAACGCCCGGCGGGGAAATGTTTGGGTATTGGGCGATCGGTAAATTAGTCAATGAAATAATTCCTACCAACACAATTACAACCGAAATAACAATTGCGGTAACAGGACGTCTTATGAATGTTTCAGCGATCATTTCTTTAATTGATAATTGATAATTTTCCTATTCGATGAAAAACATTTGATTTAGCATTTACGATGTTGTGATAAACCAAAAAGTAGAATTTCCTAATTTTAGTATCGTCATCGAAAATGGTAAATCAATACATTTTCACAATTCACTTCATCATTTTTTTACCTGCGATGGTTTCGGCGGAGCCGTTGTAACCACCGATCCCTGGTGTAAATTCTGTACGCCCTGAACCACTATTTTTTCACCAGCTTTTAATCCATTTTTTATAATAATACTATCTCCAAATTGCTTTCCGGTAGTTACCTGTTGCTGCGAAACTTTAGAACTATCGCCCAGGACATACACATAAAATTCGCCCAGCTGCTCTGTGATAGCCTTATATGGAATAATCGTTGATTGCGCTGCAGCATTGTTTTTCACCCTTACTGTCGTATTCATTCCCGGCTTGAGCATACTTTTATCATTTGGAAAAACAAGGCGCACCTTTATAGTTCCGGTTTGCGGGTCAACGGCCCGGTCTATTACACTGATGTTTCCGGGATAAGGATAAATATCTGTGCCGAAAGCAATTGTAAAAACTGAATCTGATTTCTTTGTCCCTTTTTGCTGTAATTGAATAAAATGATAAATGTCCCTTTGGTCAACTGTAAAATCCACAGCTAAAGGATTATCAGTGGAAACGGTATTCAAAACTGTTTGCCCCGCCACTACTGCTGTTCCTTTTTTTACCTGCGAAATTCCTATCGTGCCGCTGAAAGGCGCAATAATACTTGCAAACTGAACATTGGAATGCACGCTTGCTACATTAGCTTTTGAAGCTGCAACCTGTTTTTTTGATGCCTCCAAAGCAGCATCTGCATAATCAACCTGTTGCTTTGCAATTGCATCATGTTTGTCCAGCTCATGATAGCGATCCGCATCTTTTTGAGATTTCGTTAAGTTAGATTCCTGTACTTCGAGATTAGCGATAGCCTGCTGATAATTCGCCTGATAAATCTGTGCATCTATAGAATATAATTTTTGGCCTTTACGAACTTTTTGCCCGTCTTTAAAATAAATCCCTGTGACGTAACCACTCACCTGTGCAGTAAGTTTTATTTCATCTAATGCAGAAACGGTTCCGGGGTATTCATCATTATACACAGCGTCAGAAGTAGTCACGTCAGCTAAAGTTACTGGCACCGCGGGCGGAGGGCCTTGTGGCTGCTGGCTTTTTTTAGCGGCGCAGGATGCTAAAAGAAATAAAAGAACCGTGAAAAAGTATATATAATAATGTCTGAATTTCATACTTGTTATTTTAATAAGAAATATTTCCTAATGATTGCGCCACGTCTATTTTACTTGAAAGCACCTGGTATAATGCATTGTAATAATTAATTTGCGCGGTACGCAGATCAGATTCTGCATTGATCACTTCCAGGTAAGCCTTCACGCCGTTGCGGTATTGCAAACGAATCACTTCATATACTTCATTAGCTAATGAAAGATTTTCTTTCAGGCTATAATAATCATAAAGATTGCTTTTATATGTCGCCAATGCCTGCTGATATTGAGTGTTGATCTTATTTTGAAAACTAATGATAGAGTTGCTTGCCTGGGTTATTTGAAATTGCGCCTGCTTTATTTGCTGTATTCGTTTTCCGCCCTGAAAAATCGGGACGGAAAGCAGGATACCTGCGTACGAGTTGGGATAAGCCGAATTGTAGATTTTAGTGAATTGATTGTTCAGGAAATTCAGGTTGTAATTTCCATAAGCGGAGACTTCCGGAAGAAAGCTCCACTTATAATATTGCAAATTATATTGCTGCAATTTTTTTTGGGTTTGTAAAAGCTGTACTTCGATCCTGTTATTGTAATTTGGCGCCTGCAGTGTATCTATAAAAATTTCTTTTTCCATTTGGGCTGTATCATAATTCAAATGCAGATCGTTGGAAACCGGATATCCCATTAATTCTTCAAGAAAAGCATACTTTGCTTTTAGAGATTCATCGCCTGATTTTTTTTGCGCCTTTGCGTTATTCAAAGCAATGGTCGCTCTTTTGTAATCTGTTTTATCTGTGATCCCGCTTTGATATTGATAAAAAGCGTCCTTAAGGCTTTGGGAAGTGCGGGCAATGTCTTCTTCAATAACTTTTAATTGTTGAATAGTCAATATCAAATCATAGAAAGCCTTGCTTACCATTACTGCAATATTTATATTTTGCTCCCTGGTATTTTGCGCTGAAAGTCTCCTAACATCATTAGCTGTGCGAGACGCCAGCAAGACATCACGATTGAAAATATTTTGCGTGGCACCGAATTGAGCACCCGAGGTATTCACTGATCCGGAGCTGATTATGTTTCCATTAAAATTTAGTTTTGGCAACTGGAAATTATGCTGTAAGCTATAATTGAACCCGACTTGAGGATACCAATCAGCCAGTTTGGCTTTGATAGTTGTTTCTGTTATTTCTTCATTTAGTTTGGCATTTGCCAGGTCCGGATTGTGATTGATAGCGTAGCGGATACAATTTTCCAATGTTGCATTTTGCAGGATTGTGTCATTTTTATATTGCTGCGCTGATAATGATCCCGGGGATAATAAAATCCATGTTGTAACCAATATAACCAGGATGTAAGCCTTTGTTGAATTCAATTGTGCAACCATCTTTTGTAATTCCAATATTTATCTTTAGTTCTTTATTCTACTAATGGCTGATTAAATAAAACCAATCATATACTTAGAGAATATAAAGGTCAATGATTATAGCTTTTCTTGATTTAAATAATGATAGATGGTAAACAGGAAAGCTTTCCAATCAAAATTATTTTTATAAAATTATTTTTGTTTTGATTAGCTTCTGATACATTTTCTTTGAATTATTTTTCATTAATTATGCATCAAAAGCTCTTCAGGAGCGCAAAGGTATTCTTAAACATCGGTGAATAATTCTAAAAGCACTGGGTTATATTTTAAAGAAAAAAAACTGATTATTCTGTGACAATTTTAAAAATTACTTTGCTGGTTCGATTTTAAAATATAGTTTTAGCATCCTGATTAAGATTAACTGCTACGAATAATACATTCCCTCTCTCGCCATAAGAAATAATTTATTCAATACCTGTATTGTATTTTGTAATTACTTTCTATTTCTGTAAATGCTTTTGTAAGAGTATAAAATAATTATATGGAAATGTTACTTCCAGTGAAATCAGGAAATATATATTTTAAATTATTTCGTTGCCGCAACGGGCCCCGATAGAATAAAAATTTTGTAAAAAAAGCTGATCACTACACCATTATCATCCATTTTTTTACATTAAATCTTTTAATATGAGATCAAAAATTATATTCCAGATTGGCGCAATTATCATGAGCACGTTTTTTTTTGCATCCTGCAAAAAGGATCACCCTCATTTTTGCGATGGCAATGATTCAGTAGTTACCACATCTAAGGTATTTGCCACAGGGCTCAACAATCCCCGGGGTTTGAAGTTTGGCCCTGACGGAAATTTATATGTTGCAGAAGGCGGTATCGGCGGTACTAACTCATCTGGCAAATGTGTCCAGGTGCCATCTCCAGTTGGCCCTTATACCGGAAGCATTACAGGTAGCCGCATTTCCAGGATTGATAATGATGGCATGCGTACTACATGGGTTGATAATCTTCCTTCTTCCAAAAATAGTTTGGGTGACATAAGTGGTGTTGGAGATGTTGCTTTTATTGGGCATACGCTTTATGCAGTAATTACCGGGGCAGGTTGCTCCCATGGTGTATCAACCATTCCTAATGGTTTAATAAAAGTTAATCCGGACAGAACCTGGTCTGCAGTTGCCAACTTGAGTGATTATCTTATGGCAAATCCTGTAAAAAACCCTGAGCCGGATGATTTTGAACCGGATGGAGATTGGTATAGCCTCAATTATGTAAATGGAAATTTTTATGCGGTAGAAGCCAATCATGGAGAACTGGTTAAAATTACTCCATCAGGCAATGTCACCCGGGTAATTGATATCTCTGCAACTTACGGTCATATTGTTCCCACTTCACAGGCATTTCATGAGGGTAATTTCTACATTGGCAACTTAGATACATTTCCTGCACCGCATGGCGGATCTAGTATTTATAAAGTAACTCCAGGCGGCCAAATTAGTGTTTTTGTAAAAGGATTTAATATGATACTTGGAATTGCTTTTGATAAATGGGGCGGGTTGTATGTGCTTGAAAACACTACAAACAGTCCGTTTCCTAAACCTGGAACTGGGGATATTGTGAGAATTGATCCTTCCGGTTCAAGGCAAATCATTACAACCGGACTTTTTCTTCCAACAGGAATGACCTTCGGGCCTGATGGAAAATTATATGTATCCAATTGGGGATTTGGGCCTCCGGCATTGGGCGGCGGACAGATTTTGCAGATCAGTTTCAAATGTGATGAAATGCGTGGCGAAGAACACAAATAATTGAAATTGAAAATTGATAAGATTAGAAATAGAAATTCCTGATTTAATTTAATTTCAGGAATTTCTGTTTTTTGTTTACATGGAAAATAGAAAAAATAAAATCGGGGATAACTACTTTTTGGTTTGTTACTTCGAATAAAATTGACAATTACAATTGACAATTAAAAAGAAATTTCTACTTTTTCATTTATGATTATGTCTTAGATTAAAATCACTTTCTCCAGCGTATTCTCCTTTTCAATCAGCCTCTGCAGCAGAACCGCCTGGTTTCCGGCTCTCACAAAATTTTGATCTGCATACCGGGCGCCGTAATAAATATCGCAGTTTAAATAGTCGGTAATAAAGCGAATGGCCTGCATATAGATCATGAATTTGCCTGCATAAATAAAATGCTTTTTTTCTTCTGAGGTGAGTTCATCATTCATCTCTCCCATGTATCCATTCCAGATTGCTTTGAAATATTCTTCCCTGATTTCTATTTTAGAAAAATCCTTTTCTTCTTCATTGACAGGAGAAAGATAAGTTCTCAACATATCTCCAACATCGCTTATAAAATAGCCCGGCATTACGGTATCAAGATCTATCACGCATAATCCTTTATTATGTTCATCAAATAATACATTGCTTATTTTGGTGTCGTGGTGAGTGACACGTAATTTGAAAGAAGGATTTTGCAAAATATTTTCATAAGTGTCAACAATATTTCTATTGTCTTTGATAAACTGAATCAGGCCTGTTGATTGTTGCAAACGCTTTTTATCTCCTGTCTGCAATACATCTGTAAATTGCTGATACCTGAGCGACAAGTTATGAAAATCGGGTAAAGTAATTTGTAATTTTTTTACAGGAAAATCCGACAATAGTCTGGTGAACTGGCCAAATTCTTTTGCAGCTTCAAATGCCTGCTGTGGCTGCTCAACAGCCGTGATCGTGTGTGATTTTTTCACAAAAGGAATGAGCCGGAAATAACCTTTTGCCGGAATGTATTTTATTTCTTCATTGGCATTTGTTTTGATGGGGCCGATAAATAAATAACCGGGATTTTTTCTTGATAAATAATCGGCAATCATGCGGATATTAGAAGCGATGGCCGCAGGATCTTTAAAGATGCTGTGATTGATTTTTTGTAAAATAAATTCTGCGTGCGAATTTTTGATATGCCATGTTTGATTGATGAGCCCGTTGTTTATCAATTCAACAGTCAGTTTATTATGCTCTAAGTTGTAAGCAGAAAGAACTTCTTGTACCATTAAAAAAGTTTCATTAGGTGATTATTGAATCAACAAACTTATGCTACCGCAATTTATAATCATAGTGCAACCGATTGCTTATTTTTTTTGAATTTTTTTAAAGATTATTTTTTGTGAATCATTAATTGGCCTTCAATGAGCACATTCTGGTAAACGGTTTCTTCCTTTTGATTTTTATCTTCCAACAATTCAAATAAAATTTGAGTAGCTTTTTTTGATTGCTCATAAGGATATTGCTCGACCGAAGCCAGTGGAGGAAATTCCAGGTAATTGGTAATTGGAAGATTGGCGTAGCTTACAAAAGAAATATCTTTATTAATTTTCAATTTTGACTTTCTTGCATACTGAATTGCGTCGAGCGCTACATAATCGTTGATGGTTAAAATCGCGGTGGGCGGATGTTTCAATTTTAATAAACTTTCTATTGCGTTCCAGGTACTTTGCTGCGTAAGGTCTGTAGAAACGATAAGCGACATATCAATCTTTATTTTTTTCTTTTTCAAAACATCCATATATGTATTGCTTCTTTCTTTGCAGGATCTCATTTCTTCGGGGCCATTAATGACGCCAATTTTTTTATGGCCGTTAGCGATTAAAAATTCTATGGCCTGTTTGGTTCCGGTATTGATATTGGATGAAACTTTATGCACAGTCGCAAGATCCGGAACGCGGTCAAAAAAAACGATGGGGATATTGTATTTGCCCATCATGGTAAGATGGTCGTAATTTTTAGTATGTTTTGAAATAGAAACGATCAGCCCGTCTACGCGGTGGTTTTTCATGGCAGTTACAATTTGCTTTTCCTGCTCTACATCATCGTGCGACTGGCCGATGAGCACGCTATATTTATTTTCTTTAGCTACATCTTCAATTCCATTGATTGCCTGGGAAAAAAATTCTTCTTTCAGGTTTGGCAAAATAACACCGATCGTATGTGTTTTTTGTTGTTTAAAAAAAAGCGCCGTTTGGTTGGGTTCATAATTTAATTCTTTGGCTAACTGCTGAACCTGTGTGGTAGTGCGCAATCCGATGCTCGGGTGATTATGCAAAGCCCGCGAAACTGTTGAAACAGAAAATTTCAACCGCCTTGCAATTTCTTTGAGCGTGGTTATTTTTGTTTCCATACAAAGCAGTGTGGCCACAAGTTAGCAAGAAAATGTTTCAAAAAAGAAAATGATCAGTCTGCTTGCGCAGATATGTGGTTACAAAATCAAATTCAGGAATTGGGAAACAATTTTATAGAAATAAATATTTAAATATAAAAATAAGAAAAATCTATTTTTTAGGTTATTTAGAATTATGGTTTGTAGAATAAGAAGATTCCCAGAATGCTGGAAATGAATAATAAAAACTGTAAAAAAATTTTCTATTCTGAATGAGAGTTGCTAAGAGATGTATTAGAAAGCAAATAAAGAAGCGCGCCAGAGACAACGATTCCTGTAACGGCGATAACAATAAATAAATTTTTCATGTTGTATGATTTAATTTTAAAAAATACATTAATAAAGTAACGAATGAAGCATTTTCTATGCCGTTATTCAACTATACTACTTTTGATATATGTTTAAATTAAAATAGGCAAAATATACTTTTTCGCTTATCACACTTTTTTCAATTTTTTTTTATTTAGAAATTGGATCCAGTTAAAACTGCAATTATTTTATTTCGTTTAATCCATCCAATAAATTTTTTAATCCAAGGATTGATGAATTGACTTATCGATTAAAAATGTTTAAAAAATGGCGCAATCGGTTGCGTTTATTTTTCAAACGATTGCGTAGATGAACATCGCTTTTCCTTTATTTTCAAAGCAGCATTTTTAAACAAATAATGTCATCTTTAGATAAGAAATTGTTAAGAAGATTAAAATATTTCGTTAAATGTGTTTGAATCTGGTAGTGATAAATATATAAATTCAAAAAAAAAGAGAATGCAAAAATTTAAATCGTTTCAATCCAGTTTTACCCTCCTTGCTTTTTTGTTGTTTTCCTTTTCAGGAATAGCACAGCGAAAAATTGATGGTATAGTTCAGGATGCTAAAAATAATCCACTTGAGGGAGCAACGGTTTCAGTCAGGAACATAAAGAAAAATACCATCACAAAGGCTGATGGTAAATTTGAGATCACGGTACCAGTTGGAAAAGCTTCACTCGTGGTTTCGTTTGTCGGTTATCAAACGAAAATCATCCCGGTACCTGAAGGAGAATCCAGCGTTCAGGTAACGCTGAATGAGGCCACTAATAATCAATTGAATGACGTGGTAATTGTGGGAGTGCAAACGCAATCAAAGCGAAAAGCCACTTCTGCTATTTCTACTGTTTTATCAAAAGATATTGAAAATTTGCCAGCTCCCAGTGTTGATCAGTTATTACAGGGACGGGTAGCAGGTCTTGACGTACAGATTGGTTCAGGTGAGCCGGGAGTAGCTCCGACAATAGTTGTCCGCGGCAATTCCAAAGTAAATACCGATATTGGGAATGATCCGACTGTTGCACAAGCACATGCTTTAAGTGGTCCATTATATGTAATTGACGGTATCCCGACCAATCCGGATGATATTGCTAATGCTATAGATGCTACGGGAACTAACTATTTAGCTGGAATTAATATCAATGATATTGAAAGTGTAGACGTGCAGAAAGATGCAGCTGCTACGGCCGCCTGGGGATCAAGAGGGGCAAACGGGGTGATTTATATTAAAACAAAACGCGGGCATTCAAAAATACCAGAATTTAGAGTAAACATTTATGGAGGTATTACCCAGCAACCGCAGTTGTTGCAAACATCGACCGGTGCTGCAGAGAGGACAGAGAAAATGAATATTATTAACCAGTATACAACTCCCTCACAACAGCTTTTCCTGCCCCAAATTCTAACTGATCAATACAATCCTTCTTTTAATAATGCTACAGACTGGCAAGGTTTATTTTACAAACCCGGGTCTGTTCAAAACGTTGATGCAACCATATCCGCAGCGACTGATAATGTAAATTACAGAGTTAGCATGAACTATTATGATGAAAAAGGGATCATTGAAAAATTTGGTTTTACACGATATAGCTTAAGAGGTAATTTTGATTTTAAGATAAGTCCGAAATTAAATAGCCAGTTTATAGTTGCTTTATCAAAAGGTGACCGTCAAAGAGGAAGGAAATACCGGCAAGCTGATGGTACTTTAAAAGATGATATCACACCTGTAAGCGGTTCCACGCAGCCATCATCATTTTATCGGTTGACTGCTTTCGATTCTTCTAATTTTACTGGATTATACAGTAAACTAAGAAATAAGAGTATAGATGATTACTATACAGCTTCGCTTACTGTAAACTATGCAATTTTGCCTGCATTAAAATATACTTTCCAGGGTTCTGCAAATATTACTACTTCTAGCAGTGATTATTTTCAACCCTCTAATATTGATGCTGTAGCGGCATTGGACCCAGGGAATTCGCCTCAACCTTCTTATGGAGAATCAGACAAGGGAACTTATTCTTCTTATTTTTTGAGCAACTCATTAAATTTTATTAAAGCGATCAATACCGCTAATAATCATGTCCACAATTTTTTAGTAACCGGCTCACAGCAATTTTCCGCAGATGTTTCAAACAGTAATAAAATATGGGGATACAACGGGCCATCTAATAATATACAGGTAGTAAGCGGAATACCGCAAGCCAATCTCGGAGGCAATAGTAGTTATGCTGCAGACGGATTACTTTCCTTTCTGGGACAAGCCCAATATGATTATGATAACAAATATTTGCTTTACGCTTCTTATCGCGGCGATGCTTCTTCGAGATTTGGCAATAATACAAAGTGGGGATATTTCCCCGCAGTGGGTGTGGGATGGATTATTTCTGATGAAAAATTTATGAATAAAATAAAGGATGTTGTTTCCTTTCTTAAAATGCGGGGGAGTTATGGGATTTCCGGAAAGCAGTCGGATGATTTTTATGCTCCATATAACTCTTACTCCCTTTCAGGAACTTATGGCGGAAGCCCTGCCATACAACCGGATTATACAAATGGATTAACTAAAGATAATCTTACCTGGGCTAAAACATACCAAAAGGATATCGGCCTGGATGCCCAGTTTTTCAATAGCAGGCTGGTAGTTGCAGTAGACTTATATGATAAATTATCTAAAGATGATTATTACAAGTTCCAGCTTCTTTTTTACACAGGTTTTCAAAGTATCAAATTTAACGCAAACGATCTTTGGGTAAGTAATAGGGGGATTGACTTGACCATTTCTACTCATAATTTATCTCCCAAAAGCAAGCTCCAATGGAACATGCAGATAACTTTATCGCATAATAAAAACCTTATCGCTAAGCTTCCTAACAACAATCGCACTTTTGTAATAGACGATTATTATGGAATTTCACGAATATATGCGGTAGGGCAACCCATTTATGAAATGTTTCAAATGAAATATGCGGGTGTTTATAATAAACAAAGTGAAATTCCATTTGATCCATTAACTGGAAAGTCGCTTACTTACTTTAAAGGGAATCACACTGTAGTTCCGGGAGATCCTAAATGGTTGGATGTTAATAATATTGGGGATGTGTGGACGGATGAAGATAACGGAGCTCAATACGGTGACCGTATTCCTACCGGAGATCCAAATCCTCAATTTACCGGAGGTTGGGTAAATGATTTTAATTATAAAAACTTTTCTTTAAGTATTCTGAGTGTGTTTACATGGAAACGTGAAGTGGTTAATACATTTTATCAACAACAGATAAGCAACGTTGTAGGCGGATATTCCAGCAGTATTTATTCATTTGCAAATAGCAGGCTGCCTGATTTAAGCGGATTAAATTACTGGACTCCTCAAAATGCAAAGTCGGATCCAAATTACAAAGCAGCTTTTCCCTCAATCAATCCATTTGGACCAAGTTACTATCAATACATTCCAATCTCAAGTATGTTTAATGAAGATGGAAGTTATTTTAAAGTGAAGAGTGTTGTTTTAGGATATGAACTGCCACATACATGGATTCAAAAAGCAAAAATAAAAGGTGCCAGAGTCTATGGTATCGTAGATAATGTGTTTACATTAAAGAACAGTACCATGCCCAATCCTGAACTGGTTGATCAGTTGGGCGTATATACGGGCGGCGCCTATCCAACTCCTACAAAATTCACATTCGGTGTTGATGTTCAGTTTTAACTCTTAAAATTATTTTATGACTAAACAATATTTTTTTCTAAAGTTTTTGACGCCCCTCTTTATTGGAATGTCTATTCTTGTAATATCGTGTAAAAAATATATTTACCAGGCTCCTATCACTTCAACTTATGGCGCTGAATTCTGGACCTCACAAACTTCAGTAAACCAGGCCGCATTAGCCATGTATGGCCAATTGCGCTCATCTTTAAGAAGTAACGCATCCTATTTTATAAATGGAGATTTAGCGGCCGGAACATTTTTACCTGCTTCATCTGAATGGAATTACACCACAATAGAAGCAAGTAATAACCCTCCCTTTAATTTTTCTTATGTGCCCTACCTTGAATCTGATTTGCAAAACTGGTCAAGGTTTTACCAGGTGATTGCCCAGGCTAATCTTATGCTTTTAAATGTACCGAAAATGCCCTCATCAGCTTTTACAAATGAACAGGCCCGCAAATCTTTTTTAGGCGAGGCTTTATTTATGAGGGCATACACCTATTTCTATATAATCAGGATTTGGGGTGATCCGATATATGTTACCAAAACCTATGATAATGTAGACTATGGTAAAATACCGCCTCTCGCCAGAACCCCGGAAGCACAGGTGCTTGATAGCTGTATTGCAGACTTAAAAGTAGCCGCGGGCTATATGAGTTTTGCAGGAGGAGATCCTACAAAATCTATTCGCGCCAATGAAGGAAGCGTATATGCTTTAATGGCTCATATTTATGAATGGCAGCATGATTATCCAAATGCACACCTTGCATGTCAGCAGGTAATGAACAATGGAGGTTATTCTTTGGAGCCGATGGCCACTTATACCAATATTTGGAAAGGTCAATCTTCCGCAGAAAGCATATTTGAATTGTCAATGAAATATGATCCGAATGATCCGAATTTTACTAATCAAAATAGTTGGGCTGAAGCTCAGTTCGGTTTTTTTGGTACTTTTCTAAAGGGCCCGATAGTGGATAATCAAAACAATAACTGCTGGGTATCTCCTTCAGGAGGATTTGTTGATCAGTTTTATGATACCACCAATGATGCGCGTTATAAGTTCATTTTGAAAGCTGTTCCTGCATCAGGAGGAGATAAAAGCGGTTACCTGATGATGAAATATACCAATTTTATTTACCAGCAACCCGATACAAAAACACTTCCTTATATTAATAATGACCTGGTATTGTTCCGGCTTTCCGACATTATTCTATTGGACGCCGAAGCTTTAGCCTATACAGGTAATCTCGCGGGAGCAGCTGCAGATCTTGCTCAAACAGAGGGGAGGGCTGGAATCAAATCTTATCAAACCCCCACTAATCAATATGATATGACAGATGAAGTGGTTATTGAAAGAGGCCGTGAATTAATAGGCGAAGGGCAATGGTATTATGATCTGATTCGCACTGAACCCACACAGGGATGGCTTGAATATGTAGGTTACCCGGCAAATGGCAGGGTGAACTCAACCAATAAAGGTTATTATTGGCCATTGGACATGGGAACTTTGTTTCCACAGGATAATTTACTAACACAAAATCCATGGTGGGCAACTCATAAATAAATATTTTAGAATCAATAAAACTTTTATATGAAGAAAATATTTTGGATAAATACTGCAGTACTGATTACAATTGTTGTTTTATTTAGCGCATGCAAAAAAAGCTATATCACAGGAGGAACTCCTGAAAATGTCAATATGTACAAAAACACAACAACTTATGATGTTTTAAAAAGTAATCCTTTATATGATACATTGGTGCAACTGATTGATGTAGCCGGTATCAAAGATAAAATTAACGAACAAGGAACAACTTTTTTTGCACCATCTAATTTTTCTGTACTTCTATATCTTAACTATAGGACTATTTACGTTCAAAATTATATTAACCAGGATAGCACATTTGGTTTGGATTCTCTCAAATACTACCTGGCGAATAATTTAAACGGAACAAGGGATTCTATGTTGATGTATCTTATTCATACGCCTTTGCCTTTTTCCGCACTCACCAATACAGGCGTTTTTTATCCTACAGAACTTGCGGGAGATACAGCAATTGTATCTTATGAATATATAAAAAATGGCGGCCTTGGTTATAATAATATAGTATCAAGCCAGCCTCAGTTAGTTTACTTTACCCAACTCTGGTATCATTATGATTTGAGTGATGCAAACCCTGCCGGACAAGTACCTCTAAATATAGGGATACATACTTTGATAAAAACCTCAGGAATTATTACCCAAAATGGCATTTTAAACGAGTTAGATAATTCAAACCCGTTATTCTTTTATGATACAAAACAATAAATTTATTTTATGAAAAAAAAATACAGGAAAATAAATATAGCTATCCTCCTATCAACAATGGCAATAGCTGGAATTCTATCCGGATGCACAAAAATTGAGAAAGGTTTTTTAAGCCCCTATGTTCAATATGCAGTGAACCAATTTTCAATTATCAGGGGAAGAACCGCTACCTCTTATTCTTTAATCAATGATGGTTCAAGTATTCCCATGCATATAAAATGGACTCACATTTATGATTCAACCGGGAAAATTGTAGATGATATTTTTTTAAAAGAATATCCGGTTTCTATATGGACTGCTGCTTATGATCCACTTACTGACAAGACTTTTGCAACAATCACTGCAAAGCGTACTGTCAAAAACATGCCTCCAATAGTTGTAAATGAAACAAACGGAACTATTCAAGCCAACAGTGGAACTATCAATCTGCCTTTGGGTACTTATTCGATGGATCTCCAACTTTCAAACATAGCAGGAAGTGAACCCTTGAAAAAGATTATGCAAATCACTATAGTTGATGGCAAGCCATTGGAGACATCTCCGGAACAAGGAGCTTTCAGTCTTTCATTACTCAAGGCAGGCACCGCATCGGGTGTCGGTGCATTGGGAGGTTCTAATAATGGCGTTCTTTTTAACGGGGCTAACAATCCATTTGTAGATTTTACAGTTACAAGATTTGCGGATACTCCAAATATTTTGATTGTTAAAGTCGCAGATAGAAATGGAGTTCCTTTCGATCCCAAGACCGGAGAATTTGCAAAGAGGCCCAATTCAGGTTTAAATCCGAATCCTCCGTTTCTTCAAAATTTGCAGGACTACGCTCCGGATACTTTTACAACAACAGACACTGCCATGTTCCTTAAATATCCTTTAGCACCATTTCCCATTGCATCTTTAGGAAATGGCTACAATATGTATTACCGTATTCCCTCGCAATATGTTCATATTGATAGTACATCAAATTGGTCAAGTAATACTGCTGGTAATTTCTATAAAGGTATTGAAGATGTTCATTACAAAGGTGTTTACACAGACGGCAAATTTGATTATGCTGTGAGGATTCCAATGCGCATTCAAGTGCCTGGCTCTTATGAAATAAGTATTAAACTTTTAAATGCTACGCATAGATAATATTTTAGCCTAAGAGCAGAAATTAGAAGATGCCTTATAAGTAAAAAAGTAGAAAATTTGAATTAAACTTGCAGCTTTGTTCAAAACTTTTGCGCTTATTCAATCAAAAACTCACGCTTATAAAAAATGTGATTTTTACACTTGTAACTGCATTTCTTTGCCCCAGATGTATTCAGGACTTATTAGCAAATAGATAATTGTGAAACAAAAATGTAACTCCAATATGATGAAAAAAATTTTTATCCTGGTTTCAATTTTAATCTGTTTGCTTTCTAAAGTAAACTCACAGGATATACCTATGGTAAATCCGGGTATCAAAACTTCTAAATCCGTAATGGATAATTTTATGGATTTACGTTTTGGTATGTTTATCCACTGGGGGCCGGTAACGTTAAGGGGCAAAGACATCAGCTGGTCAAGAGGAAGCCAGATTCCTACCGATGATTATGATAGCTTGTATAAAGAATTCGATCCGGTGTTATTTAATGCAGATGATTGGGTAAAAACAGCTTATGATGCAGGTATGAAATACCTTACCATCACTGCCAAGCACCACGATGGCTTTTGCCTTTGGCCTTCTAAGTATAGCAGGCATACCATAGCATACACTCCTTACAAAAAAGATATCGTAGGAGCGTTGGCTTCGGCCTGCAAAAAATATGGAATAAAATTTTGCATTTATTATTCAGTGCTTGACTGGTTTAATCCTGATTATCCTTTGCACTCACCAAAGGATAAAGCGCCAGATCCCAAAGCACACATGGACAGGTATCTCGTGTTCATGAAAAATCAATTGAAAGAGCTGGTTACAAAATACGATCCCTATATGATGTGGTTTGATGGCGCATGGGAAAGCCCGTGGACACAGCAAATGGCCGTGGATATGTACGCCTATTTAAAAAGCCTGAAAAAAAATCTGATCATAAATAACCGTCTCGGAAAAGAAATAGCAGGATTAGAAAACAAGAAGATTGATTTTTCAAAGATGATTGGAGATTATGATACTCCGGAACAAACCGTAGGAAGAATGAATATGGACATACCCTGGGAAAGCTGTATCACTATTTGTCAAAACTGGGCATGGGTACCAAATGATAAAATGAAATCCTTGCAGGAATGCATTCACATACTGGCAAGCACCGCCGGTGGCAATGGTAATCTTCTACTGGATGTAGGCCCCATGATGGATGGTCGTATAGAAGCCAGGCAAATAAAGCGTTTAAAGGAAATTGGAAATTGGTTAAAAAAATATGGTGAGGCAATCTACGGCACCAAAGGTGGCCCTTATAAACCCAATGCAGATTTTGCAACTACCCGAAAAGCAAACAAGATTTACCTCAACGTTTTTAAAACTGATACTACCCATATTGTATTAAAACCATTATTACAAAGGAAAATCACCAAATCCTGGTTACTGGATGGTAAAGCAGTTTCTTATTCGCAAAATGAAAGGGAAATAACAATTCAGCTCCCTGCAATAATGCCTGATAAAAACTGTTCCGTTATTGTACTTCAATTAGATGGCAATGTTATGGATATTCCTGTAATAGAATAAGAGAAGTCACATTTTAACTGTCGTATTCACATACAAAAAGTAGAGCAATGGCTTACCAGTATTTTATCCTTCCAAAAAAAGTGTTACTAAAGTAAATATTTTGATTCACGTATCTATAAAACATCCAAACATGAAATATTCACTTTCTGCTTTACTTTCTATTCTGTTTTTTTCTTGCTCAATCGCGCAAAACAATACTCCTGTTCGCGATTCTAATAATATTTCCCTGTTTAGTAACGCCTATGCCTACCCGAAATCTGAAAATTGGGAATCCAACAACATTTCAAAACAAGGATTGCATAACTGGAAAGATGCCCAAACTTTTACCCGCACATTTTTTTATCCGCAAAAAACAGGAAACATCCAGGTTGCATTGAAATTAAAATCGCCTGATGGAAATAGTAAACTGAGAATTCAATTAGACAACACAGGAAAAAGCTACGAAATTTCAGTTGATAAAAGCGCTGATTTTGTTACAATTCCCGTTGGCATTTTTTCGATTAAGGATGCCCGTTATCATTACATAGAAATTAAAGGTATCAGCAAAACAAGCAACAGTTTTCCTGATATAGAATCGCTGATTATTTCTGGCCCGGCAGCGGAAAATTTAAAATACAATTTGAGCGAATATAAAGGTGCACCTTCCACGCATCTCTGGTATCAATATCCTAAAGACAGCACTATTGCATGGTTCTATAATGAAGTAACAGTCCCTGTTGGTGTTGATGCCACAAACGCGTACTACATGACCAATGGCTTCAGCGGCGGTTATTCAGGTATCCAACTAAATTCCACTACGGAAAGAAGATTTATTTTTTCTGTATGGAGTAATTACAGCACCAACGATCCTAAAGAAATTCCTGCTGATTATGCAATCACATTAATTAAAAAAGGAAAAGATGTTTTTACAGGAGAATTTGGTAATGAAGGTTCCGGCGGCCACAGCCATTTGGTATTTCCCTGGAAACAAGGTATAACCTATAAAATATTAATCGGGGCAAAAGCAAAAGGTGATCATACCATTTATTCCTGCTACTATTTTGCTCCTGAAAATGGCAAATGGAATTTAATGGCCATTTGGGATAAAACGAAAACCGGCGGAAAACTACTTTCCGGCTTATATAGCTTTGTTGAAAATTTTGGCCCTAATGGGAATGATTTTTTCAAAGCCGATTATGGCAACCAGTGGGTTTGCACGCCATCCGGCACCTGGATTGAAATGACCGAATGTTTTTTAACCACCACAGCAAGTGCGTCTAAGCATCAACGTTATGATTATGGCGCAGGGGTAGAGGAAAATAAATTTTATATGTTTACGGGTGGCTTTAAAGAAATGAATAACCCTGCGCCGCATTCTGTGATCAAGCGCAAAGCAAATGGCGGGGCTCCGAACATTGATTTTGCGGCTTTGCCTGATAAGTGATTTTATAGTTTTTTCATATACATGTAATAATCCTATATAGACCAGCACCTCAATATCAAGATTCATTTCTATTAAACCTTCAAGGATGAGAACTTTAACTGAAGAAAATTTTTTTGTTCTACTAATAAATTCCAAAACTTTTTCTTTTCATAAAAATTACTATCTTCGCAGCCCAAAAAATTTATTTAATGGCAAATCATTCAGCAACTAAAAAAAGCGTACGTCAAAGTTCAACACGCAATGAGCGTAACCGCTATCAGGGGAAAACCACCCGCAACGCAATCCGCGACTTTAAAGTAATTGATGCCAAGGCAACCGCTACAGAAAAAATGCCTGATATTGCCTCAAGAATTGATAAATTGGCAAAACGTGGTATCATTCATAAAAATAAAGCTGCTAATTTAAAAAGCAAACTCACAAGAGCTATCCAGTCTTTGGAAAAATAATTTATAGGATAATCTGATTTTATTATATTTGGAAACCCGTCAAAATTGATGGGTTTTTTTATTTAAAAACAGTTACTCTACTTTTTAAATTATATCGCTCTTGCTTTATATTTCAAAATCATAATTTTTTTTATGAAAAGAATTTTCTTTTTTCCTTTAATCTTATTGTCAACCATGGTCATTTCGCAGCAAATCATTTTCGAAAAAAGCAATGGAAAAGAAACCGCTACTTATTTTGAAGCGATTCAATTTTATAAAGATCTATCTAAATATTCACCGATCATAAAGTTTGAAACCAAAGGTGAAACAGATGCGGGTTATCCGCTGAATTTAGTTTTAATAAGTAATGATAAAAATTTTGATCCAGCATTATGGCATAGAAAAAATAAAGTAGTTATCCTGATAAATAATGGCATTCATCCAGGCGAGCCGGACGGCATTGATGCAAGCATGATGCTGGTGAGAGACGTTATAAGCAAAAAAGTAGTTTTACCGGATAATATAGCCATAGGAATTATTCCGGTTTATAACATCGGAGGCGCATTAAACAGAAACAGCTACAGCCGTGCAAACCAGGATGGCCCGCAATCTTATGGTTTCAGGGGAAATGCGCAAAACCTTGACCTCAACAGGGATTTTACAAAATGCGATACCAAAAATGCCCGCTCTTTTGCAGAAATATTTCATTTTATAAACCCGGATATTTTAGTTGATAACCATGTGAGCGATGGCGCGGATTATCAGCACACCATGACTTTGATAACGACGCAATACAATAAACTGGGGACAGAATTAGGAAGTTGGTTAAAAGAGGTTTTTGAACCCTCTTTATTCAAAGGAATGAAAGAAAAGAATTGGGATATGGTGCATTATGTAAATGTTGAAGATACAGATCCAACGAAAGGCTTTAGCCAGTTTTATGACCCGCCAAGATATTCATCAGGCTATGCGGCATTGTTTAATACGATAAGTTTCATGCTTGAAACGCACATGCTGAAACCGTACAAACAAAGGGTTCTATCAACTTATGATTTGATGGTAACGATGATACAACAGGCAAGCATAAACGCAAAACAACTTTTAGCCGAAAGGAAAAGGGCGATTGAAAATACGACTCTACAAAAAGCTTTTCCATTGAGCTGGAAGCTTGATACCACTCATTTCGCCATGATTTTATTCAAAGGTTATGAAGCAGGATATAAAAAAAGTGAAGCAACAGGTTTGCCGGTTTTATTTTATGATCATAACAAACCTTTTTCAAAAAAAGTAAAATATTTAGATACTTATTTGCCTGAAAAATTAATCATTAAACCTAAAGCTTATATTATTCCGCAAGGTTGGTGGGCAGTGATTGATTTGCTTAAATTGAATAATGTAAAAATGGAAAGGTTGAAAAAAGATTCCATTATTGAAGTCAATGCTTATCACATCGAAAGCGTAAAATCTGTTCCAAAAGCATATGAAAAACACCATAAAAATTATGAGGCAATGGTTTCTGATAAAAAAGAAAAAATACAATTTTTGAAAGGTGATTACATTATAAATACTGATCAACCTGCAAACAGATATTTAATTGAAATGCTCGAACCTACAGGGGATGATAGTTTTTTCGCATGGAATTTTTTTGATGCGATTTTACAGGAAAAAGAAGGCTACAGTGATTACAGGTGGAATGACATTGCAGAAAATTATTTGAAAAATAATCCTGAATTGAAAAAGCAATTGGATGAAAAGAAACAATCAGACAGCGTTTTTGCAAAAAATTCTTCAGCTCAACTGAATTTTATTTATAAAAATTCACCTTGGTATGAGCCTGCGCATAATAGATACCCGGTTTATAGGGTGGAATAGGCCTCCCTTCCCTCCAAAGGAGGGTTTTAAAACATTCTCAAATTGAAATGCACACTGTTTCTTTAGCTTTGTAAAATAATTATAAGAAATGCTTAATGTAAAGCCACAATACATCACTGACAATGCAGGTAAAAAAATATCTGTGGTTCTTCCAATGAAAGATTTTAAAACTATTATGGAAGAGTTAGAAGAGTTAGAAGACATTCGTTTGTACGATGAAGCCAAAGTCAATAATGAACCGTCTATGCCTATTGATGAGGCATTTAAAATTATCGAGGCCAATCGTAAAAAAAAGTAATGGCTTACCAGGTAAATTTAAAGAAACAAGCTACAAAAGTTCTTGAAACTATTAACGAGCCGTACTACGCTAAACTTAAAAAAGCAATTTATGGATTAGCTGATAATCCACGGCCACAAGGCTATATAAAACTCAGAAGTCGAAATGGCTATCGAATACGAGTAGCGGACTACCGAATACTCTACGAGATTTTTGACGATACGCTTTCAGTGGACATTATCAATCTTGGCCATAGAAAAGATATCTATGAATAAGTCACCATTGATTTTCTGCGTTTTTATTTTCTTTCTCTATAAAAATAAATACCTTAATTTTGCAGCCCAAATTAATATTTTTATTCACCAATTGTTTTAAAACAACTAAAAACACGATTAATGCAGAATTACGAATTGATGGTGATTTTTACCCCTGTGCTTTCTGAGGAGGAATACAAAGCCGCTCAGAAAAAATTCATTTCGTTCCTTACTGAGAATGGAGGAGAGGCTGTGCACGAAAATGCCTGGGGCCTAAAATCACTGGCGTATCCAATCCGAAAAAAAACCACAGGATTATACTGGGTTCTGGAATATATGGCGCCATCCGACTTCAATGAGAAGCTGAAAATACAGCTTCTTCGTGACGAATCAGTACTTCGACACATGTACACTGCCCTCGACAAATACGCCGTCGGGTACAATGCAAGAAAGAAAAAAGGCGTACCAACAGGAAACGAAAAAGCGGAGGTAAACAATGGCTAAACCAAATGAGATTAAGTATCTGACTGCGATAAAAGCTGAAAAGCGGCCAAAAAAATATTGCCGTTTCAAGAAGTTAGGTATCAAATATATTGATTATAAAGATGGCGATTTTTTGAAAAAATTTCTGAACGAGCAAGGTAAATTATTGCCACGCCGCATTACCGGTAATTCACTCAAATTCCAGCGTAAAGTAAGCGAAGCAATAAAGAAAGCACGTCAAATGGCTATTCTGCCATACGTAACAGATCTTATGAAATAATTTTTTTCACCACCCTAATCCAACATAAGGAGGAGAAAGTTTGCCGCTGGCGAATTGGGTAAAAATGCAAGCATAATGCAGGTAATATTGATACAAGATGTAAATAATTTAGGCGGGGCTCACGAGCTGGTAACTGTAAAAGATGGTTACGGACGCAACTTTCTGATTCCTTCCAAACTTGCTGTAGAGGCAAGCCCTTCTAATTTAAAAAAGTTGGAAGAACGTAAAAAGCAATTAGCTAAAAAAGAAGAGAAGCTTTTAGCAGAAATTAATAGTGTGGTTACTGTATTACAGGAATCTCCTTTAAAAATTGGGGCCAAAACCGGCACGAGTGGAAAGATCTTTGGTAGTGTCACTTCTGTTCAGATTGCAAGGGCTATCCGTGAGCAAAAAGGATATGAAATTGATCGCCGTAGGATTTCTATTATTGATGAAATAAAAGAGTTAGGAAATTACAAAGCAAAAATTGACTTTGGCAAAGGACATGAAATTGAAGTTGAACTCGAAATAATAGCTGAATAAACTTCGCAAACATTTTTTAGAACCCTGCCTGGAAAGTAGGGTTTTTTTGATTACATCCATTGTAAACATATTTTTAATTTCAGATTTTACTCCCTGATTTTAAGGAATGCAAAAAAGAATGCAAAGGGTAAAATAAATGAATTCATTCATTGAAAAATAGATTGTTATACAAACAGAGAAACTTTGTGATCAGATGAAAATGTTAATGCATTATTCCAAATATTTTTACAGAATCTTCGTACCTTTGCGCCCTCGAAATTTATTATAGCCAAAGAAGTGAAAATTTAGTTTTTTAGAATAAAATATTTATCTACTCTTCTGAGCAATCTGAATTATATATTTAAAAATTAATAACAAATAAAACAAGCCAAATGGCCGATTTAAGATTTCAAAGAAACTTTGGTATTGCCGCTCACATTGATGCAGGCAAAACCACAACTACAGAGCGTATTCTGTATTATACAGGGGTTAATCATAAAATAGGTGAAGTGCATGATGGCGCCGCAACTATGGATTGGATGGCTCAGGAGCAGGAACGTGGCATTACGATAACATCCGCTGCTACTACATGCTTTTGGAATTTTCCCATGGTTCAAGGTAAAAAAACGCCTGAAACACATCAATATAAATTCAACATTATCGACACTCCCGGCCACGTAGATTTTACTGTGGAAGTTGAGCGTTCTCTTCGTGTATTGGATGGTTTATTATCATTGTTTTGTGCGGTGAGTGGCGTAGAGCCACAGAGTGAAACAGTTTGGCGTCAGGCTAATAAATATAAAGTTCCACGCATAGGGTTTGTAAATAAAATGGATCGTTCCGGCGCTGATTTCTTAAACGTGGTAAAACAGGTTAAAGAAATGCTTGGTGCAAAAGCCGTTCCTCTGCAATTGCCAATCGGCGCAGAAGAATCTTTCAAAGGCGTAGTTGATTTGATTACTATGAAAGCCATTGTTTGGGATGATGAAACGCAGGGGATGACTTTTCAGGAAGTGCCAATTCCCGGAGATATGTTAGAAGAGGTAAAGGAATGGAGGCAACATTTGGTGGAAGCTGTTGCAGAATATGATGAAAAATTATTAGAGAAATTTTTTGACGATCCTGACACAATCACGGAAAACGAAATGCATGAAGCCATCCGTAAGGCAACAATAGATATTTCTATTATTCCTATGATGTGCGGCTCTTCTTTTAAAAATAAAGGAGTGCAGGCAGCCTTAGATGCGATTGTTCGTTATTTGCCTGGACCAATGGACATCGAAGCTGTGAAAGGAATAAATCCTGACACAGGTGAAGAAGTATTGCGTCATTGTGACCCAAAAGAGCCATTTAGTGCCTTGGCATTTAAAATTATGACCGATCCTTTTGTTGGGCGTTTGGCGTTTTTCCGGGCGTATAGTGGCCGTTTAGATTCCGGTTCTTATGTATTGAATACCCGCACAGGGAAAAATGAAAGGATTTCAAGAATTATGCAAATGCATGCTAATAAACAAAATCCTGTCGATTATATACAGGCTGGAGATATTGGGGCAGCAGTTGGTTTTAAAGATATTAAAACCGGCGACACATTATGTAATGAAGATCATCCGATCGTTCTGGAAGCAATGACCTTTCCTGAACCGGTTATTGCGATAGCTATTGAGCCTAAAACTCAGGCTGACGTTGATAAAATGGGAATGGCAATTTCTAAATTGGTTGAGGAAGATCCTACTTTGAAGGTAAACACCGATGAAGAGACAGGACAAACGATCCTTCGTGGGATGGGCGAACTTCACCTGGAAATTATTATTGACCGTTTGAAGCGTGAATTTAAAGTAGAGATCAACCAGGGTGCGCCACAGGTTGCTTATAAAGAAGCTTTCAGAAATACTATTGAACACCGGGAAGTGCTTAAAAAGCAAACTGGTGGACGAGGTAAATTCGCTGATATCATATTTGAAATTGGTCCTGCGGATGAAGAATTTTTGAAAGAAGGAAAAGGTAATTTCCAGTTTGTAAATGGTTTATTTGGTGGATCAATTCCTAAAGAATTTGTACCAGCTATCCAGAAAGGTTTTGAAACCGCGATGACTACCGGTGTTTTGGCTGGGTATCCAATGGAAAGCATGAAAGTAAGAGTATTTGATGGTTCTTTCCACCAGGTAGATTCCGATGCGATGTCATTTGAATTGTGCTCAAAGCAAGGCTATCGCGAGTCTGGCCGTAAAGCAAAACCTGTTTTATTGGAACCAATAATGAAAGTAGAAGTTTTAACTCCTGATCAATATATGGGAGATGTAACAGGCGACCTTAATCGTCGCCGTGGAATGCTGGAAGGTATGGATAATAAACATGGGGTACAGGTAATAAAAGCTAAAGTTCCTTTGAGTGAAATGTTTGGGTATGTTACCCAACTTCGTTCATTATCCAGTGGCCGCGCAACTTCTACAATGGAATTCAGCCATTATGCACCGGCTCCTAATAATATTGCAGAAGAAGTAATGGCGAAGCAGAAAGGTAAAGTGAAAATAGAAGATTAAGAATCTTATATCTTAAATCCCGTTCTGAAAAGAGCGGGTTTTTTTTGCCCGACAAGTTCATAATAGTTAAAAAGTATAAATTCTAGATTTTTTTCGATAAAATCTATCAGGTGACAGGTGGCTTTTTTATGTTGCTATTCTATGGACTGAATAAGGCCCGTAACAACTCACTGGTTATATACAGGGAGGCTAAAGGAAAAGGTATTGATATTGCCGGTTGTTATCGCTTCAAGGTTGGTATTGTGCAGCATTAGAATTCTTTTAATTATTACTAGCCCCAACCCCTGCTTCATTGGCCTGTTTGCATATTCTATGCTGCCTTTTTCCGTTGAGTTAATCCATTTTACTAAACTATCTGGAAGAGTGTTGCCGGAATTTTCTATAGAAAAAATCAAATCTTTGTCGGTTACTTTAAGCGCTACCCTTATGCTTTCATTTTCCGGAGTATTTTTTACAGCATTATCCAGCAGGTTTTGTATTACTCTTTCCATCAGGCTCACCTGATAAGGATCATGATCCCGCATCTGCACGGGTTGAAATTTTTGCTTTTGCAAATGGGCAGCTTGGGTTAAATCGTCCAAATGCGCAAGGATTGAATCATGTGATATTGGATAACAATGGCTTGGTTGTTTGTGAAAATTAAAAAACATTTTTCTAATCCTGGCACGAGATTCCCTTCACAAGGTAATGATCAAATAAATTCTAACACTTCTCAATTCGTAAACTTTTTATCAAAGAAATTTCTAACAATGAACCCTTTTTTATCTTCCAATATGCTTTGTAGCCATATCCTTTTTTTTACTTTTTTGCTAAATGCTGAAAATCCCTATTTGTCAAATTGGGATACCTTTAATAATCTGGCACATCCAACTAATATAGTGACAAACCCGAACAAAAATGCAGACGCAATCCTTGGCAAATGGATGACGGTAGAGCACAGCCTTGAAGTGGAAGTTTATAGGCAGGATAATAATTTCAGGGCAAAGGTGATCTGGTTTAAGATTGAAGACACAACGAGGCCAATGAATACAAGGACGGATGAAAAGAATCCCAATCCGGCATTGCGCAGCCGCAAATGGCTTGGCATGGAAGTTTTACGTGATCTGAAATATAATGCTGAAGATGATGAATGGCAGCATGGAATTATTTATGATGCAAAACACGGCAAAGAATGGGATTCCGTAGTATGGATAACTAAGGATGGATTGCTTAAGGTAAAAGGTTACTGGGTTTTTAAATGGATTAGCGAAACGTTGACGTTCAAAAGAGTTGGTTAGCCGAAATGCTATCCAATGTTTGTGAGCTAAACACTCAATTTATTTTTTACGCGAAATAATTTTGTACAGAACCGAGCCTGTGGTTATCAATACTATAAAAATTACTATCACAAATAAATGCTGTCTCAGGTCTGAGAAATTTCCTTTTATCCATTTTTACAAGGCATACTACAACAGGAGCAAACGTTCGCAGCATGGCCAGAAATCGTGCTAAGTAATTAATTTTATAAGAACGAGTCTAATTTTCATTGATAAACTTTGCATATGAAATAAAGGTTTATTAATAATTAATTGATGACACATATATTCATTAACTGAAACTGAAGAGTTACTAGATGATAGTGAACGCAGCTCAAGAAATCTATCTAGAATTTTTTTTCTCATCCCATATGCAAAGTTAAAAATTTGATGAAATAAAAGGGAAATTTTAGAAATGTCGTCCTATTGATTAAACATTGAAATAAAAAATAAGTCTTACGTACAAAAATTTTACTTTATGAAAACAATTTTTTCACTTTTTACACTCGTTTTTCTTAGTACTATATTATTTTTTTCATCCAATATATCATCAAACAATTGATTATTCAATGCGTCTAACTTGTTTTGTTTCAAGGAAACTTTGGATGTTTATGAATTCGTGATCCATTTTTAAATCGTTAATCATCTTATCTATCCTTTCCAGTAATTTTCCCCCAGATGGATTTTTTATGAACCGAGGAAGATTATAGTTACTAAGATCGATAAATTCCCATGGATGAAAATAAAGACAAACATATCCATCGGATTTCAAACATGTAAGACACAGATGCTTAAAAAAATTATAAGGATAATTTTTAAATCCCAGCCAAAATAAGGGTAAACGCATCATCGGCGATACAGTAGCTGGAATTCTGAATATTTCATCTTCTATAAAAAGTGTTCTTGGTTTATTCAGGTTATTATATCGGCCCGGAAGCCATGTGGGGTTAATCGACGAATCATAAGTATAACCGGCTTTCAATATTTCTATACTTTCAACTTTTTGCATTTTAGGCATACGTAAACCAACAACTTTCTTGCCCGTTATTGATTCTAACGTCGCTTTTGATTTTACAAGATCCGAATTCTGAAAAGAGGAATGATAAAAAGTATGAGAAGCAATCTCATGGTTTTCCGCCAATTTCCTGATGGAATCAGGGTAATGCATACCAAAATTTGCAGTTGTAAACATTGTGCATGAAATCTTATGAAAGTCGAGCAATGGCATAAGCATATCTAATCCTTTTTTCCCTTTTGCCAACTGTTCACCCGGCTCAATATTAAAACCGTACTCCAATGGAATATCAAACTCTTCTACATCAAAACTTAACAATACCTGCCCATTCATTCTATGTTGCTTTCTTTAATTATATAATGTGGCCTTTGTTTACTTTGCATAAAAAGTTTTCCAAGATACATTCCAATAATTCCAAGTATCATCAATTGGATTCCCCCAAAAAATACAATTGTAATGATAAGCGAAGACCATCCTGAAATAACATAACCATAATACCAGCTTATTAAAACATATGGTATATACAGAATGGATAAAAGAGAACAGGCAAAGCCTAAATAGATGGCTATACTCAGTGGCTTTGTACTAAATGAGGTTATTCCACGCAAAGCGAATTGAACCATTTTCTGGTATGAGTATTTTGATTTTCCTTCAAGCCTTTCCCCCGGCTCATATTCAAGTGAAAATTGTTTGAATCCAAGCCATTTTACAATTCCTCTCCAAAAAAGATCGTCTTCTTTGAAATCTTTTAAAATACTTATGACTCTTCTATCCATTAACCTGAAGTCTGCGGTACCACTTTCCAATTCGATATCTGAGAGCCTGTTCATAAGATTATAAAACATATTGCTCGTTTTTCGTTTCATCATAGACATTT
Source organism: Bacteroidota bacterium (assembly GCA_030853195.1). GTDB lineage: Bacteria > Bacteroidota > Bacteroidia > Chitinophagales > Chitinophagaceae > Ginsengibacter. Next base: position 6,825 of record JALYVO010000018.1, on the reverse strand, counting down.
CTTTACGATCCTTTCTGACAGTATAAACTATATCATATCCGTTTTCCCATGCTGCTAGTAATTCAGGAATGAGTTCAGGTGGATGCTGCATATCACCATCCATTGAGATTACGCAGTCGGCATTACTTATATCAATACCTGCTTTTAAGGCATTCTGGTGACCAAAATTCCTTGAAAATGAAATAAAATGTATGTTCTTTTGAAGGAAGGCCTGGTTTTTTATAACGTTTAAAGTTCCGTCATTACTTCCATCATCAATAAAAAGAATGTTGAATTCATAATGTAAAAAGTCGATTACCTTATTTAATGCTGCTATCAATAATAGTACATTGTTTTTCTCATTACAAACCGGGATAATTATAGTAACAGTTTTTTTCATTTTGAAACTCCCACAGAAAAATCTTTTTTTAATAATTGATAACATAAAACAATCCAAACCAAAACGCAAGGCAAAGCTTTCAGTGAATAAGGCCGGATAAAATTTACTTTGAGATATTGAGGTGTTAAATCTGTTGTTGAAAGTGTTGTTAAAAGAAGTGCAAAAATGAGTAGCACTAATATGAATGGATCAGCCTGCTTTTGTAAAATATACCATATACCAACACCTGTCATTGCAATAATATAAGTTGAGCTTTCTGATGATGAGCTGAAGATCACAACACCGATTAAAACAAATGCCAGGTAGCTGAGTGTGAAATCAAATGATTTCAATTGATTTTTACGCAGCAAAGGCAGGATATATAATATCATTGCCGGAATAAGAACCAGGAGGGTATTTTTAAAATTAAAAACATGTTTCAGTATCCCCATCACTGACATGTTTGTCATAACCGACAAATTGTTTACATCATTCTTTTGAACCAATGAATTAAACCAGTCATGGTATGATTGTAATATAAATACCGGTGAAGAAATAAGCATGGGCAAACAAAATAATAGTGTCATCCAAAAAATAAAAGAAAGGATAAATCTTTTCTTTTGCCGAGAGAAGAAAAAAAATGCTATACCCGCAATTGAATATAATTTGACAAGAAATCCTGCGACTATAAAAAAATTTGCCCAAAAATCTTTTTGCTTTCTTATTAAAAGATAAGTTAGAATAATCCCTGCAGCAACTGAAGGATTAAACTGTGTGTTCTCGACGGAAGTCATCATTTCAATAGCAGTAAAAAATAAAATTATATTTTGTTTTTTATATCCAATGGGCAACTGACGGATTGCATAAAATAAAAAAGCAACATTGGCAACACTCCAAATAAAGCAACCAATATTATTAGGTAATAGTGCAAATGGTGCAATTATAATACTAAAGAAAGGTCCATAATGATTTACGTCAAAATATTCATTCGGATATTCAATATATAAATTTGATTGATGAAGTGTATGCCAGAAGACATTTTTAAAGATCATGTAGTTGTTGAACTTATTTTCACCGAGCCTGATCTTCAAAATAACACCCACAGTACACAGTATTACCCACAGCAATGCAGGAAATGAAATTTTCCATTTAGCAAGCCTAATTTCAGTAGATAGTATATTCATTAAAAATCATCAATGTATTTATAATTCCTTTCGAATGATTTTCCAAATGGTTGTTCTTAAATCTCAAGATAGTTTAATAGAACTTCTTTTTTAAAAATTAGCAACAATTTATATTTCAATTCTGAAGATATTCTGATTGTATCATATTGGATTTCATTTAAATATTTATTCAAGTATTAATGTAAATGATACACTTTTGATAATCCTGATTACCGTTATAAAATTTATTATATGCAAATCATAATTGTAAAACTTTGAAGTCAATAACCTTTAAAGAGAGTTTTTAATATTCCTAAATTATTTTCCATGAGTATAGGACAAGCACAAATCTACAAGGCATCGCTTTTCATAAGCAACCTGTTTTAATTGATTAGAACAGGCAAATTCTTCATTTCGCAAAATAGAAGTATATAACTGACTCCAACTAATGGGGCGAAGGTTTTAACTCAAGGTTTATAATCCGGTTTTTGATAGCTTTTATGAAAGTGTATTTATTGATATCCGTAATTCGAGTATCTACTATCATTCTCTTATTAAGAAAAGTTACTAACACCTAAAAAATAAACAAAATTTTTGGGAGGAAACCCTCCAAATGCAACACAAATGCAACACAAAAAAAGCAAAACCCGCTACCAGAGCGGGTTTAAATGCCTAAAAAGCGGACCGGACGGGAACCAATGTGGTCTTATAAGTCCTTGTCCCTTAATATGTTTCAAAAGTCTAAAATGCAGAATGTCCGAATAAATACCTCCTCCAAACCTCGTAATCTCAAATCGTTATCGAAATTAATAAAAAATTCCTTACAAATTTTGATATTTTTACCTTAGAGCCACTAACCAATCTCGCCAATCTCCCCAACCCGATCAGAAATCCTGGAGACTGGGTGTATGATGGAATATTAAATGGTGGAACTTTATTGTTACCCGCAGTGAATAGTAATGTATATACAACTCATTTGATTTATTTATAGGATCAAATTGTATAATTTGGATAAGGGGTATTATTGATCAAAAAAATTATCTTTAACTAAAGCACTTAAATGCTTTATAGAGAATTTACCATATTCCGTGTCATTTATAATTTTTAAAATGATAAGTTACCGACAAGCAATTCAAAGGGATAATCAACAGCTGATTGAATTAGCTGCTTCGTCAGGAATGAAGGGAGAAACGGGATTACGCATTGATCGAAAACCTGACTTTTTTACACTCCTTCAGATGCGTGGTGAAACAACAGTCTTTGTTTCATTGAATGACGAAACTATTATAGGATCTCTCTGTGTTTCACTTCAACAGGTTTATGTAAGCGGACAAATTTATCCGCTACATTATATTGGCGATTTTAAAGTTGCCGAATCATTCCGAAACAAAGGTATTGGTTTACAGTTGTGCAATGAATTAGCAGATTACGTTGTGCCAAATGGCGCTGATCTTGCTTTTCTTAATGTTTCAAAAGGGAATGCCAAACTATTTTCATTTTTTAAAGACAGGCCAGGTATTCCTGATTTTGAAAATATCGGGGTTTTTAATATTCATCAGTTTATTGGAAAAAAAAAGGAATCTTACCATCCTGAATATAAGATTGAATTAATGCCTGTAACAGATGACTTAATTAAATTTTTAAATGCCAGTTACAGCAGATATGAAATGGGGCCTGTTATAACAAAGGAAAAATTACAAGGCACCATCAATTTTGTTATTCAACGTAAAAAAGAAATTATCGCAGCAATGTGTTTAGTGGATACCATGAGTGCAAAACAAAATGTAGTAACAAAACTATCATGGAAAATGAGAGTGCTGCTAAAGTGCATGAATGTTTTTAAAGGAATATTAGGTATTTCAAAAATGCCATTAGTAAATGAACCTGTTCAATTGATATACATCAAATATCTGGCAGTGAATAACAATGAAAAGCAACTGACTAAATTGCTGATCAATCATGCCCGAAACATTGTATATGAAAATTCATATTCATTTGTTTCAGTGGGGGTACACGAAAAAGATCCACTAAATAGTTGCTTCCCCGGTTTATTTAAACTAACTTTTAAATCCGTGGGCATGTTACTAAGTATAAAAAATAATAAAGCCCTTATTGAAAAAGTAAAGCAAGGTATTCCGTTTGAAGATTATTCACTTGTTTAAATACAGAACATTCGCTTTAAATTAAAACCTTAAATTATGGAAGCAGAAAAAAATGTAACACTAACTCTTGAAAAATTCAATGTTATTTCAGATGTTTTCTCCCAGGCAATAACTGGTGAACTTATCGGCATGTCTAATTTTGCCTCCCTTGCAGAAACAATTGACGACCCCCATGAAAAAATGGAAGCTGTAGAACATGCTAACAGTGAGCGGATGCATGGCGAAGGTTTTATGGCTTATGCAAAAAAAGCAAAATTGAAAATTAATATCAATATGGATAGTGAGTATTGGGGAAATGTACGAAAGCAATTTTTATCCTATGGACAAAAGAAAGATTTTATCGCCTGCCTTATTATTCAGGAAGTAATGCTGGAGTCATTTGCGGTATCGATGTACACCGATGTAGGCAATGCATTGGGTGGAGAAGCCGGTGAACTTTTTCTCAATATTGCAGATGAAGAAAAAGAACACCTGGAACATTCTTCCGATTTATTGCGGGCAGAATTAAAAAAAGATCCCACTGCATTTATAAATAAATTTGAAGAGTTGCATTTTAAATGTATGACCACCCTTGCAGAATTTACCGCTACTACTGATCTTCGTGGGCATTGTGGAGTATGCAATGGAGATTGTATGAAAGGATCCCTGCACCATATAGAGCTTGACATTGTAAATATGCGTGGGAATGCTATGGCACTTTATGCCAGGGCAATGGATAATATCGGGATACCCGGAGAAAAATCAATAGTATGGATAGCACGTCTCCCTATTTAGATTTTGCAGCCATAGGACATCAGGATAGCTGGCAGAATATTACGGCCTTTGTTAATGGAATGCGGACTGATGAACAGGAAAAACTTTCATCTGAAAAAATTAAAGAGATATTTTCCTTTATTCCTCCCAGGGACCTTTTCAGAGTAAAGGTAATATCCAAAACAGGTGCTGTAATAAATGGAGTATACATTGAAACATTTATTGACCCCGACAAACTGGACTCCCATTTTGTAAGAGCAAATATCAATAAAGTAACAAATGCTGCAGCTTATGCAATAAAAATGAACACAAGGGTAGTTACATTGGGAGGCTTCACGTCAATTGTTTTAGAAGGTAACCTGGATTCGTTCGTTCCCGGAAAAACAAAATTTACAACGGGAAATACACTTACTGCAGCATATATTGTAAAAGGTATTGAAGGGGCAGCAACACAAATTAAAATTAATCTGCAGGAGTCTGATGTTCTAATTATTGGTGCTACAGGTGATATTGGAATGGCATGTGTTCATTACATGAAAAATAAAGTAAAGAAACTGCTTTTGTGTGCACGTAATAATCAGCGGCTGGAAAAATTAGCGATGGGGTTGGCAAAGGAAAATATACAAGCTAATTACTCAACCTGCCTGCAGGATCTTATTACTGATGCAGATGTAATAATTTGTGTTGCAAGTTCAACAGGTATCAAATTAGCAGATTGTAAAAAAAATGTTTTGATCTGTGATGCAGGCTATCCTAAAAATCTAGAAGCGAAGATTGAAGACAATGTTGAATGTAATATTTTTAATGGTGGTATGGGCCAGGTAACGGGTGGGTTTAATTTTAGTCCAGATTATTCTAACAATATATATCAATACCCGGCACCTTACGTTATACATGGCTGCATCCTGGAAGCGATGATACTTGCATTTGAAAATAAAATTGAAAGTTACTCCGCCGGAAAGGGAAATATTACTGTGGATAAAATGGAGGAGATTTATAAGTCAGGTTTAAAACATGGGATAACAGTTGCACCATTTTTTAACGCAAAGGGATTATGGTAAAGAAGGGTTAGCTTTCAAAGAATATCTTACAATGAAAAAAGAAACAGATCAGGTTTCGTTATTTCAATTAGTGTTTACCCATAATTGGGAAGATCCCGAAAGTGATCATGCTGCATTAAAAATAAAAAGCAATGACACCGTTTTGGCCATTACATCCGGTGGCTGTAATGTATTGGGGTTTTTATTATCCGATCCTGAAGTCATTTACAGTATTGATATCAATCCTGCACAATCCTATTTATTGGAGTTGAAAATTGCAGCCATAAAATGCCTGAATTTTAATGAGTTCATTTCATTTGCTGGGTTAAAAGAAAATAAAGACCGGTTAAGCTTATACAACCGGATGAAACCTTTTTTAAGTATAGGGGCACTTGAATTCTGGGATGGGCAACAAAAGTTGCTGACAGCAGGATTTATCATGAATGGGAAATATGAGCGATTTATACGGTTAGCCGGAAAATTCATCAATTTACTGCAGGGCAAAAAAAGAGTGCAGGGTTTATTCAGGGAGAAATCTAAAGCCGAACAGGAAATATATTTTGACACAGTATGGAATACAAAACGCTTTCGTTACCTTTTTAATATTTTGTTTAATAAACGAATACTTGCAAAACGGGGTTTGGTAGCTGATTACTTTCATTTTGATGATGGTAGCAAATCATTTGCTGAAAGCTTTTTCAACCGTTCAAAAAAAGCATTCAGGAATATTCCGGTAAAAGGAAATTACTTTTTGTCGTTATACCTGTTAGGTAAATACAGTAATGACGTAGAAGTGCCCGCCTTTTTAAGAAGAGAAAATTTCGAATTGATAAAATCCAGGGTTGACAGAATTAAAATTATTACGGCTGAAGCACAGGGCTGGATAGATACAATGCCTGATGGAAGTATTGATTGTTTTGCTTTGTCAAATATTTGCGAATTAATGAGTGAAAAAGATACCCTTCGTTTGTTTTCAGCAGTTTACATAACTGCCCGAACAGGTGCAAGAATTATATTCCGCAACCTAATGATACCCCGTGATATACCTGATGAATTAAAGTCACGGATTATTAAAGATGAAACGCTGAGCCACCATATATATGAGAATGACCGTTCATTTGTATATGGGAAAGTTGCTGCCTATATAATTAATAAATAATTGACCTTTACACCATGTATTCAGAACAATATAAAATACCGGATAAAACAAACCTGGTAATTACTTTTCTATGTAGTCACCCCTTAAGAACTTCCGTAATCCACAACTGGTAATAGTTTGGGGATAAAAATGGTTGATAAAAAATGCAGAGAAATTGAACTTTGTGTGCAAAATTCTGCAGATCTATGCT
>JALYVO010000044.1 GCA_030853195.1 Bacteroidota bacterium | reverse complement strand
CGAATTTCTATCGGTGGATCTAATAAACCTGTTGGACGTACAACCTGCTCTACCACTATACCTCCCGTTTTTTCTAATTCATAATCTCCAGGTGTGGCGCTCACATAAACAGTTTGATTGAGCATACTTTCAAACTCATTAAAATTCAAGGGACGGTTATCCAATGCCGATGGCAAACGAAAACCATAATCCACCAAAATCAACTTCCTGGAACGGTCGCCACCATACATTCCGCTCACCTGCGGAATGGTTTGATGGCTTTCGTCTATGATGCATAAAAAATCATTAGGAAAATAATCCAGCAAACAAAATGGCCTCGTGCCCGGCTCTCGCCTGTCAAAAAATCTTGAATAATTTTCTACTCCATTACAGTAGCCCAATTCACGAATCATTTCGACATCATAATTTACCCTTTCTGAAATTCTTTGCGCTTCAATATATTTTCCGGTTTCTTTAAAATATTCTGTCTGCCGCGCAGCTTCATCCTGGATTTCATAAAGTATTTGTTGTAATTTATCTTTTGGGGCGATGTATAAATTAGCAGGAAAAATCGCTGCATTAGAAACTTTGGCAATTCGCTTTCCTGAACTTAACTCAAGAGTTTCAATACTTTCGATTTCATCCCCAAAAAAAGTAATGCGATAACCATTATCCATGTAAGGAAGATTGATATCCACGGTATCGCCTTTCACCCGGAAAGTTCCTCTTGCAAAATCGCCCTGCGTTCTTGAATATAAACCATTCACCAATGAATGCAAAAACCCCTGGCGGCTGATGGTTTGTTTCTCTTCAATTCGAACCACACCTGCGGCAAAATCTTTTGGATTACCGATGCCATAGATGCAACTCACACTTGCTACAACAATAATATCTCTTCGCCCTGTTAATAATTGAGACGTTGCCGCCAATCTTAATTTATCCAATTCTTCATTAATGCTTAAATCTTTTTCTATATAAGTATCGCTCACCGGCATATAAGCTTCCGGCTGATAATAATCGTAATAAGAAACAAAATATCCAACAGAATTATCAGGAAAGAATTGACGAAACTCGCCATACAACTGTGCTACAAGGGTTTTATTATGAGTTAACACAAGAGTTGGGCGCTGCACATTTTGAATCACATTGGCCATTGTAAAAGTTTTGCCACTTCCTGTAACACCTAATAACGTTTGATATTTTTCTCCTTCCAAAATACCTTTGGTAAGTTGTTCAATAGCCTGTGGCTGATCGCCCGCGGGCATATATGAGGAATTGAGCTGAAAAGGCATAAGAGAATATGCAATTTACAAATGAATATGTAAAGGGAAAAGCGGGAAATAATTTAAACTGACTTCAATCTTCAGAATGATTATTTTGATGTTGCCTCTTTCAAATAATCCCCAAGTTTGGTAATTGCTTTTGCATCAATAATAATTTGCTCCTGCGCCTCATTCCAGTTTCTTTGCTCAATAGCTTCACGAATGCCGGGCATTGTTTTAACGCCATAACCTGTGTAAAATCCGGGTGCATAAATTGTATGTTTATACCATGCTCTTCGTGGCAAGCCGGTTTCAGACAATAATTGTTGCTCTGCCTGGTAAAGTGATTTATTGAAAGCCGCACTTGCATTATTGGTTTTTTCTTTATTTTGAAAAACTACTTTTAGACTATCCACGCTTTTCTTCAAAACCTGTAATGCATTTTGTAAAGGAGAAAAATCAAGATAAGGAACTTCTTGTTTTACGACCGGGTTAATGAATTTTTTAGTTGGGTCTTCGCCAATTGCATATCCGCCTGATTTAATAATTTTATTTTCTATTTCAGTTGACTCTCTTGAATTTTTGAGAAGGCTTACTAATTCATCAGAATATTCATTTATTGTTTTATACAAATGGGTGAAATCAAAAGGAAGAACATCAGCATTGGCCATTCGCAAAACTGCATGACCGGCGGTTTGTGCCAGAGCAACTCCATATTGAAAGCCCGGATCTTTGAACCTTGCATAGTCATCGTAAGAATCATAAATTGAATGGTATTCGCCACCATTTCCTTCGCCACCATAACCCAGGTTCAAGGCGGGAATTCCTGCGTGTTGAATAAAAGATGAATAATCGGAACCAGAACCCATTGCATCAAGCTTTAGTTCTTTTTCATCAAATATTTTCTTCTTTGATTCTGTGTTCGTTGCTGTCACAGCTTCGTGTGCTTTTTTACGCTCGAATACGCTTACATTAGTTTGCGGATCGTTCACACTTTTTGAAATTTCATCCATTAAAGGTTCTAATGCATGCGAGCCTTCTGCTGATAAAAAGCCGCGTTCATTTCCATCTGAATTAATATATACAACCGCATTTTCCTGTAATTCTTTTTGATGTTCTTCAACCCATTCTGTGGAACCAAGCAAACCAGGTTCTTCGCCGTCCCATACGCAGTAAACAATAGAGCGATCTGGTTTCCATCCATTGTTCAACATTGAGCCAATTGATTTTGCTTCTTCGAGCATAGCGGACAATCCACTCACCGGATCTCCTGCTCCATTGACCCACGCATCCTGGTGATTGCCTCTTATTACCCATTCATCCGGAAATTTTATACCTTGTATTTTAGCAATTACATCATAGCATGGAACGATGTCCCAATTGAATGCAACTTTCAAATGAACCTTTGTTTTTCCCGGCCCGATGTGATAGGCAAATGGCAATCCACCATGCCAGTTATTTGGTGCAACGGGCCCGTCAAGAGACTCAAGTAAAGGTTTGGCGTCATGATAGCTTATTGGTAACACAGGAATCTTTAAAAGATTTGTGGCTTGCGATCTATCCAATCTTTTTGCATCTTCAGTGGCGCCAATTCCCGGGGTCAGCGGGTCGCCGGGATAAATTACCATATCCATTACCGATCCTCTTTGTACACCATATTCATTTTTGAAAGGCCCTTTTGGATATACATCGGCCTGGAAATATCCATCATCCATCGGGTCGCTATAAATAAGACAGCCAATAGCGCCGTGTTCCTGGGCTACTTTTGGTTTTGTTCCCCGCCAGCTATGGCCATATTTTGCAATTACAATTTTCCCTTTTACATCAATTCCCATTCTGTCCAGCACTTCATAATCCTGAGGTAAGCCATAATTTACAAAAACCAATTCTGCAGACACATCACCATCCGCGCTCCATGCATTGTAGGTTGGCAATTGACCCGCTTGTCCGCTGGTAGCATCTTCTTTCAACGCCGGTTCTTTTAAAATCGCTTTATAAGAAGTAGGTGATGTCATTTCTAACAATCTTGTTTTTGGTGTTGGAAACAACACATGAAAAGTTTCAATCTTTGCATCCCAGCCCCAATTTTTAAATAAACCAAGTATATATTCAGCATTCTCTTTACTTCCCGGAGAACTGATGTGGTGCGGCTTTGAGGAAAGCTTCTTTATAGTTTTTCCTATATTTTCTGCGCTTAGGTTTTTATCAAAAATGGATTCAGTTGATAGTTCAGTGGATACATTTTTTTCACCAAAACCTATTATTTTTCTCTTTTGGGCAGATGGAGATTGCACAATAAAAAGAAATAATAAGAACGATATTATCTTATTCATTTTTAATTTATTTTATTTATTTATTTGAAATACCCCGGATGTATCTTATTCCAACGTGTAGCATCCTGGTACACTTTTGCAATAGCAAGAATCGTTGCTTCATCGTATAATTTTCCTACAAGTGTAATGCTTGTTGGTGTATTATTTTTATTGAAACCTGTCGGAATACTGATCGCAGGATGTCCTGTTAAATTTGTAATAGCCGCCTGATTTCCGCCCCATGTTGGGCAAATAATCACATCATATTTTTCAATTACTTCATTCACCTTTTGCAGCAAAAGATACCGATGCCGGTTCGTGTTGATGTATTCAACAGCAGGAATAAATCTCGCTGCGCGAAAATAATTAGGCCATTCTCCTTTTCCCTGCCGTATCATTTTATCATCGATGCCGGTTCTTGTAAATCCATCAAAAGCCGCAGCGCTTTCTGAACCAATCACAATTCCGATCATATCAAAATTATAAATCCCGGAATCAGGAAAATCAACAGGAATTAGTGTGGCGCCAGCTTTCTTAAAAACTTCCAGCACATTATTTTCATTTCCCAGCGTATCTTTTTTCCCGAAATAATTTTTTGCATAAGCGATTTTCATTTTAGATAAATCAACTGTTTCTTTATAATTAAAAGGCATATTTACTGCCGCCGCATCTTTACCATCAGTGCCATGTAAATAATTGAAAACGATAGCCGCATCTTCAGCACTTCTGCAAATCGGGCCTGCTTTATCAAGGCTCCATGAAAGTGTCATTGCTCCTGATCTGCTGATTGAACCGAATGTTGGCCGCAAGCCCGTTGCCCCGCAAACTGTCGATGGTGAAATGATAGAGCCATAAGTTTCTGTTCCAATTGCAAAGGGCACAAGCCCTGCAACAGTTGCTGCAGCCGATCCTGCAGATGACCCACTGGAGCCTTCCGACATATTCCAGGGATTTTTTGTTTGTCCTTCAAACCAATAATCATCCATCGCCAAAGCGCCCATGGACAATTTTGCGACCAGCACTGCACCTGCTTCTTTCAATTTCGTGTATACATAACTGTTATTATCTATAATTTGGCTTTTGTAAGGCTCAGCGCCCCATGTTGTTTTTGTTCCACGAACTGCAAACAAGTCTTTCAGTCCATAAGGAATGCCATGCAAAAGGCCACGATATCTGCCGGCGGCAATTTCTTTATCGGCTTCAGCAGCCTCTTTCATCGCAATATCTTCTGTTAATGAAATAACACAGTGAAGTGTATCACCATATTTTTTTAATCGCTCAATAAAAAACTTTGTCAACCCTACAGACGTGATCTTTTTATTTTTTATTAATGAGGCTAATTGAGAGATTGAATAAAATGCCAGCTCGTTTTTATCCCCGGGAAGATTTATGCCGGCAGGAATATTAAATTTTACCGGCAATTGTTTTTTCTTGACTGAAGAAGTTGTTTTGGAGAGATCCATGTAAGGCAACAGCGGGCTTTGTGCCATTGTCATAGGGATAGAATTATCTAAAGAAAAGCGGTGCATTTTATCATACTCCTTTGATCTGGATTGCACTTGTTCCAGCAATGAATCTTCCTTCACTTCTGTAAAATGAAGGCTGATTATTTTTTCTCCTGAGCGAATATCTTTTATTGTTATACTGTCCTGGGAGAAACAGAACAGTGAAGAAAAGATCAAGAATAAAAAGAGTGAAAGATTTTTCATTGCAATAAGAATTGTTTTCTAAAACTACTTATTTTTATTACAAAGAATTAAAACGCATTTAAGATGCTAAAAAGAAATGTTTTAAAACTATAAAAAGGCTTATAACGTTTGCAGTAAATGGTTGATCTCTTGTTTTTGTCTGCAACCGCTAATTTAATCATGAGTTTATCAAGATTTTTGTGCGCAGCATAAGAGCCTCACAATTTAATTATGATGGAACAAGTAGTTTAGAATTCTTATTTTTTCGGGAAAAGAACGGTAGAATTTGCCGCAACAGGTAGGGTCAAACCCAAAAAATATCTACTTCTTTAATTTTGGTAGTTCAGTTTTAGACAAAATCTTGTTGGCTTTTTCAAGCTTTTTCGGAAATAATACTTTTCCCCTGAATTGTTCTAATTTCTTGTCAAAGACAATAATTGGAACTTTCGATTTATTTAATTGTTCAATTGTCATAATGCAAATTTATTATCTTTTCTTGTTAATAGAAATGCTTCATAGTCCTCACCTGCTATAAATTCTTCCCACACCTGCTCACTATTATAACCAAATACAATAAAGTCTTCTGAAATTTCGATTAAATTGTTCGTAATTCCCATTCGGTATAACCTTGTTCTTACTGATGTGCTTCCGGTTGCTAAAATCCAGGCTTTTGGATATTTGCCCGTAAATGCGTAAACAGTTGAAGCTACTGTAGCCAATACTTTCAGGCTATCTCCATTGTTCGTTACTGAAAGATCATTAATACCTTTTGTTGACTCTTCGTAATCGCCAAAACCCAAATTGTAAACATTTTCAGTACTTGTTTTGGAGTATTCTACAATCTTTTTGATTGATCCCTTTGGACCCTCGCTGATAAATTCATAAAAAAGCAATAACTCTTCCGAACGATATTGATATTTTGGATGCCTCATTCTTGCGTAATTGTATACCCAAATATGTTTAAATGTTTAAATGAAGATAATATTTTTTGTCTCATGGAATCTAACGCTTGTAGGCATATAAGTAAAAAAGTAGAAAAAGCGATTTAATTTGTCGTTTATTTTTGCTATATAACAGGCAAGGCTAAACGTAATTAAGAAATGAAAAATTCTGATTGGAACTTTTAGTAAATGGCACAAGCAATTCACTTGCTCCAGCTATGTGATCAAATTTTGGATTACATCGTTAATCATGAAATGATTATTTCTTGTTTAAATTTCTCCCATTCATTTTATCAAAAAATCCATTACTTTTGCCGCCCCAAAAGCGCATGTGGTGAAATTGGTAGACACGTCAGACTTAGGATCTGATGCCGCAAGGTGTGGGGGTTCGAGTCCCTCCATGCGCACTTTCTTCAACAGTTTTGTAAAAAGAAAACCAATAAAATCGTTCCGTACGGTTGATAAAATTTGATTAATGGCAAGCGTAACAAAAGAGCATCTCGGCAATCTTCACGATAAAATAGTAGTTAAAGTTTCTAGAGAAGATTATTTCTCTTCTTTTGAAAAAGCAGTAAAAGATTATAGTAAAAAAGCCAATATTCCAGGTTTTAGAAAAGGGATGGTTCCTGCGGGAATGGTTAAAAAAATGTACGGCGCTTCTATCTTTTATGACGAAGTAATTAAATCTGTTGAAAAAGAGCTGCAGGCATATCTCACAGAAGAAAAACCCGAAATTTTCGCGCAGCCTTTGCCAATGGAAAATGACTTGCGCAACCTGGATATGAATAATCCCGGCGATTATGATTTTCCCTTTGAGATCGGGTTGAAACCGGAAGTCACTTTAGACGCGCTTAAAACCGCAAAGCCTGTTTTTCACAAAGTGAAAGCAACTCAGGAAATGGTAAATGAAGAAGTAGAAAAACTAATTACCAAACACGGCACAATGAATGACGCGGAAACAGTAACCGCTCCTGAAAATGTGTTAAATGTTCTCTTTGAAGAAAGTGATGCAGAAGGAAACCTTGTGGCAGAAGGCATTTCAAAAGATAATTCTATTTTAATAAAATATTTTTCAGAAGAATATCAACAAAAATTACAGGATAAAAAAGTAAATGATTTTATTGTTTTGCAATTAAAAGACGCTTTTCCTGAAAAAGAAAGAGATTGGATAATCTCTGATTTAAATTTAAATAAAGATGACATTTCTTCTATAGAAAAATATTTTAAAATGACCATAACCAAAATAGGTTTGGTTGAAAAGAAAGAATTCAATGAAGAATTTTTTAACCAGGTTTTCCCCGGAAAAGAAATGAAAACCGAAGAAGAATTTCGTAAAGCTTTAGAAGAAGAAATTCAAAAGCAATGGGATGCCGCAAGCCGCAACCAGGTTCACGATCAGCTTTATCATACTTTGATTGATACACCGTTACAATTTCCGGATAATTTTTTAAAACGCTGGATAGAAACCGGCGGAGAAAAGAAAAAAAGTAAAGAAGAGGTGGAAGCAGAATATCCCTCCTTTGCGACTCAGCTAAAATGGACTTTGCTAAGCGATAAAATAATTAAGGAAAATCAACTCAATGTTTCTGAAGAGGAATTGAAGAGCAGCATGAAATCCGAAATTGCAAATTATTTCACACAAATGAATCTTGGCGATGGAAATGCTGAATGGCTGGATAGCTATGTGGACAGGATGATGAAAGATGAAAAGCAAGTTGACAGCACCTACCGTAAAATGATCACGCAGAAATTATTCAACTGGCTTGAGACCCAGGTTACGCCCATAGAAGAAGAAACTTCGTCAGAAAAATTCCTTGCCATGCAGCATCACCATGAGCATTGATGAGTTGAGGGTTTAGAAAAGCTTGGAATGTTTACAACTAAATTTCCAATATAAATTCTATAAATAGTTTGGGTTGCTTTAAGCTTAATGTAAAAACCCACATTTTTTACGTCACACCAATTCACTGCAATTCTGTCTTATTTTTTTTGTTAGCATAATATTTGGAACTTCACCGACGTAATAAGTTTATTACATTAAATTTAATTTATGCATACCGGAAAGGAATTTGAAAAATATGCCGTGAAACATATGGGCATCAGCAGCAATACACTTCATGGATACATCAATCATAATATAACTAATCTAACTCCTAACATTATTGAAGAAAGGCCGATGAACGTAGCTGTAATGGACGTTTACAGCCGTTTGATGATGGACAGGATCATCTTTCTTGGCTATCCTGTCAATGACGAAGTTGCCAACATTATCATCGCGCAATTATTGTTTTTAGAAAGCACCGACAGAGCAAGAGACATTCAAATGTATATTAATTCTCCGGGTGGTGGAGTATATGCCGGCTTAGGATTGTATGATACTATGCAGTTTGTAACGCCGGATATCTCCACTATTTGTACGGGCATCGCGGCAAGTATGTCAGCCGTTTTGATGGCAGCAGGCGCACCAGGAAAAAGGAGCGCTTTGAAACATTCACGCATTATGATGCACCAGCCTAGCGCAGGCGCAGCCGGACAAGCCTCTGACGTAGAAATTACAGTGAATGAAGTGAGAAAAATAAAGCATGAATTATATGAAATCCTTAGTAATCATACAGGCCAAACCATGGAAAAAGTAGCCAAAGACAGTAACCGCGATTACTGGATGACAGCCGATGAAGCAAAAGAATATGGCCTTGTTGACGAAGTATTGATCAATAACAGCAGGAAAGCGAAAAAGTAGAATTTACCTATAAACGAAAAGACATGAATTTATATAAAAATAGCATAACCCGTTACAATAAAGAAGAAGAACCAGAAAAAAATGAGCCGGATAGCGCGATGGAAAAGATGATGATGAATGCGATGACTTTCGATAAAAAATTCATTGAACAACGAAAGGTTTTCCTTTGGGGAGAAGTGCATGATAAAAGCGCGACAGATATCACCAACAGGCTTTTGTATCTCGAAGCTTTGGATCCCGGAAAAGAAATTACTTTTTATATTAATAGTCCTGGCGGTGTTATCACCAGTGGTATGGTGATTTACGATACCATGCAAATGATCTCATCCCCGGTGAGTACGGTTTGTATGGGAATGGCGGCCAGCATGGGAAGCATTTTATTGAGCGGCGGCGCAAAAGGAAAGCGTTTTATTTTTCCGCATGGTGAAGTGATGATCCATCAACCAAGCGGTGGCGGCCAGGGCACCAGCGCCGATCTGGAAATTATAGCCATTCAAATATTAAAAGCAAAGCAACTGGGCGCAAAAATTCTTGCTGATAATTGCGGCCAGACTTACGATAAAGTGATGGAAGATTTTGACCGCGATTATTGGATGGATGCGGAAGAAAGCAAAAAGTACGGTATCATCGATGGTATTCTCAATAAATTGTAATGCATCATTTCTGCAATTTTTATCGTCTTTACCATACATCAATATTTTAGCTTTTAATTTTTTATAAAAAAGCTATTTTTGAAAAAAAAAATTTAATTAATCCCCCATGGCCAAGCAACAAACTTTACATTGTTCATTTTGCGGAAGAAGTCGTGATGAGGTAAAAATTCTCATTGCCGGCCAGGAAGGGCATATATGCGAAAATTGCGTAGAACATGCCCAGGAAATAATTGTCCAGGAAATTCTGCCCGCGCAGGAAAAGAATTCATCTTCTTCTAATTTCAAGCTTTCGGTTAAAAAACCCATTGAGCTTAAAAAATATATTGATGAATATGTAATCGGCCAGGATGATGCGAAAAAAGTGCTTGCTGTCGCGGTTTACAATCATTATAAACGCCTGAATCAAAAAATAGATAGTGATGTTGAGATAGAAAAAAGCAACATTATTATGGTGGGTGAAACAGGAACGGGAAAAACTCTATTGGCAAAAACAATTGCGCGCATTCTAAATGTGCCTTTTGCCATTGTAGATGCCACGGTTTTTACGGAAGCAGGTTATGTAGGCGAAGATGTAGAAAGTATTTTAAGCCGTCTTCTGCAAGTTTGTAATTTTGATATAAATGCGGCGCAAAAAGGAATTGTTTATATTGATGAAATAGATAAAATCGCACGTAAAAGTGATAACCCAAGCATCACGCGTGATGTAAGCGGCGAAGGCGTTCAGCAGGGTTTGCTTAAATTATTAGAAGGCACAGAAGTGCTCGTGCCCCCGCAAGGCGGCCGTAAACATCCGGAGCAGAAACTGATTAAGATAAATACCAGCAATATTCTCTTTATTTGCGGCGGCGCCTTTGATGGCGTGGATAGAATGATCGGCCGCAGAATTAATACCAACGCGATCGGATTTAGTGTAAATAAAGACCTACAGGAATACCAGCGAAAAAATCTCTTGCAATTTGTCAATGCACAGGATCTTAAATCTTTTGGTTTAATTCCTGAATTGCTGGGAAGGCTTCCGGTAGTAACTTATCTGAATCCGCTTGATGCAATAACATTGAGAAATATTTTAACAGAACCAAAAAATTCTTTGATCAAACAATATAAAAAATTATTTGAGCTGGAAGGAATTGAGTTGGTTATTGAAGAAGATGTTTATGATTTTATGGTTGAAAAAGCGATGGAATATAAATTAGGCGCCCGTGGCCTCAGAAGTATTTGTGAAAGTATTTTAACGGATGCGATGTATGAATTACCTTCCCAAAAAGTGAAAATATTTACGGTCAGCAAAGAATACGCACAGCGCAAATTCGTCACCAGCAAATTGAGCTTACTCAAAGTAGCGTAAGCATTTTAAAAAAATTATTATAAGGTTGAGGTATGCATCTGGATTTGATGATCGCCTCAACTTT
This sequence comes from Bacteroidota bacterium, assembly GCA_030853195.1. Classification (GTDB taxonomy): domain Bacteria; phylum Bacteroidota; class Bacteroidia; order Chitinophagales; family Chitinophagaceae; genus Ginsengibacter. The sequence goes on along the minus strand of JALYVO010000044.1, from coordinate 19,490 downwards.
TTTTATTAAACTAATTTCCTTGTTTTTTTATCAAAATATTTCTGATTACCAGCAGCAACTTTTTGAAGGCAACCTTTCCTGCGCTGATGCTATTGAGCATTTTTTAAAAAAGATTGATGAGGAAAAACATCTAAACGCTTTTGTTGAAGTTTATGAAACTGAGAGCAGGGAGCGTGCAAATTTTTTAGATAAAAAAAGAAAAAGAGGTGAGCCGTGTGGCACATTACATGGCGTTGTCGTTGCATTGAAAGATGTGATTTGCTATAAAGATCATATGATTTCAGCTTCGTCGAAAATCTTAAAAAACTACATTTCTATTTATAATGCTACAGCTGTTGAAAAATTAATTAAAGAAGATGCGATAATAATTGGTAACTGCAATTGCGATGAATTTGCAATGGGCAGCACCAACGAAAATTCTGTGTATGGACCTGTAAAAAATGCGTTGGATGAGAATAAAGTTTCCGGCGGTTCTTCAGGCGGATCAGCAGTTGCAGTGCAAGCTGGATTGTGTATGGTAAGCCTTGGAAGCGATACGGGTGGCTCAGTAAGGCAGCCTGCAGACTTTTGTGGAATTGTTGGGATGAAGCCTTCTTACGGAACCATTTCGAGGCACGGTTTAATTGCTTACGCTTCTTCATTTGACCAGATAGGAATTTTTTCTAACAATGTGGAAGATGCCGCAAAAGTGTTAGAAGTGATCAGTGGAAAAGATGAATACGACAGTACGGTAAATCAAAAAAAATCTGAAAAATATACATTTTCGCTTTCGCCAAAAAAATATAAGATTGCTTTATTCAAAACTGCGATGCAGCATGAAAGCCTTGATCCTGAAATAAAAAAAGATATTTATGAATTGGCAGAAAATTTAAAAAAAGATGGCCACACTGTTCAGGAAATCAATTTTGATTTGATTGATTTTATTGTTCCGGCTTATTATGTGCTTACCACTGCAGAAGCTTCGTCTAACCTTGCCCGTTATGATGGTGTCAGATATGGGTACAGAGATAAAAATGATGATACCGATGTAACGGCTTTTTACAAAAAAAACCGTGGAAATGGTTTTGGCAAAGAAGTGAAAAAGCGGATCATGCTTGGCACTTTCGTTTTGAGTGAAGGATATTTTGATGCTTATTTTACCAAAGCCCAACAGGTAAGGCATTTGCTTGTCTCGCAAACCAGGGAAATATTCAAGACTTTTGATGCCATTCTGCTGCCAACAATTACAAGCACCGCTTTTGAAATGGGCGCTATGCAAAAAGATCCTGTTGCAATGTATCTCGCGGATATTTATACAGTTTATGCCAACCTTGCGGGCATTCCGGCCATTTCATTACCGTTGTTCAAACATAGTAATGACATGCCTTTCGGAGTGCAAATTCTTACGGACAAATACAATGAATTAACTTTGCTTGAGCTTTCAGATATGCTTTTGAAAGATTACAAACGCTATCAGCGATGAAAAAATGGAATTTTATATTTTCTTTGCTTATTCCCATTATTTCAATTTTTCCAAAATTGGCTCTCGCCAATAATATGGACATTTCGCAGAAAAAACCGGATACAGTTTTAATGCCACCGGTTAATAAAAAAGAAGATAAAGTAATTGAAGAAGTCATTGAATCTAAAGATCCGGTAAAGAAAGAAAAAGTTGAATACCTGAGCCAGGTTACGAAGTATGGATTCAAAGATCTTTTTAAAAATTATTCTTACAATTCCGGTATGCCTTATTCTTCACAGGTAAATCCTCATGCAGAAAGTTATATGCAGGATTATTTGCAAGAGCATACAAAATATTTGCAAAAACTGAAGCAAAACTCCATGTCTTATTTCAACTTTATTGATGGTATTTTAGTTAAGTATGGATTACCAAAAGAACTGAAATACCTCGCAGTAATTGAAAGTGATTTAAAATCCAGCGCGTTATCGACGGCAGGCGCGCGCGGGCCATGGCAATTTATGAGTTATACTGCAAAAGATTATGGTTTGATTGTTAATCAGGATGAAGATGACAGAACAGATTACGCTAAAAGCACAAACGCTGCCGCAAAATATTTACTGAATCTTTATAAAGATCTTAAAGACTGGCTATTAGTCATTGCCGCGTATAACGGTGGCCCAGGGCGGGTTTACAGTGCCATCAGAAAAAGCGGTAGCCGCAATTTTTGGAATTTGCAATACTATCTTCCGGAGGAATCGCGTAACCATGTAAAAAAATTTATTGCCACTCACTACATCATGGAAACAGGGAATAATGATGCTGGCTTAGGTGAAACAAAATTTAATTACTCAAATCTCTCAGCCGGAGATAGCACATTATCTACTCCAAAACTTTCTGAAACAGAGAAATCAAATGTAGAAGCGATGCCTGTTTCTGGGAGATTTAAGGCAGCGGTGATCTCAAAAAGTATTGAAATGGATGCTAAAGATTTCGATCATTATAATCCCGGCTTTGATGATACCCTTGCATCAGGAGCATCTTACAATTTACAGTTACCAAATGATAAGATGAAACTTTTTGTTGCCAATAAATATTCAATTTTGAATGAGTGTGTAAAACAACTTTTAGGAAGCGCAAACATAGAGAGCATGGGCACTAAAACAGTTTATAAAAATAGAAATAATCTTTCTAAAAATCGTAAATAGCTACATTAAGGCTTGTCTCATTGCCTCAATTTTAACTTTACATTCCTCATACTCTTTATCAGGGTCACTTTTAAAGGTAATTGCAGAGCCGGATTGTATGGATAAATATTTATTTTTTTTGTTGTAAAGAATGCTCCTGATTACCACATTAAAATCGAAATCACCTTCAGGATTTATATAACCTACAGTTCCGGAAAATAATCCTCTTTTTGTCCTTTCATATTTTTCTATCAATTCCATCACTCTTTTTTTCGGCGCGCCGGTCATGGATCCCATAGGAAAAGTGGCAGTTAAAATTTCGGCGAAAGAAATATTATCATTAAGGCTCCCGGTTATTGTTGAAATCATTTGGTGCACTTGCGGAAAAGAATATATTTCCAAAAATTCCTTAACTGTCACGGAGCCTTCGATACATATTTTTGAAAGATCATTTCGCACGAGATCAACGATTATTGTATTTTCTGCCCGCTCTTTTTCATTCGTTTGCAATAATGTTTTTTCTTCTTTATCTTTTTTATTATTGCTTCCTGTTCGTTTTAAAGTTCCTTTGATGGGTTGGGAAATGATCGTATTTCCTATTTTCTTTAAGAACCTTTCAGGGCTGGCACACATCAGGTATTTTTCTTCACATTTATAAAATGCAGAAAAAGGATTTGGAGAAAAATCACTCAATTTTTTGAAAACTGTTACAGGATCTAATTGAATATTTTCAGCAAAAAATTCCTGGCAAAAACATATTTCATAACAATCACCCCGGGAAATATGCTCCTGAAATTTTTTTACAGATTGCAAATATTCTTTGTGTGAAAACCTATTGCGAAGAAGTGGCGTTTCATATTTTTTTTCAGAAACAATTATTTTGGAAATTTCATTGAATATTTCCTTTGCATTATTATCATCGTAAACGCCAATTGATACAGCGTCTTTGGATAAAATGAAAACAATTTCAGGAACAAAAAAAAAGAAATCAGGAAATTGAATTCCATCAAAATTCTTTGAAAACAGATCTTCTATTTCATTCTTCAGATCGTAGCTGACATGGCCAAATATCCAATCTTTATTTTCTTTTTGAAATGTTTGGAGTTGCAATAAAGAGCCTACCGTATTGTGCTTAATTATATTAATGGAACCTGCACCAGCAACACATTCATAAGATTTATTAAAATGATATTCATGGTTATCCAGAAAACAAAAATTGCTAAACTTTTTCTCAAAGCTCAGCAATTGATTTTTAAAGTTATTAAAATCAGTTATATGGAATAAAAAAAATTCTCTTTTCAAACCAGTTTTTATACAAATATCTTTTTCTTAAAAATCATCTTCTTCATCGTCCAGGCCACCGCCATCATCAAACAAATCAAGTGTTTTGAAATCATCATCAATTTCAAAATCATCGTCTCCCTTACCTTTTTTTTCCGATGTTTTTTTACCCTTTGATTTCGGTATATCGAACTCTTCAAAATCGGGATCGTAATCATCGTCGTCTCCTTTTTCCCACTCATCATCTACGACCACATCTTCATCATCGTCGTCGTCATCATTTCCTTTAGCTTTTTTACTGCTCCCTTTTCCTTTCTTCAAAGGTGTATCGTCATCAACGTCTTCCTGATCATCATCAAAATCTTCAGGTTGTTTTTTTGAAGAATCTTCAACAGGTTCTTTTGTGGCTTTCTTTGCAGGAATTTCTTTTTCCTTATCAGATTTTGCTTTCATATTTTGCTAAGGATTTTTTTTGTAAAATTTCATTATGATTTTTAATTAACCAAATAAAATGACAGTTATTTTGAAAAATTCAAGCCTAAATGAAATCTACAATCATAATGCCACGATGATCTGGTCGGTTCCGGGCCCATTCGAAATAAAATTGACCGGCACATCTAAACTGGTATTGATATATTTTATATAGGTATCCATTTCAGCGGGAATGCTTTCGAAATTTTTAATACTTGTAATATCTGTTTTCCATCCTTTAAATTCTTTATACACAGGCTCTAATTTAACCCTCTCCATTTGAAAAGGAACTTGTTTTGTTTCTTTCCCGTTTACCAAATAGCTATTTGCTACTTTTAGAGTTTCGAGGCTGTCGAGTACGTCTGCCTTGGTCATTACTAATTGTGTAACGCCATTGATCATGCAGGCAAAGTTTAAGGCTACAAGATCAATCCAGCCACAGCGGCGCGGCCTTCCAGTAGTGCTGCCAAATTCGTTCCCGCTTTTCCTAATCAATTCTCCTACATCATCATGTAGTTCAGTAGGAAAAGGTCCGCTCCCAACTCTGGTGCAATATGCTTTTGTTATACCGATCACCTCTTTTATTTTTTGAGGAGGTATTCCTAACCCGCTGCAAACACCGCCGGTGATTGTATTTGAAGAAGTTACATAAGGGAATGTGCCAAAGTCAACATCCAGCATGCTTCCCTGTGCGCCTTCAGCAAGAATTTTTTTGCCATCCTGAAGCGCATCATTTATGAAATATTCTCCGTTAACAACCTGGAGGCATTTTAAAAATTCTAAAGCCTCAAAAAATTCTTCCTCCCACGAGGAAATATCTTCATCAAACGAAAAATTATCCAGTAATTGTTGATGTTTCTGACGTAGCTTTTTGTATTGGCCGCCGAAATCTTTCATTAAAAGATCGCCCACCCGCAAACCATTTCTCCCAGTTTTATCCATATATGCGGGACTGATTCCTTTAAGAGTCGAGCCTATCTTTTCTTTTCCTTTTGCTGTTTCACTGGCTTTGTCGATTGCTCTGTGGGATGGTAAAATCAAATGAGTTCTTTCACTTATGTAAAGGGATTTTTTATAATCTATCCCAAAAGCAGCCACCGATTCACATTCCTGTTTTAGGGTAATAGGATCAAGTACAACTCCGTTACCAATTAAATTGATTTTATTTTCATGGAAAATACCTGATGGAATCTGGTGGAGAACAATTTTTTTATTATTTACATAGAGTGTGTGGCCAGCATTAGGGCCTCCCTGAAAACGTGCAATCAAATCATAATTAGGTGCAAAATAATCTACAATTTTTCCTTTTCCTTCATCTCCCCACTGGAGGCCAAGAATAACATCTACCATTGGAATCAATTTTTAAAAAACAATTTTGTTTTATGTTTAATAACCGGGCAAAAGTAAAATTAAAATAAAGACGAAGAGGACATTCCTTAAAAAAATATATTGTCCGGGAAAGCCACTTTATATATTATCCATTTTTTTTGCAATCAAAAAAACCATCCTTAACAGATGGCTTTATCGTTTAATAATTGAAAAAGTTTAGCTACATCCCATACTGTTACCACAATTCAAACATTTGTAGCAGGTGCCGCTGCGAATAGTTATATGCCCGCAGGTATTACAAGCAGGCGCATCGCCCTGCATATTTTTGGCTGCCGTATTTACGGCATCTAAACCTGGATTTGTTTTCTTCGCATAATCTGCCCTGTATGGCTTTTTCGTTTGTGCATTGCCGTTAGTAGAACCCAGAACCCTTATTTCACTGAGTTCAGGCATGCGATTACCAATGGTTGGTGTGTTTTGATCCCAGGGTTCATTACCCATATTTTCTACCTCAGGTTTATCCAATACATGAACCAGATCATTTCTTCCTAAATATTCATACGCCAATGAACGGAACATAAAATCAATAATAGAAGTAGTGGTCTTGATGTTTGGATGCTCTACCATTCCTGATGGCTCAAAGCGCGTAAATACAAATTTTTCTACAAATTCTTCCAATGGAACGCCATATTGCAAACCAATAGAAATGGCTATCGCAAAGCAGTTGAGCATGCTACGCATGGTAGCGCCTTCTTTGGCCATATCAATAAAGATTTCTCCTAAAGTGCCATCGCTGTATTCGCCGGTTCTCAGGAACAAGGCCTGCCCATTGATTTTTGCTTTTTGCGTAAAGCCTCTGCGTTTTGCCGGCAAAGACCTTCGCTCAACGATCATTGCAAGCTGACGCTTTAACGCAGTGTCTGCGCTGCTTTGAACTCTTTTATTTACTTCTTCTAAAAGGTCATCAACCGTTAACTGGCTCATGTTAACAAGAGCGCTTTCATGGAGTTGGCTTTCTGTCGCCGCTTCAAGGACTTCCGCAATTTTCTTTTTCTTATCGCTTTTATTGCTTAATGGCTGAGATAATTTAGAACCATCACGGTAAAGCGCACACGCTTTTAACCCTAGCTGCCAGCTTAAAAGATAAGCATCTGAAATTTCTTCTATTGTTCCTTCATTCGGAAGGTTTATAGTTTTAGAAATAGCGCCGCTTAAAAAGGGTTGCGCCGCTGCCATCATGCGGATATGTCCGCTGTGATGAATAAATCTTTTTCCGATATGCCCACATTTATTGGCACAATCAAAAACAGATAAATGCTCGTCTTTCAGATAAGGCGCGCCTTCTACAGTCATGGTGCCACAGATGTAAGTGTTTGCATTTTCAATCTGCTCATCTGTGAAACCCAATGCTTCCAATAAGCTCCAGTCAAAATTATTATAATCTTCTGCTTTGAAACCCAAGCGTTGTAAACATTCTTCACCAAGATTAAATGCATTAAATACAAAACCAATTTCAAAGGCTGATGGCAAAGAAGCTTCCAATTTTTCAATATCTTTTTGAGTAAACCCTTTTTTCAAAAGAGATTCATGATTGATGTGTGGTGCACCTTTCAACGTCGCATGGCCTTTTGCATAATTTACAATTTCTTCTATTTCCTTTTCTGAATATTTTAAATTGCGCAAAGCCTGCGGCACGCTTTGATTGATAATTTTAAAATAGCCACCCCCACTTAATTTTTTAAATTTCACCAAAGCAAAATCAGGTTCTACGCCGGTTGTATCGCAATCCATCACCAGGCCAATAGTCCCTGTGGGTGCAATTACAGTAGTTTGTGCATTGCGGTAACCATATTTTTCACCCATCATCACGGCGTCATCCCAGGCTTTGGTAGCGGCTTTCAATAAATAATCAGGGCAATATTTGGCATTAATTCCTTGCGGTTTTATTTCAATTTCTTCATACGCGTCCATCGCATCATACGCTGCAGCGCGGTGATTCCGCATTACACGAAGCATGTGTTTTTTATTTTCTTCATACCTGCTGAAAGCGCCAAGATGCGAAGCAAGCTCAGCAGAAGTTTTATAAGCGACACCTGTCATGATCGCGGTGAGGGCGCCTGTAATGCCGCGCGCTTTATCACTATCGTAAGCAATCCCACTTACCATAAGCATGCTGCCGAGGTTCGCATAACCCAAACCTAATGTTCTGTAATCATAGCTAAGTTGTGCCACTTCTTTACTTGGGAATTGCGCCATCAAAACAGAAATCTCGAGAACCGTTGTCCATAAACGAACGGTATATTCAAAGCCGGAAACATCAAATGAATTATCATCTTCATTAAAAAATTTGCGAAGATTTACTGAAGCAAGATTGCATGCGGTGTTGTCTAAAAACATGTATTCGCTGCAAGGATTGCTCGCTCTGATAGGGCCGCCTTCAGGGCAGGTATGCCATTCGTTGATGGTGGTATCATATTGTGTTCCCGGATCAGCACAGGCCCATGCGGCATAATTAATTTCTTCCCATAATTTTTTAGCTTTTATTTTTTTCATCGTATGGCCGTCGCTTCTCGCTTTCAATTCCCAATCAGCATCTTTTTCAAGAGCATGAAAAAATTCATTAGGTATGCGAACTGAGTTATTACTATTTTGGCCGCTCACCGTTTTGTAAGCTTCCCCTTCGTAGTCACTTGGATAGCCGGCATCAATTAATGCCGCCACTTTTCTCTCTTCATTTACTTTCCAGTTTATAAAAGTTTCTATCTCAGGATGGTCCAAATCGAGGCAAACCATTTTCGCAGCGCGCCTTGTTGTTCCACCACTTTTAATTGCGCCTGCGGCCCTGTCTCCAATTTTTAAAAAACTCATCAATCCGCTGGAAGTGCCGCCCCCGCTTAGTTTTTCACCTTCGCCGCGAATAGAACTAAAGTTGGTTCCCACGCCGCTTCCATATTTAAAAATTCGCGCTTCGCGAACCCACAGATCCATAATGCCACCTTCATTTACCAAATCATCTTCTACGCTTAAAATAAAGCAAGCGTGAGGCTGCGGCCGTTCATAAGCTGAAGTTGATTTCTTCAAAACTTCATCTTTTGCATCTACATAATAATGTCCTTGTGGTTTTCCGGTAATCCCATAAACTTCATGAAGCCCTGTATTAAACCATTGGGGCGAATTAGGCACGCATGATTGGTTTAAAATACCATAAACCAATTCTTCGTAAAAAATCTGCGCATCTTCTTTGGAAGCAAAATAATCATTTCGTTCGCCCCAAACCCGCCAGCAATGTGCCATACGGTGCGCAACCTGTTTTATAGAAATCTCCCTTCCGGTGCGTCCATCGCCTTGCGGAATTCCTGCCTTGCGAAAATATTTTTGAGCAAGAATATCTGTAGCGATCTGGCTCCATTGTTTAGGCACTTCTACATTATCCATTTGAAAAACTACTTCACCAGTAGTATTTTTTATGATAGAAGTACGATAAGCGTATTCAAACATATTGAAAGGATCAACGCCTTCTTTTGTAAAATGCCGGGAGAAACGGAGGCCGGCATTGGTTTCTTTTTTCATAGATGCGGGTTTAAAGTATTTTTGTTAATTAATTTTTTCTTATGCGGGAGAACGAAAATATTTTTTCTAATTCACAAAAGGTAATCTTAATATTAACAGGCTGTGGATAAGAAATGTGGGAAGATTTTTAAAGCAGGCGGGGATTGGCCTCACTGATTTTTGCACATTGTGGGAATAAATAAATCCGTTTTGAACAATAATTTCAATTTTGTGAAGATTGCCTGGTTTAATGCTGAAAACTATAAAATGACTTATAGGGATTTAGCGTCGGAGTGCTAAGAATTGATTTAGACAGTTTAGAAAATCCAAAGTAAGTTAAGTGTAATCACGATCTTAAAATAATATTACAATTTTAATAAAAACTATAAAATGGCTTATGAGAGTAGTGATACAAAGGGTTTTAGAAGCGAGTGTAACGATTGATGGAAAAATAAAATCTGAAATTAGAAATGGATTATTAATTTTTATCGGCATTGAAGATGACGACAGTGATGAAGATATAAAATGGCTTTGCAATAAAATCGTGAACCTGCGCATTTTTGATGATGAAAATGAAGTGCCTAATATTTCTGTAAAAGATATTAACGGAGATATTCTAATGGTTAGCCAATTTACTTTGCAGGCATCGACAAAAAAGGGGAATCGCCCCTCTTTTTTGAAAGCGAGCAAAGCAGAAGTTGCGATTCCATTGTATGAAAAAATGATTATTCAGTTAGCAGAAGATTTAGGGAAAAATATTTTTACTGGAGAATTTGGGGCGGATATGAAAGTGAAGCTGGTGAATGACGGGCCGGTAACTATTTGGATTGATACAAAGAATAAAGAGTAAACCCAAACTCCCAAAGCAGCTTCATCTGCATATTAAATGAAATAAATACTTTTGAAATGAATGAACCAATTACAATAAAAGATGCGCAAAGTGAAGTTGATGTATGGATCAAAACCACCGGCGTGAGATATTTTAATGAACTCACCAACCTTGGCATTTTAATGGAAGAAGTTGGGGAACTTTCAAGAGTAATGGTTAGAAAATTTGGTGAGCAATCTTTCAAAGAAAGTGAAAAACCTGCTCCTTTGGAGGAGGTTGGAGGAGAACTTGCTGATGAAATGGCTGATGTACTTTGGGTGTTGATTTGCCTTGCCAACCAAACCGGAGTTGACTTAACAGATGCGCTTGAGAAAAATTTTGAAAAGAAAAATTTGAGAGATGGCGATCGGCATAAGAAGAATGAGAAATTGAGATAAAATATGATTATTCTGATTATTTTATATAGAAATTAGATTCAATTTAGGAATGTTTTCTTTCTCTAAAATATTTTTAATCTTATCAATATGCGGTTGCAAAGTTTGATGTTTATTATCTTTTACCAGTAATACAATAAACTTAATTTGGACTTTATGTAAATTTTGTTGGTTTTTTAAATTTTTATCAAGGGTAATAAATATATTGAATCCATTAAATTCTGCTAATCCTAAAAGCTCACCATTCTTCTTTCCTAACCATTCCATATCACGAACTGTTTTGACCACATATTCTTTTCCAAAATCTAATTTAAGTTTGGCTTGAATATTTTCATCAAGCAAAATTTTCATTCAATATTTTTTCAGAAGTAATAGACTTTTCAGCCATTTGTAAAACCTGGATAGCGAATTCTTTATTTACAGAAGGAAAATTCTCTAAGAATTCATCAAGTGTTTCCCCGGTTTCTATATAATCAAATAATGCTTGAATAGGGACACGGGTGCCTGTAAATACTGGAGTGCCGCCCATCGTTTCAGGATCAATATTTATTGGGCCGTATTTCATTTTTGTATTTTGTAAATTATAAAGTTACAGAATTGCTTCTTAGCATCATTACCAATTTTAAAAGAAAAATCTCAATATGCGGAGGCATAATTTTAATGCAATCAATAAAATTACCATAGGGAAGCAAAAAATACAACAAAAGAATTATTCCAAAGCCAATTAAGCGGAACATGGGGTTTAATTTATTTTAAAACCTGTGATTTACTTTTTCCCTTAAGTTTAATGATGTATTTATATTTGCAGACTCATGACAAACGATTCAAATAATTTTAGTGAAATCATTGCGCATTGCAAGGAATACGGCTACATATTTCCTTCCAGCGAAATTTATGATGGCTTAAGCGCCGTATATGATTACGGGCAAAACGGCGCGCAGTTGAAAAAAAATATTCGTGATTATTGGTGGAAAAGCATGACCCAGCTTCATGAAAATATTGTAGGAATTGATGCGGCGATTTTTATGCATCCGCTTACCTGGAAAGCCAGCGGGCATATTGATAATTTCAGCGATCCGATGATTGATAATAAAGATAGCCAGAAGCGTTATCGCGTAGATCATCTGATAGAATCTCATGCTGAAAAATTAGCGTTAGAAGGAAAAAAAGAAGAAGAATATGCCTTGTTGAAAAAGATGGATGAATTGCTATCCAAAGATGATTTTGCAGGATTAAAAAATTTAATTGAAGAGAATAAAATAAAATGCCCGGTTAGTGAAACCTCCAACTGGACTGATATTAGGCAATTCAATCTAATGTTTGATACGCAACTTGGCAGCGTTTCCGGCGAAGCCGAAAAGATTTATTTGCGCCCGGAAACTGCACAAGGAATTTTTGTAAATTTTTTAAATGTGCAAAAAACCGGACGAATGAAAATTCCCTTCGGTATTGCGCAAACAGGAAAAGCTTTCAGGAATGAAATTGTTGCCCGGCAGTTTATATTTCGGATGCGTGAATTTGAGCAAATGGAAATGCAGTTTTTTGTGCGCCCGGGCACAGAAATGGAATGGTACAATTACTGGAAAACCGAAAGATTAAAATGGCATGAAAGCCTTGGCATCCCTGCAGAAAAATTGCGTTATCATGATCATGTGAAACTGGCGCATTATGCCAACGCTGCTGTTGATATTGAGTTTGAATTCCCATTCGGTTTTAAAGAACTGGAAGGAATACATTCGCGTACCGATTTCGATTTGAAACAGCACCAGGAACTCAGTAAAAAGAAATTGCAATATTTCGATAATGATCTTAAAGAAGATGGCAAGCCTTACGGAAATTATATTCCTTATGTAGTGGAAACTTCTGTTGGTTTAGATCGTTTGTTCCTTACTATTATCAGCACCGCTTACGCGGAAGAAAAATGGAATAAAGAAGATGGAACCGAAGACAGCCGCGTGGTTTTAAGGATACCGGCGAAGATTGCTCCCTATAAATTAGCGATACTTCCTTTATTGAAAAAAGATGGCCTGCCTGAAATTGCCAAAGAATTACTCGAAGAATGTAAACAGAGCTTTCATTCTTTTTATGAAGAAAAGGACAGCATCGGAAAGCGCTACAGAAGAATGGATGCAATCGGTACGCCATTTTGTGTAACGATAGACCATCAAACAAAAGAGGATAATACTGTAACAATTCGTTACAGAGACACAATGGTGCAGGAAAGAATTGCATTAAAAGATGTGAGAAAATTGGTGATGGAAAAGGTTGGCTAAAATGTTTTGTTTGAATGAATGAATCAAAAATCATATCGCTGATTGAGAAATTCGAATCTCTGCAATTGTCAAAAAATATTGATTTTGATAAATTCAACCAGTATGCAATCACGCATCATTCCACAACGATTGAAGGAAGCACATTAACAGAAACTGAAACACGTCTTTTGCTGGATGAAGAACTCACTCCGAAAGGAAAACCGTTAAAGAATCAATTTCTTCTTTCTCTTAACCATCCAAGAAAATTCACAAACAAAATTCCGATTGCCATTCCACAAGCGAGAAGACTAACTATGTGTATCGCCCTGATGCATTGGCTTCCGGCCAAATTGGAAAAATTGATTGCTGAAATTATTATTGCAAGAAAAGAAATAATAATTCCACGGGTATACCTTCTTCTCATGTTAAGTTTTTAATTTTTTATTTTATAAAATCAATCCATTATTCTTCAAATATTGTTAACCATACAATTCAAAGTGGATTGATTTTTTATCGTATCCCAAATCTGCTATTTTTTTCCGGGCGTCATCGATCATAAATTTCCAGCCACATAAATAAAATGCCGCAGGTTTTATATTTTCCAGGTTTTTGCAAGCCTCATTATTATTTTGGCAAATCTCCTGGTATGAATTGTGTACATATCCTGTAGCCCCAGCCCAGCTTTCACGGCTAAGTGTTGGTATAAAAAACAGATTCAATAATTTCTTTTCAAGGGATTTCATTTCCTCAAAATACAACAGATCTTTCTGTGTGCGGCAACCGTAGATAAGATATAAATTTTGGTGAGTTACATTATGCAAATAGATATAATTTAACATGCTTCTGAACGGCGCAATCCCTGTGCCTGTGCAAATCAAAAATATATCTTTTTCGATTTTTTCAGGAAGGGTAAAAACTCCCTGTGGCCCACGAAAGACAAGCTCAGAACCAACTTTAACCTCATTGAATAAATAAGTTGTTCCTGCTCCATCCTCTAAAAGCACAATCAATAATTCAAAAACATTGGTGCCATCAGGCCAGCTTGCAATGGAATAGCTGCGCCATCTTTTATTTTTCTGCTCATGGATCGGAAGATCAAGCGTAACAAATTGCCCTGCCTTGAAATCGAAAGATTCCAATTCATTCACCTGAATAAAATAACGTTTGGTATTGTACGTTTCATCTTCAATCCGAATAACCGTACCTGTGCGCCATGGTTCAACTGCCATGTTAATAATTTTTAGTAAAATACAAATGATATTTTGAATGAAAAATTAAATGTCGAACATCCATTTTCGCACAGAGCAAAAAAAATTAAATAAAATGATTTACGTTTTACAGAAGGAATTGCTACTGCCTGAAAAGCTAAAAAGTAGTTTATTAATTTTTTAAGATTATTTATTCCAACTTTTTCGTTCTTATAGAGATTGATAAAATGATATTAATTGACATTCAGGAAATTAAAATCAAAGATTAACTTTGCACGATTCAGAAAAAGGCAGTTGAATGAATCTTGATGTGTTGATGAATAGTTATTCAAATGATGCCCGTATTTTTTCAATTGCGGACAGGATTGTATTGTCTTCGCCGCAGCACATCCATCTTTCAGGCTTACATGGCAGCGCATCACAATTTGTTTTTTCTGCAGTTTTTAATCATTCCGTTACCTCTCAGCTCAACCATCTTATTATTTTAAGAGATGCCGAAGAAGCCGCTTATTTTCACAATACGATTGAAAATATTACTCATGCCCTGGATATTTTTTATTTTCCATCATCCTTCAGATCAAAAAAGAATTTTCACCAGCTGAACAGCAGCCATGTTATGCTGCGAACAGAAGCGCTAACAAAATTGAGTGGCGGTGGAAACAAGAAAGTTATTGTAACCTATCCTGAAGCCATTTTTGAAAAAGTGGTTTTATCAAAAACCCTTTCTCAAAATATAATTTCATTTAAACTCGGGGAAACTTTGAAAGTGGATGAATTGCTGTCACGCTTTGTAGATCATGGTTTCAGCCGAAGCGATTTTGTTTATGAGCCGGGACAATTTGCTGTGCGCGGGGGAATTCTTGATATTTATTCTTATGGAAATGAAAAACCTTACAGAATAGAATTGTTTGGAAATGAGATAGACAGCATCCGTTTATTTGATCCTGAAACGCAATTGAGCGAGCGCAAGCTTCAGCAGGTAAATATCATTCCAAATGTGGAAACCCAGTTTAACAGCGGTGAAAAGGTTTCTATCTTAAATTTTTTGCCGGAAAATACAATTGTCTGGAGGGAGGATTGGGAATTTATAAAACAGATAATTGAACAGGAAGAAGAAGATTTAAAATCAGCCTTCAGCGATGTGGACTCAGCGATTGCAGGAAGCAAGCAGGAGGATGAAGGCGGATTAAATGAAAAAAAGGAAGTTTCATTAAATGATTTTGCGAGCGCTGCAATCTTGGAAAATCAAATTAAAGAACGCCATGTTATTGAATTTGGTAACAAAATTTTTTTTTCCAAAGAGAATGAAATTCATTTTTCGATACAACAACAACCGGCATTCAACCGCCAATTTAAATTGCTTATTGAAAATCTGAAAAACTATGAATCTAAAAAATACAACCTTTTTATTTTTGCAGAGAATCCCAGGCAATTAGAAAGATTACATTCTATTTTCAATGATTTGGCTGCTGAAATAAATTTTGTTCCTGTTCCGGTTTCTATTCATGAAGGATTTATTGATAACGATCTGAAATTAGTTTGTTATACGGACCATGAAATTTTTCAGCGATACCATAAATACAGGGTGAAACAGGCTTTCAGCAAAAACAAAGCGCTTACTTTAAAGATGCTTCGCGAATTGCAGCCGGGCGATTATGTCACACACATCGATCATGGAGTAGGTGTTTACAGCGGTTTGCAAAAGATCGAAACGAACGGAGTTCTGCAGGAAGCGGTCAGGATTCTTTATAAAGATAAAGATCTGCTTTATGTAAATATCTCTTCTTTGCATAAAATAAGTAAGTACAGCGGGAAGGAAGGAACTGTTCCTAAGATGAATAAATTAGGAAGTGATGTTTGGAACAAGTTGAAGGATAAAACCAAGAGACAGGTAAAAGATATTGCCACTGATCTTATCAAATTGTACGCTCAAAGAAAGAGCCATAAAGGATTTGCGCATTCGTCAGACAATTATATGCAAACAGAGTTGGAAGCGTCTTTTTTATATGAAGATACTCCTGATCAAAGCAAGGCTGTCGCTGATGTAAAATTAGATATGGAAAAACAATCGCCAATGGACAGGTTGGTATGCGGAGATGTAGGTTTTGGAAAAACAGAGATCGCGATAAGGGCTGCATTTAAAACCTGTCTCGATGGCAAACAGGCTGCTGTATTGGTTCCTACAACAATCCTTGCTTATCAGCATTATAAAACTTTTAGTGAAAGGCTGAGTGATTTTCCAGTGACTGTAGATTACATCAATCGTTTTAAATCATCTAAAGAAAAGAAAGAAACTTTACAAAAATTACAGGATGGTAAAATAGATATTATTATCGGTACGCATGCCTTATTAGGCAAAGAAGTAAAATTCAAGGATCTCGGTTTAATGGTGATTGATGAAGAACAAAAATTTGGCGTAGCCGCAAAAGAAAAATTAAAGCAGATACGCACTACCGTGGATTCTCTCACACTAACGGCAACACCTATCCCAAGAACTCTACAATTTAGTTTGATGGGCGCAAGGGATCTAAGCATCATCAATACACCGCCGCCGAACCGCCAGCCCATTCAAACGGAAGTACATGTTTTCAATCAGAATTTTATCCGTGATGCTATTTATTATGAGGTAGAAAGAGGAGGACAGGTTTTCTTCATCCACAACAGGGTCCATGGCCTGCATGAAATGAAAATTTTGATACAGGAATTGTGCCCTGATCTAAGCATAGCCTATGCCCATGGCCAGCTGGAAGGTGATCAGTTGGAAGAAACAATCCTTGATTTTATGGATAGGAAATATGACGTGTTGATCTGTACTAACATCATTGAAAGTGGAGTTGACATTCCGAATGTAAACACGATCATTGTAAATAATGCCCATCATTTCGGTCTTAGCGATTTGCACCAGCTTCGCGGAAGAGTTGGGAGAAGTAATAAAAAAGCTTTTTGTTATTTATTGGCGCCGCCAATGAGCACACTAACTGCAGACAGCCGCAAAAGATTAACCACTTTGGAGCAATACAGTGACCTTGGAAGTGGCTTTCAGATTGCGATGCGCGACCTTGATATCCGCGGTGCAGGAAATATGCTTGGCGGTGAACAAAGCGGATTTATCGCCGAAATCGGTTTTGAAATGTATCAGAAAATATTGGATGAAGCTATTCGCGAATTAAAGAGGAACGAGTTTAAAGAATTATTCAAAGAAGAAATTCAAAAGCAGGATGATTATGTTTCTGACTGCACGATTGATACAGATCTGGAAATCCTAATCCCGGATGAATATGTGGAAAGTATTACTGAAAGATTAAGCCTTTATTCAAGGCTGGACAATTGCGAAAATGAAAAAGATCTGGAAGATCTGCATAAAGAAATGATTGACCGGTTTGGAGCAATTCCTTCACCCGTTGAAGATCTTTTCACTACAGTTCGCTGTCGTAAAATTTCGGTAGAACTGGGCTTTGAAAAACTTATCCTGAAAAATGAATTATTAAAATGTTTCTTTGTTGCCAATCCTGAATCACCTTATTTTACCAGCAAAACTTTTGAAAGAATTTTGGATTTTATCCAGACCAAAACCAATAAAGCCAAGCTAAAACAAGTTGGCAAAAATGGGATTTTGATTGTTATGCATATCAACTCGATGAATGATCTCCATAAATTTCTTCATCAAATGCTCGCGCACATAAGTGACAAACAAGCATCTGTTCAAAAACAGCCAGCATGAAGCTAACTTTCTATCATACTCTTGTCATGAGTTTGCATTTTGAAATTGCCTGTCTTTAAAAATTCACACTTTGAGAGATCGAAAAGTTCTTGTGTGGAATTATCTCGTCAATAACTATAAATCACTTATTAATGCTAAGTTTTATAAGTTAAAAAAAAACTAAACAAATTATATCTTAAAACACCTTTTAGCCTTAAAATATAATTAAAACTGGATTTTAAAACACCAAAAATTTTGTTGGCAGGTTTATTTATAAGGGGTAGGAAATTAAAATATAACTTTTATGAATTTAAATCTTACGAAGCCAACAATGTTGGCGCTATTGTGCGGGCTGGCAAGCCCTTTGCTTGCCCAGCAAGACTCTGCACGTGCTACCACAACGAATGCAACCATGACGCAAACTCAAGTTACCACTACACCATTTTCCACTGACCGCTTTGGCCGGAAGAATTTCAGAACATGGTCTATAGGAATTCAGGGCGGCGTGCTTACCCCGTACACAATCTTCCGTGGAAATACTAATGACTTTAACACCTCCCAAGAAAACTGGGGTTATGGTGGTTACATCAAAAAGCAAATCTCCCCGGGATTTGGTTTACAGGCAGATTTTCTGGCAGGTAATGTAGAAGGCAAAAGAGCTTCTTCTGCTTTTGGATCGCCAAATTATGACCAGACAAGTTTTAAGTCACATATCAAGTGGTCAGCAGCTTTAACCGGAAACTTAACTTTGGCAAGCTTTAATATTAACAGGATCAACAGCTATTTTTCGCCTTACCTCAAAGCAGGTGCGGGATATATGCAATCAAATGCGGAACTAATGAATCTGACCGCAAGTAAGGATTATACTAACAACTGGTTTATCCCTGTTGGCGCGGGTTTGAAGATCGGTATTTCTAAAGGAATTAATTTAGATCTGGGTTATGATGTAAACTTCGTTAAATCTGCTTCTTTTGATGGCGTATCATCCGGAAGCTACGATAAATTCTCGTATGGACATTTTGGACTGGAGTTTATTTTAGGAAATAAAAAGAATCAGCCTTTATCGAGATACAGTGCTATTGCTGACTTAAGGCAACAAAATGCAGACCAGGCAAACGACCTGAAAAATGCTATGACAAAGGCAGAGCAGAACGCACAGATGATGAAAGATCAGTATAGCAATGATAAGGCACAACTGATGAAAGATATGGCTGATGACGATGGCGATGGCGTGGCTAATAAATATGACAAATGCCCGGGAACAGTTGCAGGTACCGTGGTAGATGGATCAGGTTGCCCAATTGTAGTTACCCAACCTGTCATCAAAGAGACACAAGTAATTGTAACGGAACAAGACAGAAAAGTAGTTGACTCTGCAATTCATAACCTTGAATTTGATTTGAGCAAGGCAACCATCAAAACAAAATCTTTTGCAAGCTTAAACAGTGTTGCCAACCTATTAGTCCAAAAGAATTTCAGCTTAAAATTAGCAGGTCATACAGACAATTCAGGATCAATGGCATTGAACATGCGTTTATCCAAAGAAAGGGCAGAAGCAGTAAAAGCGTATCTGGTGGCACAAGGTGCTAATGCGTCCAGAATTGAAGCAACAGGATACGGTCCAACCCAACCAATTGCGAACAATAAAACCGAAGAAGGACGTCAGAAAAATCGTAGGGTAGAATTCACCTTGTTCTGATAATTTTCTCAAGAATGTAAAAGCCTCACTATTTAATTTAGTGGGGCTTTTTTCGGTGAACCGGGCATTGAAAGCCTGATCCTGAAAACTAGATTATTAAAATGTTTCTTTGT
>JALYVO010000081.1 GCA_030853195.1 Bacteroidota bacterium | reverse complement strand
CATGCAGTTTTATGCACAAAAAAAGGATAGTATTGAAACCGGTTTCAATACTATCCTCTGAAATCAAATACTGTTATGACTTATTGATGAATTTTTGCACCATTTTTGACCACATTGTCTTTTTTTTAACCGCTTCAAAATTTATAGATGGGATATTTGATATCATGGTAAAATAAAAATGTCCATTTTTCTTCTTCTCCCTGTTTCCACCATTGCTGTCTTAACTCCATAGCTTTGCCGCCATCAAAATCGTATTTTGCTTTGAAACGGTTCTTCATTTGCTGTAACTGAGGCGCTACATCTCCGCCGTAGAAAATAATTTCATCATTTTCTATTATTTTAAAAACCTGGTGAAAAGGGCAATGAGCGCCCGTTAATTCATAATGAATGTAGTCTTCAATAACTCCTTTTTCCTCTACAAAATTCACCTTTCTGTTTTTCTCAAGAATTAAAAAATCATCTTTATGATAAGATGGAAATCCTTTTTCCAAAGCAAAATTCCACTCGCTTTTATTAATAAAATATGTGGCGTTTTCAAAACTCACTATCTTTTTATTCGGTTGCAAAATGCCGCCTGAATGATCTTTATGAAGGTGTGATAAAAGAACTTTCGTAACATCTGATGCATTGATACCATTGGCCGCTAGATTTTTATGAATTTGCAATTGGCCATGTTCATCTGCAAATCCCAATCCTGTGTCTAACACTAAAATATCTTTTGCAGTGATAATTGCAAACGGCTGGATCTCGACTAATAAACTGCCTTTGTTTCTTCGGTGCAGATCATCTTTTTCTTTATCAAAAGCAATAAATCTTTTTGATTGATCGACGGTAAAAGCGCCTTCGCTGAGTGGAATTATTTTCATACCCTGGCCCCTGAAGGGCATTGAATAAAAGTGTTCAATAAATAAACTTACAAAACGAAATTAAATTAAACAGAGAAAACTACTAAATGGCTTGTTTGCAAACCCTTTAGGGCTTGTGGGTGTTATCTTAAAATCATGTGCCTGTCTGCATCCAGCCTGATTAATATAAAAATTAAAATAGTAAAAGTTAATAATGAAGAACCTCCATAGCTCATTAAAGGCAAAGTAATACCAATAACGGGCGCCAGGCCAACGGTCATACAAACATTAATAGAAACATGAAAAAATATAATGGCTGCCACGCTGTATGCATACACCCTGGTGAAAGTGCTTCGTTGCCTTTCTGCTAAAAAAACTGCGCGAAGCATAAACAGCATGTATAAAATAATGACGAGGCTGCTGCCCCAGAAACCAAAATTTTCTCCTACGGAAGTAAAGATAAAATCTGTATGTTGCTCAGGTACAAAATCGCCCTGCGTTTGTGTGCCTTTTAAAAAACCTTTCCCCCACATTCCCCCGGAACCGATGGCGATTTTGGATTGTTTTACATTATAATTTTCGGCAGCTTTTTTATTTCTTTTTGTTTTTAATTGCTCTTCGTTTTGTTCTTGTTTGAGTTGAGCGTTACCTGCATCAGGAACATAATCTACACCAAAGGTATTCATGATCCTTTCAACCTGGTATGGATGCATTACGTGTTTAAAAATATAAGGCACAGCAAATCTTTGCACACTTACACATAATATCCAAAGCCCAAGAATTAACAATAAAATTTCTTTATCACGCCTTATATTTCTTCTTAAAAAAAATGCGGAAAGGGCAGCGATAACAGTAAGAATAATGGCCAGCGTATTTTTTTCTACCAGGATAGTAGCAACCACTAACACGGCAAATGAGAAGCCAATGATGAGATAAATAGGCGGAAGGCCTTCGCGATACATAGGGATAAGGAAAGCAAAATAAACCAATGCGAGGCCGGTTTCATTTTGAAGAATAGAAAATGCAGCGGGAATTAAAGCTATCGCTGCCGCTATTAATTGTGAGCGGGCATTTTGAAAATTTGTTTCAGTTCTTGATAAATATTTGGACAAGGCAAGTGCTGTAAAAATTTTACAAGTTTCTACAGGTTGCAGATTGAAAAAACCTAATGGTATCCATGATCTCGAGCCATTGATATCTTTACCGACCACAAAAGTCGCCATCATAAGTAAAATGCCAAATGCGTAACTTATGTTGGCTGTTGCGGTAAAAAATTTGCTATCCGTAAGCAAAATAAAAATAGCTGCTATCGCAGAAATTCCTGCAAATAATAATTGTCTTGCATAATTCTTTTTTAGCCCTGAAATATTCTGCAAAATATTTTCATTGTGATGATATTCAACCGAGAAAATACAAAGCAGGCCAATAGAAACAAAAATGACGTATAGCCAAACGGTTACCCAATCGATTCCTTTAGATATGATGGCCTGGTCGCGCATTAGATGAGTTAGTTTACAGAATCAATGGAAGCATGTTTCTTTTGTTTGTCAGGCATTATCGCATTGATAGTTTGTTTCACATTTTTATCTTTATTTTTAGATGGAACAGAATCAAAAGGGAATTGTTCTGTTTCTTTTGATTTTTTTAATTTATCAAACGCATCTGTATCTTCATCTTCATCTATTCCCATTGTATCTTTTAGGATTTTAAGATATTTTTTTTCCTTAATGTAAATAGAATCTTTCGCATGAAGTAAAGAATCCCTGGCTTTGATTGCCTGGTAAATTCTTGCTGGCATAAGATTTAATTTTGAAATGGATTCTACTTTTGCTTTTCGGGCTTCGCCTGCAATGGAATCATTCAGATATTGCTCCATCATCAGGCTCGCAATAGGCGCCGCGGAAGAAGCACCAAAACCTGCATTTTCGCATATAACGGCAATGGCTATCCGAGGATTTTCGCGCGGGGCAAATGCTGCAAAAAATGCATGGTCTTTTTGTTTCACTCCTTTATAGTAATTTTCTACAGTACCGGTTT